>JBFELL010000032.1:0-21166 GCA_041552135.1 Gammaproteobacteria bacterium
TATTTTCGCACGACGGACGTGACGGGTGCGTGTGACCTGCCGGAAGGTGTGGAGATGGTGATGCCGGGTGACAACGTGAAGATGACGGTGTCGCTGATTGCCCCGATTGCGATGGAAGACGGGCTTCGCTTTGCGGTACGCGAGGGTGGGCGCACGGTCGGCGCCGGCGTCGTGTCGAAGATACTCGAGTGATTAACGCACTAACTGCGGAACAGGACACATGAATAACCAGAGAATCCGGATTCGTCTCAAGGCCTTTGATCATCGTCTGATCGATCAGTCGGCAGCAGAGATTGTCGAGACAGCCAGGCGCACGGGTGCGCAGGTCCGGGGCCCGATCCCGCTGCCCACCAAGAAGGAGCGCTTTACCGTGCTGATTTCACCGCACGTAAACAAGGACGCACGGGACCAGTACGAGATCCGGACTCACAAGCGGCTGATGGATATCGTGGACCCGACAGACAAGACGGTCGATGCCCTGATGAAGCTGGATCTGGCTGCCGGCGTTGATGTGCAGATCAAACTGAACTAACGGATTAAACGAACATGACTATCGGAATCGTTGGACGCAAGGCAGGTATGACACGCATCTTCCAGGATGACGGTGTCTCCGTGCCTGTGACCGTAATTTCGGTGGAACCCAACCGCGTGACGCAGGTGAAGACGCTGGAAGCTGACGGCTACCGTGCCCTGCAGGTGACCACCGGCACACGCCGCGCCTCGCGTGTTACCCGGCCCCGGGCCGGGCACTATGCCAAGGCCGGCACCGAGGCCGGACGCGGCCTGTGGGAGTTCCGCCTGGCGGATGGTGAAGGCGAGGACCTCGAGGTCGGTAACGAGATCAAGGTCGACCTGTTCGAGGCTGGCCAGTCGGTAGACGTTTCCGGCACCAGCATCGGCAAGGGGTTTGCCGGCACGGTCAAGCGCCACAACTTCCACATGCAGGACGCCACGCACGGCAACTCGATCTCCCACCGTGCGCCGGGTTCCATCGGCCAGTGCCAGACGCCGGGCCGCGTGTTCAAGGGCAAGAAGATGTCGGGCCACATGGGCAGCGTCAGGCGCACGACCCAGAACCTCGAGATCGTGCGGGTCGACACCGAGCGCAACCTGCTGCTGGTGAAGGGCGCCGTGCCCGGTTCGAAGGGCGGCGACGTGGTAATCAGGCCCGCGGTAAAGGCGCGTTAGGAGCGGCATGATGGAATTGCAGATACAGGGCGGTTCGGGCTCGGTGAAGATTTCCGACGAAACCTTCGGTCAGGACTTCAGGGAATCGCTGGTGCACCAGGTGGTTACCGCCTGCATGGCAGGTGCCCGTGCCGGCACCGTGAGGCAGAAGAACCGCACGGAAGTACGCGGCGGCGGCACCAAGCCGTGGCGCCAGAAGGGCACCGGTCGTGCGCGTTCCGGTACCATCCGCAGTCCGCTGTGGCGTACCGGCGGCAGGGCATTTGCCGCGCGGCCGCGTGACTACACGCAGAAGATCAACCGCAAGATGTACCGTGGCGCCATGCGCAGTATCCTGTCGGAACTGGTGCGCCAGGACCGTCTGGTGGCCGTTGACAGTATTGCCGTGGACGCCCCCAAGACCCGGGAGCTGGTGGCAAAGCTGAAGGCGCTGGGGGTGGACAATGCGCTGATCGTCAGTGATACGCCCGATGACAACCTCTACCTGGCGGCCAGGAACCTGCCGCATGTTGCCGTTTGCGATGCCGCCGGCGCGGACCCGGTCAGCCTGGTCGGCTTTGACAAGGTTGTCATTACCGCCAATGCACTGAAACAGCTCGAGGAGCGTCTGGGATGAACCAGGAACGTCTGATGAAGGTGCTGCTGTCACCGATAGTTTCCGAAAAGAGCACGCGGCTTGCCGATGCCAACCGCCAGTTCGTCTTCAAGGTGCTGCCGAATGCCAGCAAGCCCGAGGTTCGCAAGGCCGTTGAGCTGATGTTCGACGTCAAGGTCACCGGCGTGCAGATTGCCAACATGCGCGGCAAGTCCAAGCGCTTTGGCCAGATCGAGGGCAGGCGCGCCGACTGGAAGAAGGCCTATGTAACCCTGGCAGAAGGCCACGATATTGATTTCATGGGAGTGGAGTGAGTAGCGGACTCCGCCAGAGGTTTGAACGATGCCATTAGTCAAGACAAAACCCACATCCGCCGGACGCCGCTTTGTCGTCAAGGTCCTAACACCCGGCCTGCACAAGGGCAAGCCGCATGCCGCGCTCGTCGGTTCCAAATCGAGGACCGGCGGCAGGAACAATGCCGGGCGCATCACGACCCGGCATCGTGGCGGCGGTCACAAGCAGCGCTATCGCATTGTCGACTTCAAGCGCAACAAGCTGGGTGTGCCGGCGAAGGTCGAGCGGATCGAGTATGACCCGAACCGTTCCGCGCACATCGCCCTGCTGCTGTACGCGGATGGTGAACGCCGCTACATTCTGGCGCCCAGGGGCGTCAAGGCCGGTGCCGAGGTCCGCAACGGCAGTGACGCACCGATCAAGCCCGGAAATGCCATGCCGCTGCGCAGCATCCCGGTCGGTACGGTAGTGCACAACATTGAAATGAAGCCCGGCAAGGGCGGGCAGATCGCCCGTAGCGCCGGCAGCAGCGTGCAGCTGGTGGCGCGTGACGGTGAGCATGCGACACTGCGGCTGCGCTCCGGCGAGATGCGCAAGGTATTGTCAGATTGCATGGCCACGATCGGCGAGGTCGGCAATGTCGAACATAACCTGCGCTCGCTTGGCAAGGCCGGTGCCACGCGCTGGCGCGGCGTCCGCCCGACGGTGCGCGGTGTCGCCATGAACCCGGTTGACCACCCGCATGGTGGTGGTGAGGGCCGTACCGCGGGTGGCCGTCATCCGGTCAGCCCCTGGGGCACTCCGGCAAAGGGCTTCCGCACCCGCAAGAACAAGCGTACCGACAACATGATTGTCAGACGCCGTTACCGCAAGTAATTACTGAGGATCAGCAACAGTGCCACGCTCGATTAGAAAAGGCCCGTTTATTGACACCCACCTTGAAAAGAAGGTGGAAAAGGCAGTTGCCGAAAACAGCAAACGTCCGATCAAGACCTGGTCACGCCGCTCCATGGTGATTCCGGATATGGTGGGTCTGACCATAGCGGTTCACAATGGCCGCCAGCATGTGCCGGTCCTGATCAATGAAAACATGGTTGGCCACAAGCTGGGCGAATTTGCCCTGACCCGCACCTTCAAGGGTCACGTGGGTGACCGCAAGGCCAAGTAAGGGGATAGCGAGATGCAGGTCAGTGCCACATTGAAGCATGCACGGGTATCACCGCAGAAATGCCGGCTGATTGCCGACCAGATCCGCGGACTGCCGGTAGAGCGTGCACTGAATATCCTGGTATTCAGTCCGAAGAAGTCTGCCGGCATGATGCGCAAGGTGCTCGAGTCCGCCATTGCCAACGCCGAGCACAATGAAGGTGCAGACATCGACGAGCTGTCAGTGGCCGCTGTCTATGTCAACGAGGGTCGCACCCTGAAGCGTTTCCGGGCACGGGCCAAGGGCCGCGGCACCCGGATTCTGAAACGTAACAGTCACATCACCGTCACGGTGGGTGACAAGTGATTCACCGCTAGAGGCGAAAAAGCAGCATGGGTCAAAAAGTACATCCAACAGGTATCCGGCTTGGCATCGTCAAGGACTGGACGTCCACCTGGTACGCCGGTTCCGGTGATTATGCCGACTACCTGAACAAGGACCTCGAGATCCGCGATTACATCAAGAAGCGGCTGTCGCAGGCCTCCGTCAGTCGCGTGCAGATCTCACGGCCGGCACACAATGCCGTGATCACCGTGCATACCGCACGTCCGGGTATCGTGATCGGCAAGAAGGGCGAGGATATCGACCGCCTGCGCAAGGAAGTCTCCGAGCGCATGGGTATTCCGGTGAACATCAATATCGAGGAAATCCGCAAGCCGGAACTCGATGCAACCCTGGTGGCAGAGAGCGTTGCCCAGCAGCTGGAGCGCCGTATCATGTTTCGCCGCGCCATGAAGCGTGCCGTCAGCAACACCATGCGCATCGGCGCAGAGGGAATCAAGATCAGCGTCGGCGGCAGACTGAACGGCGCCGAGATCGCCCGTACCGAGTGGTACCGGGAAGGACGCGTGCCGCTGCATACACTGCGTGCCGATATTGACTACGGTACGGCCGAGGCCAATACAACGTACGGCGTAATCGGTGTGAAGGTATGGATCTTCAAGGGCGAGGTGATTGGCAGGAAAGATCAGGCCGAGGCGGAACCGGCGCGCCAGGCGGCATCCTGATAACGGAGAACGCTCATGTTACAGCCCAAGAGAACCAAATTCCGCAAACAGCAGAAGGGTCGCAACCGCGGCATGGCAGTGCGCGGCAGCAAGGTAAGTTTCGGCGAGTATGCGCTGAAGGCCACTGACCGGGGTCGCATGACGTCGCGCCAGATCGAGGCCGCGCGTCGCACTATTACCCGCCATGTGAAACGCGGCGGCAAGCTCTGGATCCGGGTGTTCCCCGATGTGCCGATTACCAAGAAGCCCATCGAGGTCCGGCAGGGCAAGGGCAAGGGCAACGTCGAATACTGGATTGCGCAGATCCAGCCGGGTCGCGTGCTGTATGAAATCGAGGGCGTCTCCGAGGAAGTCGCACGCGAGGCGTTCAAGCTGGCGGCCGCCAAGCTGCCTTTCAGAACGACCTTTGTGTCGCGGACGGTGATGTGATGAATACAGCAGAACTGAGAAGCAAGTCGGTTGACGAACTCCGCCTGGAGTTGCAGAGCCTGCTGCGCGAGAAGTTCAACCTGAACATGCAGCGGGGCATCGGTCAAATGCCACGTCCGGACCAGATGCGCAAGGTGCGCAAGGATATTGCCCGTGTCTATACGATCATGAACGAGAAGAGCAGAGCCGGTGACGCATCATGAGTGAAAATACCGAAGTCAGGCGTGCTGTCACCGGCAAGGTGATAAGCAACAAGATGGACAAGACGGCAACCGTGCTGATCGAGCGCAAGGTCAAGCACCCGGTATACGGCAAGTACATACGCCGTTCGACCAAGTTGCATGTGCACGACGCCGGGAATGTCTGCCAGGAAGGCGATACCGTAACGATTGAAGAGTGCCGTCCGCTGTCGAGGTCAAAGTCGTGGCGGCTGGTAGAGGTTGTCGGGCGCAGTGACTGACTGCCGGCCGACGGGAACTTATTAAAGACGGGATGCAAGCATGATTCAGATGCAAACAATGCTGGATGTTGCTGATAACAGCGGCGCACGCCGCCTGCAGTGCATCAAGGTGCTGGGTGGATCGCACCGGCGTTATGCGCGTATCGGTGACATTATCAAGGTCAGCGTCAAGGAGGCCATCCCGCGCGGCAAGGTGAAGAAGGGCGAGGTGTACAACGCCGTCGTCGTGCGTACCCGCAAGGGTGTGCGCCGTAATGACGGGTCGCTGATCCGCTTTGACGGCAATGCCGCGGTGCTGCTGAACAACCAGCTGCAGCCGATCGGGACACGTATTTTCGGGCCGGTGACACGTGAGCTGCGCAGTGAGCGGTTCATGAAGATCATTTCGCTGGCACCTGAAGTTTTGTAGGAACAAGACCATGCAGAGAATCAGGAAAGGTGACGACGTCGTTGTGATCGCTGGCAAGGACAAGGGCAAGCGCGGCAGTGTGCTGAGCGTCATGCAGGACGGCCGGCTGGTTGTGTCCGATGTCAATATGGTCAAGCGGCACACCAAGCCGAATCCGAATCGCGGCGTGCCGGGCGGCATCATAGAGAAGGAAATGCCGATCCACCCGTCCAATATCATGCTGTTCAATCCGCAGACCAGCAAGGGTGACCGGGTCGGATTCAGGATTCTGGAAGACGGTCGCAAGGTGCGTTATTTCAAGTCCACCGACGAGGTCGTGGACATCTGACGGTGGTGTAGAGATTATGGCCAGGCTACAGGAATTTTACCGGGACACCGTGATCAATCAGCTCAAGGAGCAGTTTGGCTACGGCAATATCATGGAAGTGCCACGGATCACCAAGATCACGCTGAATATGGGCGTCGGTGAGGCCGTTGCAGATCGCAAGGTCATGGAGCATGCCGTTGCGGACATGATCAGGATCGGCGGTCAGAAGCCCGTCGTGACCAGGGCGCGCAAGTCTGTCGCCGGGTTCAAGGTCCGCGAGGACTGGCCCATTGGCTGCAAGGTGACGTTGCGCCGCGAACGGATGTACGAGTTCCTTGACCGGCTGATCAACATCGCGATACCGCGTGTGCGTGACTTCCGTGGCCTGAGCCCGAAGTCGTTCGACGGGCGCGGCAACTACAGTATGGGTGTCCGGGAGCAGATTATTTTCCCGGAGATCGATTACGACAAGATCGACGCCCTGCGGGGTCTCGATATTACGTTTACAACCACTGCCAAGAGTGATGAGGAAGGCCGGGCGCTGCTGGCAGCGTTCAACTTCCCGTTCAGGAACTGAGGAAGGCCCATGGCAAAAAACTCCATGATTGCCCGTGAAGACAAGCGTGCGCGTGCTGTGAAAAAGTATGCTGCGAAGCGAGCCGAGCTGAAAGCGATCATCAAGAGCCCGAACAGCTCCGATGAAGAGCGCTACAATGCCCAGCTCAGGCTGCAGGCCCTGCCGCGCGACGCCAGCCCCAGCCGACAGCGCAACCGCTGCCGCCTGACAGGGCGCCCGCACGGCTACTATCGTAAATTCGGACTGTCCAGGAACAAGCTGCGCGAGGCTGCCATGCGCGGCGATGTCCCCGGTCTGGTCAAGGCGAGCTGGTGACCCATTATGATGACTGATCCCATAGCCGATATGCTGACCCGCATCCGCAACGGCCAGGCTGTCAGCAAGGCCGCCGTATCCATGCCGTCTTCCGGGCTGAAGAATTCAATTGCCAGGGTCCTGAAGGACGAAGGCTACATTACGGACTTCTCTGTCGATGATGCCGATGGCAAGCCCGTCCTCACTGTAGAGCTGAAATACTACGAAGGCAGGCCCGTGATTGAAAAACTGCAGCGTGCCAGTCGTCCCGGTCTGCGACTCTACAAGGGCAAGAACGACCTGCCCAGTGTACAGGGCGGACTCGGTGTTGCCATTATTTCCACCTCGCGCGGCGTCATGAGTGATCGCCAGGCGCGCGCCGCCGGTGAAGGTGGCGAGGTGCTTTGCACTGTTAGCTGATCGGTGAACTGAAATGTCACGAATTGCAAAAATGCCGGTGCCTGTTCCAGCTTCCGTGGAGATCACGGAGAACGGTCAGATGCTGACGGTAAAGGGTCCGAAGGGCACCCTTGAACATAAAATCCACGACCTGGTCGAGATGAAGCGCGAGGATACCGAGCTGAACTTCGGTGCCCGCGACGGGTCCAGCCAGGCGAGCGCGCTTGCCGGCACGACGCGGTCGATCGTCAGCAATATGGTGGTCGGCGTGAATGAAGGCTTCGAGAAAAAGCTGGAACTGATCGGTGTTGGTTACCGTGCACAGTCCAAGGGCAAGGTGCTGAACCTGACCCTGGGTTTCTCGCACCCGATTGACTACGAGCTTCCGGAAGGTGTTACCGCTGACACGCCGAGCCAGACGGAGATCGTGGTCAAGGGCAGTGACAAGCAGCGTGTCGGGCAGGTTGCTGCCGAGATTCGCGCCTTCCGTCCGCCGGAGCCCTACAAGGGCAAGGGTGTTCGCTACGCTGATGAAATCGTGATCCGGAAGGAAGCGAAAAAGAAATAAGGCACTGATATGGAAAAGAAAACGACACGAATGCGTCGCGCACGTCGCGGCAGGGCACATATCCGCAAGCTTGGCGCCTCGCGCCTTTGCGTGCACCGCACACCCCGGCATATCTATGCCCAGATCATTGCGGCGGAAGGCGACAGGGTGCTTGCCAGCGCATCGACGCTGGATGGTGAAGTGCGCAAGGAAGTTGGCAAGACCGGCAACATCGATGCGGCCGCGACGGTTGGCAAGATGGTCGCCGAACGTGCAAGGGCCGCCGGCGTGACGCGGGTTGCCTTTGATCGCTCCGGATTTAAATACCACGGCCGTGTCAAGGCGCTGGCGGATGCCGCGCGCGAGAACGGCCTGGAATTCTGACCAGGGGTTCTGTTATGGCAAGAGTAGATTCACAGGCACAGGGTGACGGGCTGCTGGAAAAGCTGGTCTCGGTCAACCGTGTAGCCAAGGTTGTCAAGGGTGGCCGCCAGTTCGGTTTCACCGCACTTACCGTCGTTGGTGACGGCGAAGGCAAGGTCGGCTTCGGCTACGGCAAGGCGCGCGAGGTTCCTGTTGCCATCCAGAAGGCGATGGAAGCCGCCCGCCGTGACATGAAGACCGTGAGCCTGAAGGGCGGGACGCTGCATTATGCCGTTACCGCGCGTCATGGCGCCGCCAAGGTCTACATGCAGCCGGCCTCCGAAGGTACCGGCATCATTGCCGGTGGTGCGATGCGCGCCGTGCTGGAAGTCGTCGGTGTGCGCGATGTGCTCGCCAAGTGCATCGGTTCCAACAACCCGATCAATGTCCTGCGTGCAACCATGAACGGCCTGGTGCAGATGAACTCGCCGGAAGATGTTGCCGCCAAGCGGGGCAAGTCGGTCAGCGAGATCATGGAGTAAGCGTCATGGCCGGGGACAACACAATCAAGCTGACGCTGGTCAAGAGCACCAATGGCCGCCTGCAGAGTCACAAGGACACGGTGCGTGGCCTGGGTCTGCGGCGCATGCATCACAGCGTGGAAGTGATCGATACACCTGAAAATCGCGGCATGATCAGCAAGATCTCGTACATGCTGAAGGTCGAGGAGTAAACCATGCGTCTGAATTCACTGAAACCGGCTGCCGGCAGCAGGAAACCCGGCAAGCGCGTCGGGCGCGGTATTGGCTCCGGCCACGGCAAGACCTGCGGTCGCGGTCACAAGGGCCAGAAGTCCCGTTCCGGCGGTTTTCACAAGGTCGGCTTCGAGGGTGGCCAGATGCCGCTGCAGCGTCGCCTGCCCAAGGTCGGCTTCTCCTCGCGCAAGTCGCGTTTTGTCGATGAGCTGCGCCTGCACGAGCTCGGTATCCCGAGCGCTGACGTGATCGATCTGGATGCACTGAAGCAGGCCAACCTCGTCTCGCGCGGTGTCAAGCGGGTCAAGGTGATCGCGTCGGGCACCCTTGACAAGGCCGTCAAACTCAAGGGCATCAAGGTGACGAAGGGCGCGCGTGCCGCTATTGAGGCTGCCGGTGGCAGCATCGAGGACTAGATGGCACTGGGATCCTCCATAGCAAACGCTGCTGGCGATATCGGGCAGATGAAAGAGCTGCGTCAGCGGCTCTTTTTTGTCATTGGTGCCATTATCGTTTTCCGTATCGGCTCGTTCATCCCGCTACCGGGAATCGACCCGGTGGTGCTGGCAGCACTGGTCGAGCAGCAGCGCGGCACCATCCTGGAGATGTTCAACATGTTCTCCGGTGGTGCGCTGGAGCGCCTGTCGATTTTTGCACTCGGCATCATGCCGTACATCTCGGCATCCATCATCATGAACCTGCTGACGGTAACCGTGCCGTCGCTGGAGCAACTGAAGAAGGAAGGCGGGGAGGCCGGGCGGCACAAGATCACGCAATACACCCGCTACGGCACCGTGGGTCTGGCCACCATGCAGGCCTTTGGTATTTCCACGGCGCTGCAGGGCCAGTCGATTGCCGGCAGTGCGCTGGTGATCAACCCCGGGCCGGGCTTCGTGGTGACCGCGATCGTCACCCTGGTCACCGGCACGGTGTTCCTGATGTGGCTGGGTGAGCAGGTCACCGAACGGGGTATCGGCAACGGCATCTCCATCATCATCTTCTCGGGCATCGTGGCCGGCCTGCCGTCTGCGATCGGCGGTACCCTGGAGCTGGCACGTACCGGCGAGATGAATGCGCTGATGATTCTCGGCCTGTTTGCTCTGGCCATTGCCGTGACGGCCTTCGTCGTGTTTGTGGAACGTGGCCAGCGGCGGATCACGGTGAACTACGCCAAGCGCCAGCAGGGCCGCAAGGTGTACGCGGCACAGAGTACCCACCTGCCGCTGAAGCTGAACATGGCCGGCGTCATCCCGCCGATTTTCGCCTCCAGCATTATCCTGTTCCCGGCCACCATGGGCAGCTGGGTCGGCGCCAACGAGGGCATGGAGTGGCTGCGGGATATCTCGGCAACGCTGTCCCCCGGGCAGCCGCTGTATGTGATTTTCTACGCCCTGGCGATCGTGTTTTTCTGCTTCTTCTATACCGCGCTGGTGTTCAACGCCAAGGAAACCGCGGACAACCTGAAGAAGTCGGGCGCGTTTATTCCCGGTATCCGTCCGGGCGAACAGACGGCCCGCTACATCGACGGCGTGATGACCCGGCTGACCACGGCCGGCGCGGTATACATCACGCTGGTCTGCCTGCTGCCGGAGTTCCTGATCCTGTACTGGAACGTCCCGTTCTACTTCGGCGGCACGTCATTGCTGATTATCGTCGTTGTGGTGATGGATTTCATGGCGCAGGTCCAGTCGCATCTGGTGTCCCACCAGTATGGCGGCCTGATGAAGAAGGCCAACCTGAAGGGGCATGGCCGTAGCGGTGTGCTGCGCTAGCCGCCGGTGAAACAGTATTTTTTCGAGAGGTAACGACATGAAAGTGCGAGCTTCCGTCAAGCGCATTTGCCGTAACTGCAAGGTTATACGTCGCAAGGGTGTGGTGCGGGTCATCTGCAAGGATGGCCGCCACAAGCAGCGGCAGGGCTGAGCATTACGTTACAGAACGCAAGGCATTGAAAATCAGTTACATAGCGTCATTCTGGCAGGCCGGCGGTGATATCCGCGGTGGTCTCCCAGGCCGTTGTTTATCATTGATTTCCTGCTGAGCTAAAGCTATCCTTACGCCTTTTTCGCGCGGCCTTCGCGGCCGTGTGCTGGAGATGAAGTAAATGGCCCGTATCGCCGGAATAAACATACCACCACACAAGCACGCCGAGATTGCACTGACGGCCATCTACGGCATCGGCAGGACGACTGCCCGCAGGATATGTGCCGAGAGTGGTATCGAGCCGAACGTCAAGATCAAGGACCTGAGCGAGGCCGAGATCGAATCGGTACGCAACCAGGTTGCGAGGTTCACCATCGAGGGTGACCTGCGCCGTACCGTGTCGATGAACATCAAGCGCTTGATGGATCTTGGCAGTTATCGTGGTATACGGCATCGCCGCGGACTGCCGCTGCGTGGCCAGCGTACCCGCACCAATGCGCGCACCCGCAAGGGACCGCGTCGTCCGATCCGCAAGTAGAACCCGTTTATTGTATTCAACCAGCAGTTCAACCAGGTAAGCAGAGCATGGCGAAGGCGGCAGCAACACGTACACGCAAGAAGGTGAAGAAGGACGTCTCTGACGGGATCGCCCACATTCACGCTTCGTTCAACAACACCATCATCACGATCACAGATCGCCAGGGCAATGCACTGGCGTGGACGACTGCCGGTGGTTCGGGCTTTCGCGGTTCCCGCAAGAGCACCCCGTTCGCAGCCCAGGTGGCCGCCGAGCGCGTTGGCCAGATCGTCAAGGAATACGGCATGAAGAACCTCGAGGTCGAGGTCAAGGGCCCGGGTCCGGGTCGCGAGTCCGCCGTGCGTGCACTGAACAATGCCGGCTTTCAGATTACCAATATCACCGACGTGACACCGATACCGCACAACGGTTGTCGTCCGCCGAAGAAACGTCGCGTCTGACGCAGGAAATTATCATGGCCAAGTACACAGGATCCAAATGTCGCCAGTGCCGTCGTGAGGGTGGCAAGCTCTACCTGAAGGGCGAGAAGTGCTTTACCGCCAAGTGCCCGGTCGAGAACCGTCCGTTCCCGCCCGGCCAGCACGGCCAGCGCCGCACGCGTCTGTCCGACTATGCGACACAGCTGCGCGAGAAGCAGAAACTGCGTCGCATCTACGGTGTGCTGGAGCGCCAGTTCCGCAACTATTACAAGGAGGCCGCCCGCATCAAGGGGTCGACCGGCGGGAACCTGCTGCAGTTGCTGGAGGGTCGTCTCGACAATGTTGTCTACCGGATGGGCTTTGCCGCCTCGCGCACCGAGGCTCGCCAGCTGGTCCGTCACAATGCCATCAGCGTGAACGGCAAGCGGGTCAACATTCCGTCCTACCAGGTGCAGCCGGAAGACGTGGTGACAGTCAACGAGAAGGCACGCAAGCAGATCCGCATACAGTCGGCGCTGGATCTGGCGCAGCAGCGTGGCTTCGCTGACTGGATCGATGTCGACATCAAGAAGATGCAAGGCGTCTACAAGTCACGCCCGGAGCGCGATGAGTTGCCGGCGGATATCAACGAACACCTCGTTGTCGAACTGTACTCCAAGTAAGTAATCAAGAGGTTTCTCATGCTCGGGAAAGTCACTGAATTTCTGAAGCCGCGCATCGTCGATGTGCAGGTTGTCAGCGGCAAGCACGCCAAGGTCACGCTGGAGCCGCTGGAACGCGGTTTCGGGCATACGCTGGGTAATGCCCTGCGCCGTATCCTGCTCTCATCCATGCCCGGCGCGGCCATCACCGAGGCCGAGATCGAGGGCGTGCTGCATGAATACTCGACCGTTGAAGGCGTGCAGGAAGATGTCATCGATATCCTGCTGAACCTCAAGAAGGTCTCCCTGCGCATGCACAACCGCGACGAGGCGACCCTGACGCTCAGCAAGAAGGGCCCCGGCCCGGTCACAGCCGGCGACATCACGGTGGACCACGATATCGAGATCGTCAATCCCGACCATGTTATCGCCAACCTGACCAAGGCCGGTGAACTGTCCATGACACTGAAGGTCACCAAGGGCCGCGGCTACCAGCCGGCAACGGCGCGACAGGGTGAGGAGTCGGAAGGCGTCACCATCGGTCGCCTGCAGCTGGATGCATCGTACAGCCCGGTAAACCGGGTCGCCTACACGGTTGACCGCGCCCGCGTTGAACAGCGCACCGACCTCGACAAGCTGATCATCGACATCGAGACCAATGGCACGGTCGACCCGGAAGAGGCGATCCGCCATGCAGCCACGATCATGCAGGACCAGCTGTCCGCGTTCGTCGATCTGGAGGCGCGCTCCGAGGAGCAGCCACAGGCCGCCGAGAGCGATGTCGACCCGATCCTGCTGCGACCGGTCGATGACCTGGAACTCACGGTGCGCTCTGCCAACTGCCTCAAGGCCGAGAGCATCTACTACATCGGTGACCTGATTCAGCGTACCGAGGTGGAATTACTGAAAACACCGAACCTCGGCAAGAAGTCACTGACCGAGATCAAGGACGTGCTTGCCACCCGCGGGCTTTCGCTGGGAATGCGCCTGGAAAACTGGCCGCCACCCGGTCTGAAGGCGAACGATGCGGTCAGCGCATAAACATTCATTTAACAGGTAGTCAGAACCATGCGTCATCGCAAGTCAGGACGGCAACTTAACCGTAACAGCAGCCATCGCAAGGCCATGTTCCAGAACATGACCGTGTCGCTGCTGAACCATGAAATCATCAAGACCACGCTGCCAAGGGCGAAGGAACTGCGGCGTTTTGCCGAGCCGCTGATCACCATGGCGCGTAACGATTCAGTGCACAAGCGTCGTGTCGCCTTCAGTCGCCTGCGTGACCGCGACACGGTCACCAAGCTGTTCAACGAGCTGGGTCCGCGCTACAAGGACCGTCCCGGCGGCTACACGCGCATTCTCAAGACCGGCTTTCGTGCCGGTGACAATGCACCGATGGCCTATATCGAGCTGGTCGATCGCCCGGAAGCGGAGGCCACCGGGCCAGGCGACGATCTGGACTGAACCGGATCAACTGCATAAACATCCAAACCGGGCCCTGCCCGGTTTTTTTATTGCTGAATTTGTCTGGAAAATGCCATTCGGCAGACACTGTTTACCATCATCGCAGGTCTGGAATAACCCGGAGGCCGAGCGATATATTCAGGGTGATACCCGGGCGGTGCTCATGCGTATGCCCAGCGGGCCGCGTGGCAGGTACAGATCGTGGACTTCACCATCACGCTGTATCCGCACCAGTGTCATGATGCCGGCATCGCCCTGTGTGACCAGCGTGTTGAGTTCATTGCTGGTGAAGATGCGCTGTCCGTCGTATTCGATGATACTGTCGCCGGCCTCCAGGCCATACTGCTCGGCCGGTGAGTTCACCATGGTGTCCCGGATAACCACCCGGTTGGAGCGTCCGAGGGTATACAGCATCCGGTCATAGGCGTCATCGCCGATATCGCTGCGCAGGTCTGTCACGGCATTCAGGTACTGGCGGCGTTCCTTGTGGTAGCGCGGTTTATTGAGCCAGCCTTCGCGGGCGGCGCGGTCACGCAGATAGAGCTGCTGCAGGTCGATCTCGTCCAGTCGCCCTTGTAGCCAGGCGGCCTGTTCGGCGGGAATGCCGGCGTCGATCAGTGACTGGACGCTGGTCCGGAGCGTTGTGGCACGCTCCTGCCCGGGTTCCCGGCTGTCGGCCTCTGCTGTGATAACGGCTGCGCTGTCACGCCCGGTTTCGAGTTCCTCAAGCCGTAGTGCCAGCGCCTCCAGTTGCCCCGCCAGCTGTTCGCGTGCCTGTCTTGCCTGCTGCAGCTGTCGATGCAGGGCCGCAAGTGTTTCCGCCTCGCCCGGCTGCAGCGGGGCACGGGCGGCAGCCGGCGGGGGGCGTGAATCGCCGCTTGCCACTGTCGCCGGTAGCCGGGCAGGGTCTGGCAGAAGCGTGTAGCCGAGGAGGATGCCAAGGCCCAGTACAGCAAGGAGAATCAGGTAGTATCGCAGCATGATGGATGTGCCGGTATTGACGGGCACTCGAAGGTGACTGTATTTCGAGTATAAGCCAGGATATCCCGGTGCACAGGCCGGGATAAGCGCTGCCCGCCTTTGCTGCGGTGATCGCGGGCGGTGTTGGCGGTATGATTGCCGGACACCTGTACACGAGTCTGCCGGTTCAATACCACACTTGCATCAGCCATCCGCATGATTGTCCTGTTGACCGACTTTGGCCTTGAGGGTCCCTATATTGGCCAGGTAGCCGCGGTGTTACACCGGCAGGCGCCCGGCGTGCCCGTGGTCAATCTCTTCTCTGACCTGCCGCCCTTCGATATCAAGGCGGCGGCCTACCTGCTGCCGGCCTACACCGGTCGCCTGCCGCCGGGCACCGTGTGCCTGTGCGTGGTCGATCCCGGTGTCGGTGGCGCCCGCCCGGCCTGTGCGGTGGCCGCCGGCGGTCGCTGGTACGTCGGACCTGACGAGGGCCTGTTCACACTGCTGGCGCGGCAAACCGGGATCCACGGTTGTTACCGCCTGCCGCAGGCCCTGGGGGCAGCGCCCAGTTTCCATGGCCGTGATGTATTTGCGCCGGTGGCGGCCCGCCTGGCCTGTAACGGCCGGGTTGCCGGTGACTGGGAGGCGGCCCAGCTCGCACGGCGCGATGACTGGCCGGACGATCTGCCGCGGGTCCTCTACATCGACCGTTTCGGCAATGCCGTGACCGGCCTGCGGGCCGGGGCTGTTGCCGCATCGACCGTGTTGCGGGTGAACGGCCGCGAGTTGCCGCGGGCCGTGACCTTCTCGTCAGTCGATGCCGGCCAGGCCTTCTGGTATGAAAACGCGAACGGCCTGGTGGAGATCGCAGTGAACCGTGCCAGGGCCGATGTGACGCTGGGTGTGGAGGTCGGTACGGCGGTAGAGCTGCAGGTGATGCCGGCCGGACCAGGCCGAAGGCCGTAATCCGGCACAGGGGGGCATTGGCGGTGCCGGGTTGCGGTGCTGCGCACCTGCCCCGACCTGCACCAGTACAGAAAATGTAACGGGCAGCAGGAGCGGCGTCTTCGCCGCGGTGCTGCGTCAGACTACCTTGCGCTTTCTTGCCGTCTTCGGTTTTTTCTCCAGTGCGGTCTTGAGAAACTGGCCGGTATAGGAGTCCGTGCTGGCGGCAATGTCTGACGGTGTTCCGGTGGCAATCACCGTGCCGCCACGGATACCGCCCTCCGGCCCCAGGTCGACGATCCAGTCGGCCGTCTTGATGACATCCAGATTGTGCTCGATGACGATGATGGTGTTGCCGTGATCGCGCAGGCGATGCAGCACGCTCAGCAGCTGGGCGATGTCGTGGAAGTGCAGGCCGGTGGTTGGCTCGTCGAGGATGTAGAGCGTCTTGCCGGTGTCGCGCTTGGAGAGTTCGCGCGCCAGCTTGACGCGCTGTGCCTCGCCACCGGAAAGCGTGGTCGCGTTCTGGCCGAGCTTGATGTAGGTCAGCCCGACATCGATCAGCGTCTGCAGCTTGCGGGCCAGTGCCGGGATGGCGCTGAAAAACGGCAGGGCGTCCTCGACCGTCATTTCCAGCACCTCGTGGATGGTCCTGCCCTTGTAGCGGATGTCGAGCGTTTCACGGTTGTAGCGCTTGCCCTTGCAGACATCGCAGGGCACGTAGATGTCGGGCAGGAAGTGCATTTCCACCTTCAGGACGCCATCGCCCTGGCAGGCCTCGCAGCGACCACCCTTGACGTTGAAGCTGAAGCGGCCGGGCTTGTAGCCGCGCGAGCGTGCCTCCTGCGTCGCGGCAAACAGTTCGCGTATGGGGGTGAACAGGCCGGTGTAGGTGGCCGGGTTGGAGCGCGGCGTGCGGCCGATCGGGCTCTGGTCGATGTCCACGATCTTGTCGAAATGTTCCAGGCCGTGGATGTCCCTGCACGGCGCACCGCTATCCGTTGCCTTGTTGAGTATATGGGCAGCGCGGCGGTAGAGGGTGTCGTTGATCAGGGTGGATTTGCCGGACCCGGATACGCCGGTGATGCAGGTCATCAGGCCGACCGGGATCTCCACCGTTACCTGCCTGAGATTGTTGCCGGTCGCCTCCTCAATGACCAGCAGGCGGTCGGGGTCGCGGGCGCGGGGCGGGGCGGGCGCGCTGATAGACCGGCGTGCGGACAGGTACTGGCCGGTCAGGGAATGCCCGTCGGCAATGATCTGCCCGGGCGTGCCCTGCGAGACAATCCTGCCGCCGTGTACGCCGGCACCCGGCCCGATGTCGACCACGTAATCGCCCGTGCGGATCGCCTCTTCGTCATGCTCGATGACGATGACCGTGTTGCCGAGATCGCGCAGGTGGATGAGTGTGTTCAGCAGGCGCTGGTTGTCGCGCTGGTGCAGGCCGATGGAGGGTTCATCAAGCACGTACATGACGCCCACCAGCCCGGCGCCGATCTGGCTGGCCAGGCGGATGCGCTGGGCCTCGCCGCCGGACAGGGTCTCGGCGCTGCGGTCGAGCGACAGGTAGTCGAGGCCGACGTTCACCAGGAAGGTCAGTCGCTCGTTGATCTCCTTCATGATCTTGTCGGCGATCTCTCCCCGCCTTCCCTTCAGGTGCAGGGTATCGAAGAATTCCTGGCTGCTGCCCACCGGCAGGGCGGTGATGGCCGGCAGGGTTCTGCCGGCCACCATGACATGGCGTGCCGCCTCGTTCAGCCGTGTACCGCCGCAGTCCGGGCAGGGCTGGTTGCCGAGGTAGCGCGCCAGTTCCTCGCGCACCACGTTTGACTCGGTTTCGCGGTAGCGCCGCTGCATGTTCGAGATGATGCCCTCGAACGGGTGCCGGCGCTCCACCGAGCCGCGGCGTTCATTGAGGTAGCGAAAGCGGATCACCTCGCCGCGGCTGCCGTACAGGATAATGTCGCGGATGTCTTCCGGCAGTTCCTCGAACGGGGTCTCGACGTCAAAGCCGTAGTGAGCAGCCAGTGAGTTGATCAGCTGGAAGTAATAGGCGTTGCGCCGGTCCCAGCCGCGTACGGCGCCGCCGGCCAGGCTGAGTTCCGGGTGGGCGACAATGCGCTCGGCATCGAAAAACTGCCGCACCCCCAGGCCGTCGCATTCCGGGCAGGCACCCACCGGGTTGTTGAACGAGAACAGGCGCGGTTCCAGCTCCGTCAGCGAGTAGCCGCATTCCGGGCAGGCAAACTTTGCCGAGAATACGGTTTCCGCACTACCGGTATTGTCCATGTCGGCGATGCGGGCGAGGCCGTCGGACAGTGTAAGGGCGGTCTCGAAGGATTCGGCCAGCCGTTGCTGGATGTCGGGCCTGACCTTGAAGCGGTCGACGACCGCCTCGATGACGTGCTTGCGGCGCAGATCGAGTTGCGGTGACTCGTCCAGTTCCAGCACCTTGCCGTCGACGCGCGCGCGCACGAAACCCTGGGCGCGCAGTTCATCGAACACCTGCTGGTGCTCGCCCTTGCGCGCCTGCACCACCGGAGCCAGCAGCATCAGGCGCCGCCCCTCGGGCATGGCGAGCACGTGGTCGACCATCTGGCTGACGGTCTGTGCCTCCAGCACGGTGCCGTGTTCGGGGCAGTGCGGTGTGCCGACCCGGGCGAACAGCAGGCGCAGATAATCGTAGATCTCGGTGATGGTGCCCACCGTGGAGCGCGGGTTGTGCGAGGTGGACTTCTGCTCGATGGAGATCGCCGGTGACAGCCCCTCGATGTGATCCACATCCGGTTTTTCCATCATGGACAGGAATTGCCGGGCGTAGGCGGAGAGCGATTCGACGTAGCGCCGCTGTCCCTCGGCATAAATGGTATCGAAGGCCAGCGAGGATTTCCCCGAGCCGGACAAGCCGGTGATGATGATCAGCCTGTCCCGGGGCAGGTCGAGGTCGATGTTTTTCAGGTTATGGGTGCGTGCCCCGCGGATGCGGATGGTGTCCATGGCTGTGCGTCAGTCACTGATGGAAACCTGCTAATATACGGCGTTTTCGTGTTGGCGGCCAAAGCAGTCATGAACCACTCTCCGGAACCCCGTCAGGGCAGCGCCATGAGCCGGGCGGAAATGCGCGCGGCATTCTCCCTGTCGGGCGTCTATGCCCTGCGGATGCTGGGGTTGTTCATGATCCTGCCGGTCTTTGCCCTGTATGCCGGTGAGCTGCAGGGCGTCACGCCGGCCCTTACCGGGCTTGCCATCGGTGCCTATGGCATCACCCAGGCGCTGCTGCAGATCCCCGCCGGCCTGTTATCGGACCGGATCGGCCGCAAGCCGGTCATCATCGGTGGTCTGCTGGTGTTCGCCTTCGGCAGCGTGGTGGCGGCTCAGGCGGAGTCCATTCACCTGGTTATCCTCGGGCGTGCCCTGCAGGGTGCCGGCGCTATCGCCGCGGCGATCATGGCGCTGGTTGCCGATCTGACCCGCGAGGAACACCGCATCAAGGCCATGGCCCTGATCGGCATGAGCATCGGCCTGTCATTTGCCCTTGCCCTGATCCTGGGGCCGATGCTGGATCGCTGGGTGGGCGTGCCCGGCATCTTCTGGATCACGGCATGGCTCGCCCTGGGTGGCATCCTGGTGGTGGCGTTTGTCGTGCCGCATCCGCCGCAGGCGCGCAGGCACCGCGAGGCCGAGGCAATCCCGGCGCAGTTCGGCCGCGTGCTGCGCAACCCGCAACTGCTGCGGCTGGATTTCGGCATCCTGGTACTGCACATGGTGCTGACTGCCAGTTTCGTGGTGCTGCCGCTGGTGTTACGTGACCAGGTTGCGCTTGATGCGGATCGCCACTGGCAGGTGTATCTGACCGTGCTGGTCGGTTCGGTGCTGGCGATGCTGCCCTTTATTATCCTGGCGGAGCGCAAGGGCCGGGTAAAACCGGTATTCATTGGCGCCATCGCGCTACTGGTGGTGGCCGAGGCCGGACTGTTCCTGGTATCTCTGACGCTGGTGCGCGTCATTTTCCTGCTGTTTATGTTCTTCGCGGCGTTTAATCTGCTGGAAGCCATGCTGCCGTCCCTGATCTCGCGGCTGGCGCCGGCTGATTGCCGCGGTACCGCGATGGGGGTGTATTCCAGTGCCCAGTTCCTGGGTGCCTTCCTCGGGGGGGCGCTGGGTGGTCTGGTGCAGGGGCGCTTCGGGATACAGGCGGTGTTCCTGTTTGCCGCGCTGGCGCTGCTGGTGTGGCTGGCCATGGCGGTATCGATGCGGGTGCCGCGCAAGCTGGGCAGCTATATCCACAGGATCGACGTGGTTGAGCAGGCCGCGGCCGACCGACTCCGGCAGGAACTGGCGGCGCAGGCCGGTGTGGTAGAGGTGGTGGTGGTCCCGGAAGAGGGCGTCGCCTATCTGAAGGTGGACCGGCTCGCCTTCAATGCCGCAGATCTGCCCGGCCGCCGTGGCCAGCCGTAGAACATGCGGCGGTCATCACATAGAATGGGTGCCTGGATACGACCTCATCGAGACGGAGGAAGAGGACAGGGAGAGTGCAGAATATATACAGGAGAGCGTAATGGCGCGAGGAATTAACAAGGTAATACTGGTGGGCAATCTCGGCAATGACCCGGATGTGCGTTATATGCCCAACGGCGAGGCGGTGGCCAATGTCAGCGTGGCAACGACCGAGTCGTGGAAAGACAAGCAGACCGGCGAGAAGCAGGAACGCACCGAATGGCACCGGGTCGTCATGTTCCGGCGCCTTGGCGAGATTGCCGGTGAATACCTGAAAAAGGGATCGCAGGTCTATATCGAAGGCAAGCTGCAGACCCGCAAATGGCAGGACAAGAACGGCAACGATCGCTACACGACGGAGATCGTCGCCAGTGACATGCAGATGCTTGGCGGGCGTGGTGGCAGTGCCGGGTTTGCCGGCGAACAGGCGCCAGCCCCGCAGCAGGCCGCCGCGGCCGGTGGCGGGGGCAGCAGCGCGCCTGATTTCGACGACGATATTCCGTTCTGATCCGGTCGGAGCGGGCGGTATGAACAGAGGCCTGCATTGCAGGCCTTTTTTATGCCTGAGTATTATTCCCGCGCGGGCCTCGCCCGGCGTCCTGCCTTGCGTGGCAGGCATATTCCTCTGTACCTCGCGCGGTGATGACATTGGGTTTCCTGTCCTGTCCCGTTCGGTGGCAGGGCGAGCGATGGCCGCAGGGAGGTCCTTGCCTGTCCAAACGGCAAGGCGGCGCCTTTCTACCGTCTGGTACGGTTTGTGTCGGTCCCTGCGTTGCACCCTTGCCTCGGGTCACGCCTGAAATGCCGGTTGTTTCCCACTCATACCCCAATATCTTTATATCGGAAGATTGCATGACCCAATATATTGGGATTTGTTGGAGTGTATAATCACCCAGAAATCATCCATTCTCACGTTGCCCTGGCCGCGAATGGTTAAAAAATCGA
>JBFELL010000033.1:0-20828 GCA_041552135.1 Gammaproteobacteria bacterium
CCGATCAAACCGGCTTTCAGCTGTAACCCGAAGCGACCGGCTTGAGCCGGTGGAGTATTCACCAGCATGAAGCCTCTTGCCATCTTTATCCCGATTGTTGTTGACCAATATTCACGTAATCGGCTTGCAGGCCTGATTGTTTTGTTCTCAGAGATCAGAGGTTAACAGGGCATGGGCACAACAATATACAAACTCACACTCGTCAAGGTGGTTTCTGCACTGGCGCTTTCGGTTATATCAATAACCGGAAACCTTGCCTGGTCAGGTACACAACCGAAACTGGTTCTGCAGATCACCGTTGATGGTCTGCGTGGTGATCTGCCGGGCCGCTTTCCTGATCTCCTGGGTGAAGGCGGTTTCCGTTATTTGATGGAGCAGGGTATTCACTATACAGATGCCCATTACCAGCATGCCAATACCGAAACCATTGTTGGTCATACGTCGCTGGCAACAGGCACCGTTCCTGCGGCCCATGGTATGGTTGGCAACGTCTGGTTTGACCGTGAACTGGACCGCCTTGTGTACAATATCGAGGATCCCGAATACCACCTGCTCACCGCTGGTGCCGACGTGGATAGCAAAACCGAAATTGATCCGACCCAAAAAGCGGCCAAGGTTGAAGGTCGTTCGCCGAATAATATCCTGAGCTCCACCTTCAGTGACGAAATGGCGGTGCATTTTGGCGGGCGTTCCAGGATTTTTGCAGTGTCGGTGAAGGACCGTGGTGCGGTCTCGCTGGCAGGACGTGCTGGCAAGGCCTTCTGGTTTTCCAAGGCTAGCGGCGAGTTCGTCACCAGCAATTATTACTACGAGCAATATCCCGACTGGGTCAATGAGTGGAACGCACTCAAGCCGACTGCGCGCTATGTCGACAAGGCCTGGACACTGATGCATCCTCGGGAGAAGTATCTGTTCGGTAATGCGGATGATCGTGAGTATGAAACCGATTTCCCCGGTTTCGGGCGAACCTTTCCGCACCATTATGGCAAACCTGATGACAGGTACTTCACCACACGCCTGACCCTTGGCCCCGCTGGTGATGAATTGACCCTGGATTTCGCCAAAGCCCTCCTGATCAACGAGCAGCTTGGTCAAGACGACACGCCTGACTATCTCGCCATCAGTTTTTCATCCACTGATTACGTTGGCCATATTTTCGGCGCCTCCAGTCTGGAGACCGAAGACAATATAGCGCATCTAGACCATACGCTTGCGGAACTGTTTACATTCATCGATAAGGAGATTGGACTGAAAAACACCCTGATCGTTTTGTCCGCTGATCACGGCCAGCCGGAAGTGCCGGGGCATCTGCACGAGCTGGGCATCGGTAATGCTCATTACTTCGACACCAAGGCTCTGGACAAAACGCCGGCCATTACCGCCCTGAAGAAACGATTCGGCATTGGTGAGGAACTGATAGAAGCCTTTTTCCAGCCATACCTCTATCTCAATCACGACCTTATCCGGGAAAAGGGACTGGATCAGGCCGAGGTGGAGCAAGCCGTCGCTGAGGAGATGCTGAAGTTCAATGGCGTGGCATATGCGGTATCCAGTACGGCAATGCGCATGGACAATCTGCCCGACACGTTGATGACTCGCTCGATCTTGCGCAACTTCCATCCGAAGCGCTCTGGCGATATCTATCTGGTGTTCGAGCCTAATGTGTTCATTAACGACTTCGAGGGTTTGATCGTTGCCTCAACCCATGGATCGCCGTGGCGCTACGACACCTTTGTGCCGGTGATCTTTGCCGGTGCTGGCTTGCCGGCTGGGACGGTGAGTCGTTCCGTCACGCCATACGATATAGCGCCTACACTGGCGGCTTATCTCGGTGTGAAGCCACCATCTGGTGCCATCGGCTTGCCTCTGCCGGAAGTACTGGAATGGAGTCCGATGGTCAAGGGTTCGAATCCATGACGAGCCGCCATAAAATTCCATAATTACCGGTAAACCAGACCTCGATCTCCGGACTGTTTCTGCGCATTCAATTTCTGAGGAAACCCGCAGGAAATCCATGGTGCATGAAGACAAGCTGTTTTCCGGGATTTGAATGTTCGATATCAACCGGGAGCTGAATCGTCCGGAAAACACAGTCAGCTGGCTGGTGACTTACCCGGGTTTGTCTGTGCGTACAACCTTCTCACCGGCCTCCACGCGTCCCTGCTCAGCCGGTTTCCCGGGAAGACTGCCAGCGTCGTCTGCCCGGCCAATTGCCGGGTACTGGCGTGCCCTGACACCGTAGCCCAGCAGGGCACCGCCGGTGGCGGACACGGCCAGGAGGCCGAGTGTCATGAACTGGGTAAACAGCAGCAGGACACCGAGGCCGGCAGTTCCCGCCATTGCCGCTCCCAGTTTCAGCGACGAGCGGCCTTGCAGGCGACGGGTTTCACGCAGGAGCTGGCGGTGGGTGTCCCTGATCTCCCTTGTCTTCTCCTTTTCCGCCTGCCGGCGCAGACGGTCACGCTGGCGGTTGAATTTTTCACTGGCCCGCACATAGGAATGCTGGCATTCATGGCTGGCGATAGTGGAGAACCACAGCGAGGCGATTACACCGATCAGCAGGCCCAGCAAGCCGATCAGCCAGCCACTCCTGCTCAGGTCGGTGTCCTGCGCGGTCATGAGCAGTAATGCCGTCGCGCCCTGCAGCAGGAATGCGCCGACCAGGAATTTGACAAACGCCGGTAGGCGGAATGTGGTCATCGTCTTGCCCTCGAGTGTGTTGCCGGGACTATTCTGCCACAGTGGCCGCAGAGAAATTGCACCAGCACCTGCTGCTTGCCCATATCCACTCACGGGAGAGGGGATGCCGTTGCTGATGTCACGGGTATACGTCGTGTCTGCGGTCCATTGACGGCCTGGGGGCGCATTTCCCGGCGCCTGTACTGGCCGGAGTGAATCGGGACTAACGCGGCAGGAACTCATGTATATTAATGGCCTGCCAATACAAAATCCTGAATGCCATGTCGCATAGCAAGACCTTCAGACTGTTGCTCGCCATGCTCGTCTTTGTCGGGATGCTGGTGCTGCTGGCGATCATGCTGAGTGCGGCACAGTTCAGCCTGTCATTGTGGCAGCAGTTACAGACTGCACCGGACTGGGTCGTGGTGCTGATTGTTGCACTTGCCAGCCTGATGCTGGGCTTCGGTGCGTGGCTCAGCTGGCGGATTTTGCGTCCCGCCAGGACCCGCCCCGGTGAGGCCGCTGAACCGCTGACCGAGGCCGGGCTGCAGGCACACCTGGAGTCCGCCGAGGCCGCGGGCATTGACGTGCAGTCCGCGCGGCATGAACTGGCGGAGCTGAAACGGCGGCGCCAGCTCGAAATCATCCACCTCGCGCTGTTTGGCGAGATCAGCAGCGGCAAGAGTTCGCTGATCAATGCCCTGTTGCCCGGTGCCCGTGTCGAGACGGACGTGATCGGCGGTACCACGACAACCATCGGGCATCACCACTGGCTGCGTGAATCCGGCGACGAGGTGGTGCTGGTCGATGTGCCCGGGCTCAACCAGGTGGAGCGCGAGTACGACCGCCGGGTCATGGACGAGGCGCAGCGGGCACATGTGGTGATCTTTGTCTGTGACGGCGACCTGACGCGCGACGAGTACCAGGCCCTGCAACCGCTGCTGGAACTGAAAAAACCGCTGATCGTGGCATTCAACAAGCTGGATCGTTATACCCGTGACGACCGCCAACTGATCCGCCGGCACCTGACCGAGCGCTTTGCCGCCGACCTGCAGGTGACCATCGTCGGCATCGCCACCCGTCCGGTGCGACGGGTCGTCAGGGTCGGGCCGGACGGGACGGAGCACGAGGAAGAACAGGTCCTGCCACCGCAGATCGACGAGCTGCGCGCGGCCGTGCAGTCTGCGCTCGACCGCAACCTGGCATTGCTGGAGCACCTGCGGGATACGGCCGTGTTCCAGCTGACGGCGCAGAAACTGGAACAATCGAAGGCGGAACACCGGGTCAAGGCATCCGCGGACCTGGTGAAGACCTATACCCGGCGTGCCGTTGCCGGCGGACTGGCGGCGATCAGCCCCGGTACCGATATCCTGATCCAGGGTTACCTCGGCACGCAGATGGTCAAATCGCTGTGTGAGCTGTACGAGGTGCCGGTGCGCGAGATCGAGCTGCAGAAGCTGCTGAACCTGTCGCAGAAGCAGGTGCGCACAGCCCTGCCGTTGGTGCTGGCGGTGGCCGGCAATGCCGCCAAGGCGTTCCCGGGGGTCGGTACGCTGGCCGGCGGCCTGATGCATGCCGTCGCCTACGGGCTGATCTTCGATGCCCTTGGCCGCGCCGTTGTGCGGACACTGGAGACCCGCGGCGAACTGCGGCCGGCCCCGGCAAGCCTGGCCTTCAGGGACAACCTGGTCGCCGATGTGGATTCGCAGGCCCGCAAACTGCTGCGGCTGGCACTCGATATCCGCAAGGAGCAGGGCGATAATGAAGGAAAATAAGCCGTACGGCAGGTCGGATCAGTACGGCAGGTCGGATCAGGCCGCAGGCCGTAATCCGACATGAGTGATATCACCATGCCGGGTTACGCAGCAGCGCACCTGACCCGACCTGTTGAATGTTCGATACCTCGCTCTGGATAAATGAAGAATTGCATAAAGAATATATGCGGGTAAACACAGTGGGCATACACGGACAACATGAGCACTGACAGCCATCTCGACCTGGCCCGCGACAGCCTGAAACTGCTGTTGCAGGACAAGCGGCTGCCACCCGAGGCACGCGCGGAGCTTGCCGATGATTTCGCCCAGGTGCAGGCCATGCTGGACAAGCTCGAGCATGGCCACATCCATATCGCGGTACTGGGCCGTGTCAGTGTCGGCAAGTCCTCGGTGCTCAATGCCCTGATCGGTGAACGGCGTTTCTCCACCAGTGCCCTGCACGGCGAGACGAAGAAAAACGAGATGGCCCACTGGGACGAGCAGGAAAGCGGTTCGCTGTTCCTGATCGACACGCCGGGCATCAATGAAATCGACGGCGATGCCCGCGAACGCATGGCCCACGAGGTATCGCAGCGCTCGGACCTGGTACTGTTTGTCATCGATGGCGACATGACGGACAGCGAGTACACCGCCCTGCAGGGGCTGGCGAGGGAACACCGGCCGCTGCTGCTGGTACTGAACAAGTGCGACCGATATACGGCCGCACAGCGCGAGCAACTGCGGGCCAGCCTGCTGGCGTGACTCGGGGAGGTCATCCAGCCAGGCAACCTGGTCGAGGTGTCCGCCGACCCGGCGCCGCGTATCTACATCGAGGTCGATGCCGAAGGCCGGGAAACCGGGAAAGAGCGGGCCTCGCCCCCCGATGTCACGGCGCTGAAGGACCGCATCTGGGAAATCCTCGAGGCGGAGGGCAAGACCCTCGCTGCGCTGAACGCCAGCCTGTTTGCCGGTGACCTGAGTGACAAGGTCGGCGCGCGCGTGCTGGCCCTGCGCCGCCAGCTGGGGGAGAAGGTCATCGGCAACTACAGCCTGTTCAAGGGCGTCGCGGTGGCCATCAACCCGGTGCCGGTAGCGGACCTGGCCTCGGCGGTGGCCGTCGACGTTTCCATGGTGGCGCACCTCTCCGAGGTCTACGGCATGCCCATGACGCGCGGCCAGTCCGGCACGCTGATCAAGACCATCAGCGGGCAGCTGCTGCTGCTGATGGGCGCCACCTGGCTGGTGCACCTGGCGTCGTCGCTGCTGAAGGCCGGCAGCGCCGGCCTGTCGACCGTGCTGACCGCCGGTGCGCAGGGTGCCGTTGCGTATTACTCGACCTACGTGGTCGGGCGTGCCGCAGAGCAGTACCTGGCGGCCGGCTGCTCCTGGGGCGAGGGCGGCCCCAAGCGGGTGATTCGCAATATTCTCGACAGCATCGACCGCGATTCGATGCTGGCACAGGCCCGCCAGGACATCCTCGCGCGCATTGGCGGTACGCGCAGCTGATGGCCGCGTGCCGGGCGGGTACCTCCGGTGGGGTAGCACCCCCCGCCAGCCTCAGCCGGTGCGGTGCCGGAGAGCCATAGGCGGGGCCGTGTATGGTTGTCAAGTATATAAGAATAAGCTAATATAATTTTTATATGAGTCACCACATCGCCGGCGCGGCCTAGCGCGCCCTGTCATTATGTTCAAGAAGGCCCTACCGGAAGTTCAGTCTTCGCACCGGCAGCACGGTGGCGGCAGGATGCCCCTGCGCCATAACGTCCCCGCTCTGAGCGGGTGGCCAGCGCCTGTTGTGCGATTGCTGCACCGCTTGCTGGTCATGCTGCTGATGGCCGGAACCGTGCCGGCGCTCGCCGGGGAGGGGCCTGACCCGCAGGTCAGTGTGCAGCTGAGTGAAACCCGGCCCTACGTGCAGCAGACGGTGATCCTGAGACTTCGTGTCAGCCACAGTACGGCGGTCACCAGGCTGGACGTCGAACCGGTTCAGGCCCGGGACTTCATCCTGGAAGAGCTGACCGGTCCACCGCAAACGACACGCCAGTCCGGGCCGCAGCAAATGACGAGCGACTTTGTCTATGCCCTGACCCCGTTGACCAGCGGGACGCTCGACCTGCCGCCCCTGCAGGTGCACGTCGCGCAGGACGGCACCGCCACGGACGGTGCACAGGCCGTGCCACAGGTGCTTAGTCCCGGCAGCGAGCCGCCTGGTCTCGAGGTGCAGGCGTTGCCCCGGGATACTGATGCACAACTGCCGCTGTACGCGCTCGAGGTCGCTTTGCGGTTCGACCCGCGCCAGCGTCTGCAGGTCGGGCAGCCCTTCGAGGTCAGCATCGTGCAGCAGGCCGCCGGCGCGGCCGGGGAGCGCCTGAGCGATGCGACGGCCCTGTTGAAGCATCCCGATTTCCGCCTCTATCCAGGCCAGAGCCGCACATCCAGCCGGTTGTCGCGCAACGGCCAGCGGCTGCAGGGGCAGCGCATCGACACCCTGACCCTGGTGCCGCTGCGCGACGGTCAGCTGCAGCTGCCAGCCATCACGCTGCCCTGGTGGGATGTCACCCGCGGCACGGCGGCACAGGCCAGCTGGCCGGAAATGCCGGTGCAGGTGCGGCCCGAGCCGGGCAGTGTTGCGGCACAGCCGACGGTGTCGCCGCCCGGCCCTGGCTCCGGGGTGGCGCTATGGCAGGTCATCATCGGCACGGTGCTCGCCTTTGCGGCGGGCTGGTGGTTACGCGGCCGGCGTGGCGAGACGGCGGCTGGTGGCCGGCAGCCGCGCTGGAGCGGTCTGCTGCATGGTCTGCGACGGCGGTTCGTGGCGGCCTGGCAGCGCCGCCCGGTGCGCCAGCGCAGTTCGTCGGGCCGTGCGGGACGGCGGGCAACGGGTGGCATGCCCGGGATGGCGTTGCGTCGACCGATAACGGCCGTCGGCCGGTTCGCCGCGCAGCTGCCCAAGCCGCTGGTGCCCTGGCTTGAAACGGCCCGTCTCAGAAAGCATGTCGAGGAGGCCACCGATGTCGCGGCCCTGCGGCAATGCCTGCTGGCCTGGGGCAGCGAGGTGCTCGGCCTGCCGACCCACACGCCCCTGATGGAACTGGGCCGGACCCTGGTGAAGGCCTACCCGCAGGTGGATGGCGCACGCCTGTCTCGCCTGCTGGCGGAACTGGACGCCTCGCTTTACGGCGCCGCCCTGGCACCGAACCTCGGGGTGTGGAAACAGGCCTTCGGGGATGAACTCGGCCATGTGGGCATGCACAAGCCCTTCCGTGTTTCCCCGCAGCGCCACCACCAGGGGCTGCCAGTGCTCAACCCGGGCTGACGGACCGATGCAGGGGGTGTGTTGTCCACCGTGCTGAAGGCCGGCCGCGCCGGCCTGTTCACGGGATTCACTGCAGGTGCACAGGGCACCGTGGCATATGCTCGATCTGTGTTGTCGGGCGGGGGCAGACACAAGCCGATTGCCGCCATGACATCGGGAGGTGATCCTCCGGTGATATCGATAAGGGTTCTGGCAAGGATGTCGAGCGACAGCAGGGCCAGGGCGGCGAGCATCAGCGGGTAGCCCCTGACGGTCCGCGCAAGTCGGGCGTAGACCCGATAGGGAACCAGCGCGAAGCTCAGGATGTCTGCGACAGCTTGCAAGAGCCGGCGTACCAGGGTGTTATGGCCTCTGCCAGCACCAGAAGGCTGCCGCCCGCGATCACCAGGCAGGCAAGGACTTCGGCCATTGGGTTAGCGCCCTGCATGGCAGGTTGCTCCTGGCTGTCTGCCGGGTGGTCACCCGTTACGTGTGAACACGTACTCGCTGGCGTTGCGTCTGACAGTGACATTGCCGCGCTTGAATGCTATTTCCTCGCCGTCTTCGATATCGGCCGTGTCACCGGCCACGGCGATAAATCCTTCGCGTGTGACACCGCAGTGCAACACACCGGGCTTCTGGTGGTGGGTGGGTGTGATGGATTCGCTTTCTGTACTCATGATGGTTTCCTCCACATTACCTTTGCGGTTGAGCTTGCGCGTAAACGGACAGGCTGGTTCAAGTATTGTCCGGCAACGGCAAATTCCAACGCTAGGCCGATTACGGATACCCGGTTCGCCATGCCGCCAGCCCGCACCGGACGGAGGCGACTGTCTCCGGCACCTGAGGCAGACGGGTGCCGGGCAGGCGGCATCGGGGCATCACCGGGAAAAGGGACTGCCGCTTGACTGAGGGGCTGGTAACATAGCGCTCTGGTGTACACAGTGACTCCTGTACCAGGCCGATCCCGATCATGTCCGAGCGCATCCGCGAAATCCCCTACAACTACACCTCGTTTTCCGACCGGGAGATCGTCATCCGCTATCTCGGCGAGGACATGTGGGGCGTGCTCAATACGCTGCGCGCCTCGCGCGTGACCGGACGCTCGGCGCGCATGCTGTTCGAGGTACTGGGTGACCTGTGGGTGGTGGATCGAAACCCCTATATCCAGGACGATCTGCTGTCGAGCGGCAAGCGTCTGGATGCGCTCATCGAGGCGATGCAGCACCGCCTTGACCAGGTGGTGGAACGTGCCGGCGGCAATGCCGAGGCCCTGCAGCTGGCGGCCGCGGCCCGCCAGGCCGTGGCCCGGTTCTCCACCTGGTTCCCGGCGACGCGGGAATTGCGCAGGCGGATACGCCAGCGTCTGGCGGGTATCACGCGTCGCGACAACATCGATTTCAGCGGCCTGGCACGTGTCTCCCATGCCACCGATGCGACCGACTGGCGCGTGGAAATGCCCTGCGTGGTGATCAGCCCGGACACGGAGCGCGAAACGCAGACCGTGGTGCAGGCCTGTATCGAGCTGGGTCTGACCATCGTTGCGCGTGGCGGCGGGACCGGCTACAACGGCGGCGCCGTGCCGCTGCACGACGATAGCGCCGTCATCAACACGGAAAAGCTCGAATCCCTGGGCGACATCCAGATGAAGCCGTTGCCGGGCGTCAGTGAGCCGGTCGCGACCATCCGCGCCGGGGCCGGTGTCGTGACCCGCCGCGTCGGCGAGCGGGCCGAACAGGGCGGCTACGTGTTCGCGGTCGATCCGACCTCCCAGGACGCGTCGACCATCGGCGGCAACGTGTCCATGAACGCCGGCGGCAAGAAGGCCGTGCTCTGGGGCACCACGCTCGACAACCTGGTCGCCTGGCGCATGGTGTCGCCCGATGGCGGCTGGCTGGAGGTGGAGCGGGTGAACCACAACCTCGGCAAGATCCACGACCAGGACGAGGTCGAGTTCCGCGTCAGCCGTTACCGCCACCTCGACGAGCCGCATGACCCGGAGCCGCAGACCATACGGGTGCCCGGCGCCTCGCTGCGCAAGACGGGGCTCGGCAAGGACGTGACGGACAAGTTCCTGGCCGGGTTGCCGGGTGTGCAGAAGGAAGGTTGCGATGGCCTGATCACCTCGGCGGAGTTTGTCCTGCACCGCATGCCGGAATTCATTCGCACCGTCTGTCTGGAATTCTTCGACGCCGACCTGCGCGCCTCGGTGCCGGCCATTGTGGAAACCAAGCATTACCTGGATGCCCGGCCCGATGTCCTGCTTGCCGGGATGGAACACCTCGACGAGCGTTACGTGCGGGCCGTGCGCTACAGCACCAAGTCACCGCGCCGCGATCTACCGAGGATGCTGCTGCTGGTCGACGTGGCCGGGGATGACGAGGCGGCGGTGGCGGATGCGGCCTCCACCGTGGTGCGCATGGCCAACCAGCGAGGCGCCGAGGGCTTCGTGGCCGTCAGTGCCGATGCGCGCCGCCAGTTCTGGGCGGACCGCACCCGCACGGCGGCGATTGCCGCGCACACCAATGCCTTCAAGGTCAACGAGGACGTGGTCATCCCGCTGGAGCGGCTCGACGAATACAGTGCCGGTATCGAGCGCATCAACATCGAGTATTCCACGCGCAACAAGCTGGCAATTGTCGAGGCCGTGCTGGAATTTCTCTCCGGCGACCTGTCCGCGCTGCACAGCGACGAGGGCTTCGGGGACAGCGAGGAGAATCGCGCCATCGTCCAGGCCAAGCAGGAGGCAGCGCGCGAGCTGCTGCAGTCGCGTCATGCGCGCTGGTCGGCCCTGCTCGAACAGCTGGATGCGCCGGCCTCAGGGCACGAGGCGCTGGCGGATGCCGCAGTGCAGGAGCGTCTTCGCCCGGGCGACAGGGTCATCGACCTGCTGCTGCGGCGCGATCTGCGCATCTCCTACCGCAGGGAAGTGGAGCGTCCGCTGCAGGAGCTGTTCAGCGGTCACGAGTGGACGCGGCTGCTGGAAAAACTCGAGGCCATCCACGCGGCGGTGCGGACCAGCCGCCTGTTCGTCGCCACGCACATGCATGCCGGCGACGGCAACGTGCACACCAATATCCCGGTCAACTCGTCCGATTACAATATGCTGCACGAGGCCGACCGGATCGTCGAGCGGGTCATGCAGCTCGCCACCTCGCTGGGCGGTGTCATTTCCGGCGAGCACGGCATCGGCCTGACCAAGTTCCAGTACCTCGCGCCCGAGACGGTTGCCGCCTTCGAGCGCTACAAGCGCAACGTGGACCCGGAGGATCGTTTCAACCGCGGCAAGCTGATGACCGGGGGCGGGCTCGACAACGCCTATACACCGTCGCTGCGACTGGTCCAGCAGGAGGCGCTGTTGCTCGAGGCCAGCGAACTCGGTGCCCTGAACGACGATGTCCGCAACTGCCTGCGCTGCGGCAAGTGCAAGCCGGTGTGCAACACGCACATTCCGCGCGCCAACCTGCTGTACTCGCCGCGCAACAAGATCCTGGCCACCGGGCTGATCATCGAGGCCTTCCTGTACGAGGAACAGACGCGGCGCGGTGTGTCCCTGCAGCACTTCGAGGAGCTCAACGATGTCGCCGATCACTGCACGGTATGTCACAAGTGCCTGACGCCCTGCCCCGTAAACATCGATTTCGGCGACGTCTCCATACGCATGCGCAAGCTGCTGCGCGACGGCGGCCACAAGCGCTACAGCCCGGTCACCTGGGCGGCGATGACGTTTCTCAACCTGACCGACCCGGCAAGCATCAAGCTGATGCGCAAGCTGATGATCGACTGGGGATACCGGGGGCAGCGCCTGGCGGCCGGTCTGGCGCGGCGGCTGCGTCGCGCCGGGCGTGAGCGCTTGCCGGAGGCGACGAACACGCCGATGCGCCTGCGCTCGCAGGTGGTGCATTTCGTCGAGCGGCCGATGCCGGCAAGCGTGCCGCGCCAGACCCTGCGCGCGACCCTGGGACTGGAGGACAGCGCCCTGGTACCGATCCTGCGCGACCCGCAGAAGGTGTCGGAGGACACGGAGGCCGTGTTCTATTTCCCCGGCTGCGGCTCCGAGCGGCTGTTCAGCCAGATCGGGCTGGCCACCCTGGCCATGCTCTATCGCACGGGGGCGCAGACCGTGCTGCCACCGGGCTACCTGTGCTGCGGCTATCCGCAGAAGTCCGCCGGCGATGCCGCGCGCGGCCGGCAGATCAGCACCGACAACCGGGTGCTGTTCCACCGCGTTGCCAACACCCTCAACTACCTGGATATCCGCACCGTGATCGTCTCCTGCGGCACCTGCATGGACCAGCTGCTGGAATACCAGTTCGACAGCATCTTCCCGGGCTGCCGCCTGCTGGATATCCACGAGTACCTGCTGGAGAAGGGGGTGCGGCTCGAGGCCGGGGAGGGCACGCAGTATCTCTACCATGACCCCTGTCATACCCCGATGAAGACGCATAACCCGCTGCAGGTCGCCTCCACCCTGATGGGCCAGCCGGTGCTGCTATCGGACCGCTGCTGCGGCGAGGCCGGCACCTTTGCCGTGTCGCGACCGGACATTGCGACCCAGCTGCGTTACCGCAAGCAGCAGGAAATCAGCCAGGGCATAGCGCAGCTGAGCGGCAAGCCGCGCGCCGTTGACGGCAATGTGAAGATGCTGACCTCCTGCCCGTCCTGCCAGCAGGGGCTGGAGCGCTATGCCGGGGAGACCGGCCTGGATACCGACTACATCGTGGTCGAACTGGCCAACCGGCTGCTGGGCGAGGACTGGGAGTCGGGGTTTGTCAGCCGGGTGCAGGCCGGCGGCATCGAGCGGGTGCTGCTGTAGGAACGAATTCATTCGCGATGCGCGGTTGACAGGTGTGTCGTCGGATTACGGTGCTCACGCACCTGATCTGGCCTGCGTGTGGTTGAACGCCGATCTGCAGGTCGGATCAGCCCGCAGGGCGTAATCCGACAAAGCCGGCTGTGCAAACCAGCGTAGGCTTGCCATCCCGTTAATCCTGCGTCAGCACGTAGCGAAGTATGCTGACCACCTGCTCCGGGTGTTCACAGCTCGCCCTGGCGGCCTCGTCGACCTCTTTGAGTGCATGGTTCAGCCCCGGGTCGTGCAGGGTGATGACGGGCTTGCCCAGTGCGCTGGCGTAGCCGGCGTCGAAGGCGGCATTCCACTGGCGGTACTTGTCGCCGAAACGCACCACGACGACATCGGCCTTCTCGATCAGTGTCCGCGTGCGGATGGCATTGATGCCGGCGCCCTTGCGGTCATGCCAGAAAGGGTTGTCCTCGGGGCCCAGGATATCGACGCCGCAATCATCGCTGCTGGCGTGGTCGGTAACGGGCGAGGTGAACCCGACATCCAGGCCCGCGGCCGCTGCGCCCTCGATGATCTGCTCGCGCCAGTCGGTGTGGATTTCTCCCGAGAGATAGACTGTCCAGTGTGATGACATGATTGTGTCCTGTTGTGATGTTTGTTGAATGTTGTCGGGTTACGGCGCTATCGCGCCTGACCCGACCTACGATATTGCCCAGTGTTGTGAATACATTGAACTGTAGGTCGGATTAGCCCGCGGGGCGTAATCCGACATGGTATTTTCTCATTCATCAGGCAATGTAAAGTGGGCGATAAAGACATTCGTCTCGCCTTTCACCTTGCCGAAGCGGTTGGATGCAAACACCAGATTTTTACCGTCGTGCGAGAACATCGGGAAGCCGTCAAAACCCTCGTAGGTAGTGATGCGCCGGGTTTCGCGGCTGTCGATGTCGATCAGGTAAAGGTCGAAGTTGCGCCCGTCGGGATCGTGCAGGTTGGAGGAGAAGATGATGTGCCGGCCGTCCGGGTGCCAGTAGGGACCGAAGTTGGCAGCGCCGTTGTCGGTCAGCTGGACCGGTTTGCGGTCCTCCAGGTTCATGATGTAGAGCTCCAGCCGGCCGGGCCGGATCAGTCCCCGCGCCAGCAGCTCCCGGTAGCGCTGCAGATCATCGCCGCCCGGGCGCGAGGCGCGCCAGACAATCCACTTGCCGTCCAGCGAGAAGAAGGCGCCACCATCATAGCCCGGCGTGTCGGTGAGCTGCTCGACGCCGCTGCCATCGGGATTCATCAGGTAGAGTTCGAGATCGCCGCTGCGCATCGAGGTGAAGACAATGCGATCGCCCCCGGGTGAAAAGACGGCCTCGGCGTCATAGCCGTCCGTGTCGGTCAGTCGCAGCGGGTCCTCGCCCTCCGGCCCCGCGCTGAAAATGTCATAGGCCTCGTAGAGCGGCCAGACATAGCCCTGCGAGTAATCCGGTTTGGGCGGGCAGGTCTCGTGCTGCAGGTGCGTTGAGGCATAGATGACCGAGTCGTTGTCCGGCGCGATAAAGGCGCAGGTGGTCACGCCCTGTCCCGAGGATATCTGCCGTACCTGGCTGCCGTCGGCGCGCATGCGGAAGATGGCGTCACACTGCAGTGCGCCGCGTGTGGACTGGAAGATCAGTTCCTGCCCGTCATGGGAGAAATAGGCCTCGGCGTTCTGGCCGCCGAAGGTCAGCTGGCGAATATTGGCAAGCTGTGTTTCGCCGGCTATCGGGCCTGTCGCGTCAGCGTTGGCTGCCGGGTCATTTGCCCGGGCTGTCGTTGCCAGCAACAGCAGGGCGAGCGGGATGAGGTTTCGGTATTTCATTTCAGAGGGTCTTCCATTGTTGCATTATCGTTCGGTTACGCGCGTGACGACGCGGTGCTGTTTGCCATTGCGGCTGAAATCGATACGAATCTCTTCACCGGGCGACAACCGCCGCAATGACCCGGCATACCCGCGCATATCGTCGACCGGTGCCTCGTTGACGCGCAGGATTATATCGCCCTTTTGCAGGCCGGCCCGGTCGGCCGGTGTGCCGGCGCGCACGTCATCAAGCCGGACACCCTCGCCGCTCCAGGTGAAGTCGGGTACCGTCCCGAGGCTGACGCGGCGTGTCTGCTTCGTGTTCGCAGTGGCCCGCTTCTTGCTGCCGGCCAGTGTGCTCTCCAGCGCCCCGGGCCGTTGTGCCAGGTATTGCGTGGTCTCGTACAGGACGTTCGCGACCTTGACCAGCCCGCCATGGTCGATCCTGTCCGGCGTGTCGCCGGGGCGGTGGATATCCTCGTGGACACCGCCAAAGAACTGCACCGCGGGGACGCCTGCCTCGATGAAACTGCTCTGGTCGCTGGAGCCGAAGTCATCAGCCACTGCCCTGACCGGCACGCCGGTCACGTAGCCCGCACCGCGAACGATGTGGACCCACTCGTTCGCACTGCCCGTGCCAAACAGCACCAGTGGCCTGTCGCCCAGCCGGCCGACGGTATCGAGGTTGAGCATGGCGATGGTCTTGTCCACCGGGTAAGTGGCGGCGTGTTCTACATAGTGGCGCGAGCCCAGCCGGCCGGTCTCCTCCGCCGTGAAGGCAGCGAACACCAGGGTGCGCGGCAGTGGCTTGCCCCGCAGCGAGCGCGCCAGTTCCAGCAGCACCGCAACACCGCTGGCATTGTCGTCTGCCCCGGGATGGGTCTTGCCCCGATCGGCATTGTGGTCGGCATATTCGCCGCGCCCGAAATGGTCATAGTGCGCGCCGATTACGAGGCTCTCGCCGGTATACCGCGGATCGCTGCCCGGCAGTATGCCGATGACATTCTTCAGTGTGACCGTGCGCTCAAGCCGCTCGACAGGCTGCTCCCACGCCTGGAACCAGCCGCCGTCGTCACCGCCCGGTTGCAGCCCGGCGGCCTTGAACCGGCCGGCGATCCAGTCGGCCGCGCGGTCCAGTTCCGGGCTGCCCAGGCCTCGACCGGCCATGTCGGCACCGGCCAGGAGGTCAACATCGGCCGCCATGCGTGCGGCGGAAAACCGCTCGGGCGGTGCGACCAGTGCCTTGCGCGGTGCCGGTCGCGCAGGGCTGAAGTCGATCACGGCAGCGTCGGCCTGGGCGACGCGTAGCGACATGGGCGAGTCGACCACGGGCCACTGGCCCTTGAGCGTGTTGTCAGGCGCCGTGCCGGTGAAGGCCAGGTAGCTGTAGCGGCCGTAGTGCGGCAGCTTGCGCCCCAGGCCGGGCAGGGCGGCGGTCGAATCCGCGGCCAGCCAGCCCAGCGCCAGGTCGGGTGCCTGCGGCTGCCGCGCCATGACAACGAGGGAATGGCTGTCAGCGGCCAGTTCCGTTTCCCCGATCGTCACGGTGTTGCCGCGATCGTTGTACGCATAAGCCTGCAGTGCCTCCCCGAGCTGCGGCCGGAAGCGGTTGTGCCAGCCAAACAGCCATACGGCGCGGTCCGCGGGCAAGGCCTCCAGTGCCGCGTCGGAGATGATCTCGACCCGGCCGGGTTTTGACTGCCGCCAGTCCTGCGCCAGTGCCCGGTAGGCATCGTTCAGCGCGGTGTCTGCCTCTGCCGGCAGTACGATGAGCACCTGTTCGGCACCGATGGCCTGGCTGATGGCCGGCGGGGTCTCACTGCGGTGCAGACGGCGGAACACATCGAAGCCGGGATCCAGATCGAGTTGCAGCGGTCGGGCCGGCAGGTCGAGCCGCAGTGTCTCGCGCCGCTGCCGGATGCGCACATCGGCTTCCCATGCCTGTTTCGTGCCTTCCAGGGTAACCGCAAGTGGCAGCTCGAGGTCGTAGGGCGCACCCGGCTGGGTCTGTTCCACGATGGCTGTCAGGCGGTAGCCGCTGCCATGTGGCTCAGTCCTGACCTGCGTTGCACGTAACTGCGGTGCACCGGTGCGTTCGACCCACTGGGTGAAGAAACCATCAAGCGGTCCTTGCGCCACGTCGCTGAAGACGCGCTGCAGCGCGTCGTAGTCCGCGACGCGGAAGCGGTACTGGTCATAGAGGGACTGCAGTCCCTGGATAAAGACGGCATCGCCCAGCTTTCTGCGCAGCATGTGAAACAGCATGAGTGTCTTGCCGTAGCCCACCGCCTCGGTACGCGCACTGTGGCGGCTGCGAAATGCCGTCAGCGGGAAGTCCTCCTGCCGGCCGACATAGTCGGCATACTTCTGCAGCGTGGTGCGCCGGTAATCGGCACCGCGCCCCTGCTGCTCCTTGATCAGGTGATCCGCCAGGTAGCTGGTCAGCCCCTCGGCCCAGTTACCGCTCTCGTAATCGATGTAGACACCGTTGCCCCACCAGTTGTGCAGGATCTCGTGCGGGTAGGAGGAGTGCAGGATGAACGGCAGGCGAATGACCTTCGGACCGAGCAGGGTGAAGGAGGGCATACCGTAGCCGGTCTCCCAGAAGTTCTCCACCATGGCGAATTTGCCGAAGGGGTAGGGGCCGATCAACCCGTCGTAGAGCGCGATGTAGCGGTGGGTGGCGTCGAGGTATTTCTGTGCCAGTGCCGGATCGGGCCGGCGCAGCAGCACCATGGCCTGCACGCGGTTTTCCGTGCTGGCGTACTCGGTGAACGGCCCGGCGACCAGGTAGATTTCCTCCTGTGGTGCCGTACTGCGCCAGCGTTCGATGGCGCCATTTGTCCCGTCCGGCAGTTCCAGACGCTCGCCCTGGCTCATGCCACTCCAGCCCGCGGGCAAATGCAGCTCAAGGTCAAAGCTCAGCAAGCGGTTCTCGATATGCGGGTACCAGTGGCTGGAGCCGGCAAGGAACACGCCCTCGGGTGAGATCATGCCACGGGTTTCGTGGAAACTGCGTGCGTACTCCTCCCCCTGCCGCTGCAGTGCATGGTGGATGCGGCCACGGTAGCGCAGGCTGAAGCGGCGCCCCCCTGGCGGCAGTGTTACCCGGTAGTGCTCGGGTTCCCCGCCTGACGCATTGTCCGCCTCGGCCGGCAGCCGCAACAGCTGTGCGCCTTCACCGAGCAGTTCCGGCTGCAGCCCGGGGTGCAGTGCAAATACCAGCGAGTTGCCGCTGCCGGCAGGCAGGGTGATGGTGTCCACGACCTCGATACCGGCATTGGCCGGGTCGAGTGACACCTCAAGCTCATGCTTGAGCGGCGCCGCGGAAATCCCGGCCGGGCACCACAGCAGGCACAGCAGGAGGACAAGGCTTCCTGAACCGCGCATGCTATTGCAGCGTGATTTCGCGTGTCATGGTCTTGTCTTTCAGCAGCAGCCGCGGTCGCAGGATGTCAATGCGGATGGTCTCACCGGGTTGCCGGTTCCACAGCGCCAGCCGCAGATCGGCAAGACGGCTGATGTCGGCGTCATCGATACGGGTGATCCGGTCGCCGCGCCGGATGCCGGCCGCATCGCAGGGGCTGTCCGCAAAGCAGGATTCGACACTGACCGCGTCCTCGGTCTCCTCCAGCAAGGCACCTATCTTGCCGGACGGCGGCAATGATTGTTTCTCCGGCAGTAGCAGATAGTCGGCAAGGCCGGGCCCGATGGTTTCGTTCCAGTCGTTGATAATCGTCGCGCTTTCGACAGGCATACGTCGTGTCAGACGCCGGGGTATTGCACTGCCCCAGGCGACATGGCCGTTACCTGCCAGGACCACCAGGCGGTGATCGGGATTGGCCTCAAGGAATCTGGCGGCACGCTCGGCCATGCCCTCGTCCCACAGCAGCTGGACATCGAGAAAATGCTCAAAAGGCTGTCCACTATCGTTCGGGTGGTGCGCGAAGATCTCCCTGAGGCGCTGTTCGTAGGCCGCATCGGAACGGTCGATCTCCGCCGGCAGGCGGGTGCGTAATTCCGGAGAGATCGCATCCATGCCGTGCCGTCCGACCTCCCGGGTCAGTTCAGCCGGCAGGTTCAGGGCCACGATCGGCAGGCCGTGCTCACGGGCATAACGCAGTATGGGCGCATAGAGCCGGTAGTCCATGCGCCAGCGCTGGAAGTATTCCGTTGCACCCAGCATCTCCTGCTCTTCCATGGCGCCCGAGACGTAATCGTCAAGCGCCCACTGGAAAGGTTGCTGGAAGGCTTCCATGCCGATGGCCAGGTTCGGGTTTTGCCCGTGCAGGTGACGAATGATTTCGAGCTGCGTCAGATGATGGTCATAACGCGTATGCTGCTCGCCGATGAAAATCACCCGCTTGTCGGCCAGCCCCTCAACAAGCTGCTCGAGGGTGGAAAACGCACTCAGGTCAAGGGCAGGGGTTGCCGCGACGGTGACCGCGGCCGGCTGCGGCGTGATGAGGTCTGCCGGGGGTGTGGCTTCCTGCGTGGCGCGGGTGGTCAGGGGGGTGAGACATGCCAGCAGCAGTGCGAACAGCCATTGACGGTGTTCTACCCGTGGTTGTGGGTATTTCGGTTTCATTACAAGACTACGCATTTGCTTCCCCGCCCGGATCAACCGGATTGCCTCATGCCATTTGACCATCGGTTAGATGCTAATCATAACGATTAAGAAAGTGTTAATCCCTCGCGACTGTGGCAGTGGACGGTCGCCACGTGAGGGCAACGTTTCCGGCCCCGGATGCTATACTTTTATCAGGAGGGTGACGAGGAAGAGAGGGTGACCCCACGGGGTTGCCAGAGCCAGACGGGCAACTGCTGAATCACCCTTCGGGCGCCTCGGAGAGTATCGGGCGAGCAAGAGGAGCCAGGGAAGGTAGGCCTGGCAGACCTCTGTTTGGTGGGGCAGTGCCACCAGCTGAACCGCTCACTAGCCGGGGCGTTTCTATTGTCTGAAATACACAGCGACAAGGCGGCCGCCGTCAGCTCATTGACAGATCTCTTCCCCCGGGCTGGCTGCAAGGCATATACCCGGGAATTCGGCCACGGAAGCACACGGAAGTGCTGTTTTCGTAAGCCTTGATCCTTCCGTGTGATTCCGTGGCCAGTTGGGCTTTTTCTGCTGATAACACGACCTTGAGCAGGTGCCCATCGGGGCTAGCCGGATGTTTCCAGGGCAAGCTGGGCTTCGGTCTTCATGCCGAACCTTTTCATCAGCCAGGTTGGCGGGCAGAAGCCGGTGAATGAACTCTGCAGGCAATTAAAGCCGATAAACAGGGTGAGCCAGGCCCAGTAGGGGCTGTGAAACAGTGTCAGCAGGCATGTGACCATCACCATGGTTCCGCCAAAGGCAAACATCGCTCGTTCGATAGACATGGACAACTCCGGTGGTCGATTGGTGGATAGCCGCAAATAATGCCATCAATCGCCTCATAAATCATTTCCTGGAACAATAAAAAAGCCCGACTTGAAACAAGTCGGGCTTTAGTCCTGACGGCTTGTGCCCGGGCTTACTTGCGTGCCCCCGGGCCGTTGGATTCCAGACCGTTACTCATGTAACTGTGGAAATATTCCAGGGCGCGGTACTCGTCACTCTGTGACTTGTGGGGCTTGGCACGGACCTGCTTGTTGCAGCCGCCGTAACGACGGTGAAGGGTGCCGAGACCGCCCCACTTGGAACGATAGACCGGGAAGTGGGTCGTGTGTCCAAGGGCCGGGCTGAGGATGTCGGCACGTATCTTGTTGCCGGCGTTATAGACATGGCAGTCGGCACAGGACATGTTCATCTGGCCACGCTTGGCATAGAAGTGGTTCTTGCCTCTCTGGTAGGCCTCCAGTGCACGCGGGTCATCCGGGATGACGATGCTGACCGTTTCACCACGTGACGTGTAGTGCATGTAGGCAGAGATGTCGGCAATCGGGCCCTTGTTCCATTTCAACGGTTCCTCGCCGTTGGCCTTGCGGCACTCGTTGATGGCCAGCTCCAGCGTCATGATACGGCCGGACTTGGTGTCGAAGAACGGGTACCTGTGTGCCACGCCGACACCGTCGTTCGGGAAGCAGCTGGCATAGGTCTTGCCATTCTTGAACGGGGTGTTGAACAGTGTCTTGCCCTTTTCCAGGTTCAGCTCATACGGCGGAAATTCCTCGATTTCCTCCCACTGCTCCCGGGATGCGGCATCGATGGAGTACACACCATTGATGAAGTCATCCTTTGGGGTATTGGGGAAACGCTTGTGGAAGTAGGAGCGGAATTTCTCCAGGTCTTCCTGCGGCGTTGCGTAGGCCGGTGCCGTGAAGGCGCCGAACAGGCCGATCACGAGTGTTGCGGTAAGGAGTTTTCTCATTGGGTGTTTCTCCTCCAGGTCAGTAGGGGGTTGGTTCTTGGTTTAAAGGGCGGTTCAGGAGATGGCGCCTTCGGAGCTGTCACTGTTGCCCTTGTTGTCGGTCCAGCTCAGCGTAATC
>JBFELL010000034.1:0-20724 GCA_041552135.1 Gammaproteobacteria bacterium
CGCCGCTGCTTTTCCTGCCATTTGCAGAAACCCGAAAGTCCGCCTAGTCTTGTATATAGAGACTCTCAATGCGAAGAGAGCCCTGACTAATTTATAAAGATGATCAAATACAGGTCAGACATTCCCGACAAGGTGCGCCATTCGCACCGAAAAACAGATACTTGCCTTTTCTCTCCGGTGCGCAAAACGCATCCTGCAACCGATCATCCCAACCAGGGGCATCCCCGATTCTTGTCCCTTACAAAAAGGAGCTGCCATGCAACTACCCTTACAGATTACCTTCCGGGATATGGAACCCTCCGATGCCGTGGAGGCGAACATTCGTGAACGGGCCGGACGCCTCGACCGGTTCTACGATCACATCATGAGCTGCCGCGTGGTGATCGAGTCGCCGCATAACCACCACAACAAGGGCCGGCTTTTCGAGGTGAGTATCGATGTGACCGTGCCAGACGGTGAACTGCTGGTGAACCATGGACACCATCACAAGGACCATTCCCACGAGGATGTGTATGTCGCCATTCGTGATGCCTTCGCTGCCCTGCGACGCCAGCTGGAGGACTATGTACAGAAACGGCGCGGCAAGACCAAGCGACACGAACCGCCGGCGCATGGTCGTGTACTTGCCATGGCTTCCGATGCCGACTACGGCAGGATCGAGACCCCGGACAACCGGGTCATCTACTTTCACCGCAACAGTGTGCTGAATGACGGATTTGAAAAGCTCGATGTCGGCAGCGAGGTGCGCTTCGTGGAGGAGATGGGCGACAGCGGGCCGCAGGCGAGCACTGTCACCCCGGTAGGCAAGCACCACGTGGTGGAGTAGGTCAGCCGGGCTGAAAACTGGTTGACGGAGTGATGCCATCCGAATCACTCCGTCATCAAACAGGGATTCAATTCCGCATGCCGGCACTGCGCGGGCACGGGGTGTCGGGTTCTGCACGGTGAATGCCTCGGTTCACACCCGAGTGCCATCAGTACTGCTGGAGCAAGGATGTGTGGGGCTGGCGATGCCGTCCGGGTAAGTTGCAAAAGTAATGGTTTTTATTCCTGCCGTGCCTGCCTGTACAAATGCCTGACTGTTATAGCCAGGAATCATTGCTAATGGTCCCATTAAAAATCCTGACTTGCGGTGTAAGCATCCGGGTCCAGGCCGGGAATGCGAAACCAGATGGACCTGAAACATGGAAACGGCCAGTGATGCTCAGGAGCGCATCCCCTCTCCCGCGTGTGGGAGAGGGTTACGACTGCATGGATGCAGGAGGTAGGGCAACGCAGGGAGCAGTTGCCGGGGGTGAGGGTGTATGAATCAGGCCGTTGCGCAACATTGATGCCCACCCCTCATCTTTTATCAATGTTGCCGCAACACCATCTGCCGCAAGGCGGGTGCACATGGTGACATACCGGTAGTACCGTAGTCAGGCCGGAAGGATCCGGAAGCAGAGGGGGCCATTGGCCCCCTCTGCATTTTTCGGCCTGCAGGGCGCTGTGTTCGGATTCAGTCAGTCAACACCCAGCAGTTCCGCCACGCTATCGGCGATATCCTCGGAGTAGAGGTCACGGAAGAAGTGGTCGGCCCCGTCCACAACCAGCAGCTGGACACGCTCGCCATCTGCCAGCGGTTCGACCTTTTCAGGCAGGCCCTTGACGGCCGTGTCCTCGCTGCCGGCGACCACCAGTACCGGTGACTTTATGCCGGGGATGACGGCGGGGGTATCCATGTCAGGATCGGGCGCGTAGTAGGAAACGAAGGCAGCGGCGGTGGCGCTGGTTTGCTCGCAGTAAACGAAGTCCACGGGAGCCATCAGGGTGTCTCCCTTGCCGGCATCAACGAGGGCCCGGGCCTTTGCCAGCACCGGTGCAAGCGGTTTGCCATAGCGCTTCTCATAATCCGCCGCGGCATCCTCCTTGCTCCAGGTCTGCGGGGCGATCAGGATGACGGCGGTCACGACCGGATCGGTGCTGGCAGCGGCGAAGCGCGCCGCCTGGTTGCCGCCGCGTGAATGACCGAGCAGTGCCACGTTCGTCGCCCCCTGTGCCTTCAGCCAGTCCAGCCAGGCACCGATCTCGGCAACGGCGTCGGTGTGCCGGTGGGTGTGCGTTGTGGCGCAGTCGTACATCCCGGCTGTCCGGTCATCGAGCCCCAGGCCCAGGTTGATGGCCAGTGAGCTGATGCCGCGGTCGGCAAACATCGACTGCAGGCCGGCCATGATTTCCATGCCGCGATGGGCGAGTGTGCCATGGGTCATCAGCACCACCGGGCCGGCTGGCCAGGAGTCTGCGGATTTTACGAGATTGGCGTTCAGGGTTATGCCCTGGTAGGGCAGTTTGACCTCGTCGGCCAGGGCGGGTGCGGAAAGCCCCGAGATGATGAACAGCGTGATAAGGAGGTTGCGCATGTCATATTTCCTGGTTGTTGGTCTGCGGCAGTGCGGCGTGTCGCTACCAGCGGGACCGGGCAGAATTACAGATGGATCAACCCGGGTATTGTAGCGCCAGTGCATGCTGCAGGGCGAATCGGCATGCAGCGACGTCATCGCGCATCGGGTCAAGCGGCCGGCTGTCTCGCAACTCCGCCGCGGCGATGACCGGGGCTGCCTGTACGCAACGCGACAGCAGTATACTGTGCTGACTTGACGAAACAGGGGCCAGCGATATGCATGATACCGATGCACCTGCAGTTAACAGGGAATTTCTCAACCGGGCGCTGGAGACGACGATTCGTATCGGTGTCATCCTGCTGCTCGCTGCCTGGTGCTTCCAGATTGTCCGGCCGTTTCTCATACCCGTGCTCTGGGGCATCATTATCGCGGTCGCAGTCTATCCCGGATACCTGCGGCTGGAAGCTTTGCTGCACGGCCGAGGTCGGCTGGCGGCGATGCTGGTCACGCTGCTCATGTTTATCGTGCTGCTGGTGCCGACCTTCATGCTGGCGGACACGCTGATCGGTGGTATCAGGGGTATTGCCGACCGGATGCAGGCCGGTACGCTGGAGATACCGCCACCTCCGGGAGCCGTCGCCGGCTGGCCGATCATCGGCGAATCGCTGGACCGGTTCTGGCGCACCGCCTCGATAAATCTTGCCACGGCGATCAAGCCCCTGACGCCGCAGCTCAAGCAGCTTGGCAGCTGGCTGCTCAGTGGTGCTGCCGGTGCCGGGCTGGGCATCCTGCAGTTCATCGCGGCCATCATCATCTCCGGCGTGCTACTGACCTATACCCGTGCAAGTTCGGACACGGCGCAGCGCCTTGGTGCCCGTCTGGCCGGTGCGCAGGGCGGCAGGTTCATCGATGTTGCCGAGGCGACCGTACGCAGTGTTGCCCGCGGCATACTTGGCGTGGCGCTGATCCAGTCGTTGCTGGCCGGGCTTGGCTTCCTGGTCGTCGGCATACCGGGCGCCGGACTGTGGGCGCTGATTGCGATGTTCTTCAGCGTTATCCAGATCGGCATCTTTCCTGTCACCCTGCCCATCCTGATTTACGTGTTCGCCACGGCCGACATCGTTACCGCGGTGGTCTTTCTGGTATGGAGTATCTTCGTCAGTACGATCGATAACGTGCTCAAGCCCATGCTGCTCGGGCGTGGTGTGCAGGTCCCCATGCTGGTGATATTCACCGGTTCGATTGGCGGTTTCCTCTCCTCGGGCATCATTGGCCTGTTCACCGGCGCGGTGGTGCTGACGCTGGGCTATATGCTGTTTACGACCTGGCTGCGCGGCGAGGATGCTGAACCGGTGTCACAGGCGACGGATGAGGCGCCAGCACGGGTGTAGCCCGTGCCCGGTACCTGTTCGCCGGGCCACGGCAGCAGCGGCTTCAGCTGCGAGCGGATTGTTGCAGGATTACCCGATCGCGGATGTGTTCACTCCTGCGGGGAGACAACGGCACAGCCCGTCGTCGCCGGGTCTGCGCGCAGGGCGTACCCCACAATCCGGCTGAATACATTGTGCGGGCGTGATGGGCCGGAAAACAACTTTCAGATGCGGTTTGCTACACTGATATGCAAATCAAACAAAACGGAGGTGGGAAATGCATATCCTTTCACGGTTCTACCGGGCCGGCCTGCTGGCCTTGTTTCCTTGTCTGGGGCTGGTTGCCGGCCTCTCGCTGGCGCCACAGACCGTCATTGCGGATGATGAGGTCAAGGTCGTCTACCATGCCGATTTTGCCGACCCGCGACGTTTCAGCGCCATGCTGACCAGCGTCAACAACATGATGAACCACTACGAGAACGAGCTGGTCGAGGCCGATGTGCGCATCGTCTTCGTGGCGCACGGTATCCGTTTCCTGACGGATGATGCGCTGGAGAAGACACCGTTTGCCGCGGACGCGGAGCTCCAGGAGCGGCGCGAGAATCTCAAGGGCAGGTTGCTCAGCCTGGTGGACACGCGGGGTGTCAAGCTCGAGTTGTGCGATATCACCAGGTCACAGATCGGGCTGGCAAAGGACGGCGTCTACCCGAATGTCAGCCTCGTGCCATCCGGTGTCGTGCAGATTGCGGACCTGCAGCGTAAAGGCTTCGCCTACCTCAAGATCGAGTAGGGAAAAACAGGGCAGGGCGCCGGCGACAACCCGCAACGGGTTGCCACCGGCGGGGGATGTCAGTTGCCCTGTTCCAGCCGCCTGATACGTTCTTCCAGGCTCCTGATACGTTCCTTGTCGGCACTCCCGGCTGCCGGGGGTGGCGCGGCATAGCCAGGCGCCGGCTGGCCGGCACCGTATCCGGGTGCGCCGCCATAGCCGGGTGCGCCGCCATAGCCGGGTCCACCGCCATAGCCGGGTCCACCGCCATAGCCGGGTGCGCCGCCATAGCCGGGTGCGCCGCCATAGCCGGGTCCACCGCCATAGCCGGGTCCACCGCCATAGCCGGGTCCACCGCCATAGCCATAACCGGGATCGCCGCCATAGCCGGGGCCAGGGCCGTAGCCGGGGCCCGGACCATAGCCGTAACCCGGGCCGGGGCCGTAACCAGGACCGTAGTCATCGTAATAATCGTCGTCATTGCCGCCGCCCATCCACTTGGAAGGGTTCATCATATTGCCAAAATTGAATGCCGAAGCCGGGCTGGCAAGCAGTAGACCGGCCAGGGCAACAGCCCCGCTGAAATTGACTGATTTTACAAGCATTGGGAATTTCCTCCTGCTGTCATTGTATGTATCCTCGTTTGGGCGATCCCGCCGGCCCGGACTGAGCATAGCACCATACAGCGGCATAAACCTATTGCGTACCTGACGGGGCCAACGAAATCGATACTGATCAAACCCTCCTGCGGGTTACAGTGAGGATTCAGGATATTCCAGGGCCCCTGGTCTCCCTGCCGGCATGCATGGCAAGGACCGGGGATTCGCCCTATACTCAAGTCTGATTACGCCGCACCAGTCAATCACTGACAAAGGAGACCGGCATGGATTCATCCGAAAAAGAAGATGGAATCGCCTATGTGCTGATCAAGCGGTTCGAGACCCAGCGTCTGCCCCGGGCGCTGGATCTGAAGGAGAAAGTCGACGGGGGTGAGCGCCTGAACGATCTGGACCTGGCCTTCCTGGAAGAGGTCTTGAATGACGCCAAACGCATCAAGCCTTTGGTGGACGAGAACCCGAAATGGCAGTCAATCTATACGAAGGCCGTCGATCTCTACGAGGACATCCTGTCAAAGGCCAGCGAAAACGAGTCCGAATAGCGGCACTGACCCGGCACTCCGGGGGCAGTGCTGCCGGATACTGCAGTTGCGCTAGCGAATACTGGAAATCCTGCCGCTCTTGAAGGTGACTTCCACCTGTGAGCCGCCTTTCTCATAGAACCAGGTGTCGCCCTCGCGCAGCTTGGGTTCACCGCATTTTTTCAGAACTTCGTATTTCGTTACGGCAATCCGCGTGTCATCCTGGATTAAATGAACGCCGCAGGTGATGGTGCCTGCGGATGCGCACTGCATCGACATCAGCAGCAGGCCGGTTACGGTGGCCAGACAGGTTGTCGATTGTTTCATGGCGTGATCCTCCTGTTCCCTTGCTCGGTGTGTCTCTGTGAAACTGTTAACAGCCCGGTCATTCGCCGGCTGCCAGCGTGTATTTCAGTTCCGGCAGGACCGCCAGTCCCGACGCCGCGCGGACAATGCTGCCATCTCCCATGCCAATCACGACCTGGCTGAGAACGGAACGGACGAGAAGCTCACTGGATCCGCTGACACCCTTGAAGCGGCCGGTACCGCCGGTCAGTGTGAAGGTGCCCTTGCATGCACCCAGTTCACCGTCACATTTCCATTCGGCAAACACCGTGTCATCGGAAGATACCGTGATATTGCAGTGACCCCTGGCGCTGGCCTGCCTGCTGGACGCATTGATTTCCTGCTGTGCCGGGCATTTCGCAAAGGCGGTGTCCAGTTCGCCACTGGCCTTTTCCACATACATGATGCCGTTGAACTCGCCGGAGAACAGGATCTTTTCCTCGCCGACAACGTGGATCGAGCCTTCGCCTTCCCAGGGCATGATCACGTTGAGGGTCTTCTCCCCTGCCTGTGCCGTGCCCCCGAGAAAAACTGCACCCGCCAGCAAGAGTGTTCGGGTTCTGTGCCTTGTCATGATCATGCTCCTTGTCATGGGGTTGCATACCGGAAGGTACATCCAGCGAAAACCATAGCACAGGCGGCAGCGCCATGGCACCACCGGTTGTGCCAGACCCCCTGCGGAATGCGGGATTCTGAAATTCCACCTGTCTTCGCATTCAGGGCCGCAGGGGCACACGATCGGGATTGGGGGGGGAGGTGCTGTGGAGCTATACTCTTGATTATATGAATATACGTTTGCCAGCCGGGATCCGGGAGCGCATCCGCAGGGGATGCGTGCCTGCAGGCGCCGCCATTGTGCTGGTGCTGCCGGTCTTTGGCAGTGCGTCGCCGGTAGACCAGCAGGTCCTGGTCGAGCAATTGCGCACGGACTATGCCGCCATGGTCAGTGCCGAACAAGAATACCGTGCCCAGCGCGAGCGCGGCGCCCTGAATGCGCGGGAGGCGGACGAGTACGCGGCCTATGTCGCGCGGCTCTACCGGCGTGTGGCCGAGGATTGTCGCTCGGTACAGCAAGCCGGTATCCGTCTGCCGCGTGATGTTGTCTGTCCGACCCTGGTCGCCATGCCCATGCCGGCGGGCATCGATCCCTCCACCGAACAGACCCGCGGAGAAAAGACCGGTGTGCTGGATGCCGAGCTGATGGCCGGGCTGGGCGAGTTCGACGAGATGCTGCTGCGCGAGCAGGAACGGGTCAAGGCGTCGGCGCCGCGAACGGATGCCGGAGCTGGCGGCGGGGGCGGCGGTGTGTCGGGCGCTGAGGGTGATGGCGATGGCGATGGCGGCTCCGGAAATGCCGGGGAAGGCATGCAGGCCGGTGGCGAGGAGACCGGTGCGCAGGCGGCAGGCGGCGGTGCGGCGGGGGGTGGCGGAGGTGCCGCGCCCCCTGGCTCGTGGAACCAGCCTGGCGGCAGTGGCGGCCAGCCGCAAGACATACCCGATGGCAGTGATGACGATGTCGTTGCGCGGCAGTTGCGCGAGGCGGCCGAGAAGGAGACCGACCCGGAGTTGAAGGAGAAACTCTGGGAAGAGTATCGCAAGTACAAGCAGGGGACGCGCTAGGCGCGGGATTCGAGGCCATGTCACTACAGTTGAAGTCATTCACCGCCTTGCTGCTCGCCAGCCTGCTGTTGCTCTCGGGCTGCAGCGCGGTCGGCCTGAGGCAAAATGTCGATGGGGTGGTGCCGCTGGACAAGGCCGTTGCGGAAATCCCCGATGATCAGCTGCTGGATGTGTGGATTGAGCTGTTCGATCCCGGTGAGCTGCCAAGGGACCCGGACGATGCCCTGGGGCTGTCGATGGATATTCGCGATGCCGAGGCGCGCTACGTCCCGCAGCACCTGCGCAACACCATGGAGACAACCGGCTACTGGGGGGGCGTGCGGGTCGTGCCGCAGGACACCGAGGGTGCGGAGGTGCTGGTGAAAGGCAGGATACTGAACTCGGACGGTCTTCGCCTGTCGCTGAATATCGTGGCGCTGGATGCCACCGGTACCCGGTGGTTCGAGCGTTCCTATAGCTCGGAGATTTCCTACCTGGCTTATCAGAACAGTCGCCAGACGCGCCGGGAGCCGTTCCAGCCGATCTACAACCGCATCGCCAACGACCTTGCGCAGCACCGCAGCCAGCTGCAGGCCGAAGACGCGCGGACCATTCGCCAGACCGCCGAGCTGCGGTTTGCAGCGGATCTCGCGCCCGATGCCTTCAGTGACTACCTGGAGGAGGACGCGCGGCAGCGCTACGAGATCACCCGGCTGCCTGCCGGTGATGACCCGATGCTGGGGCGGGTGCAGGCGATTCGCGACCGTGATTTCCTGCTGATCGATACGCTGAACGGCCACTTCGACAATTTCTATCGAGACATGCAACAGCCCTACGAAGACTGGCGCCGCACCCGCAGCGAGGAGGCGCAGGCACTGGAGGAGATCCGCCGCGAGGCCAATACGCGCAAATTGCTGGGATTTGCCGCCATTATCGGTGCGGTGGCCCTGGAGGCCACCGGCAACACCAATGGCTACACCACGTCGGTGCTGCGCGACGCGATGCTGGTTGGCGGTGCCTACGCGGTCAAGTCCGGTTTCGACAAGGCATCGGAAACCGAGATCCACAGCGCTGCCATCGAGGAACTGGACGATTCGTTCTCCGCCGAGGCGCGGCCCATGGTCGTCGACGTGGAGGGCGAGACGCACGAACTCACCGGCTCCGCCGAGGTGCAGTACACCAAGTGGCGCGCGCTGCTGAAACGGATCTATTCGGCCGAAACCGGTTTGCCCGGGGCTGTTAACTGAAGCTGCATGGATTCCGGCAAGCGATCCCCGGGCCCTCCGAAGCATCCCGAATTCACTCCCCCCGGACAATTGCCCGGTCTGGAACCGGACGACGGCAATGGCCTGCGCTGGACCATGCTGCTGCTGGGCGCAGGGCTTGTGCTGGGTCTGCTGGTGGTGTTCGTTCTCCCCGGCCTTGTTGACCGGCAGGCTGCCGTCCCGATGTCCTCAACCCCGACCGTGCCGGAGTTTGCGCCAGCGCCCGCGCCAGCCGATGAATCCGCCGATGCCCGTGCCGGCGCCGAACAGTCCCTGCAGGCCTACCTGGAGCTGCGTGCGCGACTGGAACTCGATAACGTCAGTGCCTGGGGCGAGCCGGAGTGGGGCCGCAGTGCGGCACTGGCCGATGATGGCGACCGGCAGTTCTCGCAGCGCCGCTTCCGGCCGGCGGCCAACGCCTATGGCGGGGCCCTGGCGCTGCTGCAGGAACTGGCAAACGGCATGGCGCAGCGGTTCGAGACGGCCATGGCAGAGGGCACGCAGGCGCTGGATGCCGATGACAGCGACACCGCGATTGCCCGTTTCGAACTGGCCCTGGCCATACGCAACGAGGATGCAGCCGCGCTGCAGGGGCTGGAACGCGCCCGGCGCCGGCCTGACGTGCTGGATTTCATGCGGCTGGGCGGGCAGGCAGAAGGCAACGGTGATCTTGCCGCGGCCCGAGCTGCCTTCACGCAGGCCGTTGAACTGGACAGCGAATACCGGCCGGCCGTGACGGCTCTGGAGCGCGTAAACACGCGTCTTGCTGATCTGGGCTATCGCGATGCCATGACACGCGCCCTGGCCGCACTGGACAATGGCCGGCTGAGCGAGGCGGGCAGGGCCCTGCAGGAGGCCGGCGGGTACAGGCCGGATGATATCGCCGTCAGGGATGCCCGCCGGCGCCTTGCCGTGGCGCGTCAGCAGTCCCGCCTGGCCGGTCTGCGCCGCCAGGCGGATACGCGGGTGCATGCCGAGGACTGGCCGGCTGCGGTCTCGATCTACCGCCAGGCCCTCAGGGTGGACCCCGATGCCGGTTTTGCCACTGACGGCCTGGCGCTGGCACAGGCGCGCGCCAGACTGCATGAGCAGATCGATCACTATCTCGACAAGCCATCCAGGCTGTACTCGGATGAACCGCTGGCGAATGCGGGACAGCTGCTGGAGGCCGCCGCTACCGCGCCGCAGGACGAGCCGGTCCTCGCGGACAAGATCGCACGGCTGCGGCGGCTGGTCACGGAGGCCGGCACACCACTGCCGGTCCGTCTGCGTTCGGACGGCAAGACCGAGGTGGTGATCTATCACGTAGGCCGCCTGGGTCAGTTCGACAGCCACAGCATGCAGCTGCGTCCGGGCGACTACACGGTGGTCGGCACCCGCCGCGGTTACCGCGATGTGCGCAAGACCCTGAGTGTGCGTCCCGGAAAACCCGGCACGGCGCTGGTCATTCGTTGCGAGGAGCCGGTATGAGCCGCGTGTATTACGTGCGGGATGCGCGTGGTGAACGGGAACTGACCGAGGCCGATATGCCACTGGCCGTCGGCGGTGAAGGCCGTGGCGATGTGGTGATCACCGGTGCCGGTCATGACGCGGTACTTGCCTACATAGCCCTGTCGGAGGGGCATGCCTATATCCAGCCGGGGGAAGATGCCGGGGAGCTGTACCACAACCACGAGCGCTTCATGGAATCGCGCTGGCTCAAGTCAGGCGACCATATACAGGCCGGGGAGAGCGTGCTGCACTGGATGGTGCAGGGTGACCAGGTGGTCATCAGTGTCCAGCGTCATGTGTCACCCAGGGACACGGCCCCGCCACTGCAGCCACCACCTGTCTCGCCGCCCGCAAGCCGGCCACTGCCGGTTGTCGACAATGCCGCCAGCTCCGGCCGGAAACGTGGCAGGGCGGTCCGGGGCCTGGCGGTCCTGTTCCTGCTGCTGGTGCTGGGCGCTGTCTTTGTGCTGGTGGCCGCGCCCGTGGCCGTGTCCATTTCGCCACACCCGCAGTCGCAGTCATTGCAGGGTTTCCCGCCGCCCGTCACCATCGGCAAGCGGCAGATGGTGTTGCCGGGCCGTTATACCGTCCGGGCGTTGCGTGAGGGCTACCGGCCTCTGGAGGAGGCGATTGTCGTCACGCGTGACGGCTTCCAGGAATTTGTCTTCGAGCTGCAGGAATTACCCGGGCGCGTCGGCATCACCGTGACACCCGCGGTGCCATTTCGCCTGTTCACGGGCGAGCAGGAGCTGGCCGTTGACCCGGCAGGCACCGCCGAAATCGACAGGGGCCGGCATCGGTTGCGCGTCGTGACCGAACGTTACCTTCCGGCCGGACTGGCGCTTGAAGTCGAGGGGTTCGGCAGATTGCAGTCCGTGGAATTTGCCCTGCAGCCGGGCTGGGCCGATCTCCGGCTTGCCAGCATCCCGGCCGGCGCCGAAGTCAGGATTGATGATGCCCTGGTCGGCGTGACGCCGCTGGAAACGGAAATCCTGCACGGATCGCGGAGCGTTACCCTGTCACTGGAGCGTTACAAGCCGGCCAGTCTGCAACTGGACGTCGAGGCCGGTACGGTGCTGGAACCGGATGCCATCGCGCTGGAACCGGCGGACGGCCAGCTGGTGCTGGGCAGTCAGCCGGCGGGCGCAACGATCAGCGTCGACGGCGAGTTTCGCGGCACCACACCGGCGACCCTGATGCTGGCATCCGGGACGGAGCACCGCTTGCGGCTGAGCAAGCCAGGCTATGAGATATTCAGCAAGGCCGTCACACTGGAGCCGGATGCGATCGATGAACTGGCGGTCAGCCTGATGCCGCAGTACGGTGTGGTCTTTCTCGCGACCCGCCCGGCGGATGCCAGCCTGCAAATTGACGGCAAGCCGGCCGGCAAGGCGACACAGCGCCTGCGACTGACCACCCGCTCGCATACCCTGGAAGTGAGCAAGCCCGGCTATACCACGCGCCGGCTAACGGTCACGCCGCGTGCCGGGGGCAGCCAGAATGTGGATATCGAACTAAAGACGGTTGCCGAGTCCCGGGCGGCGGCGACGCCGGCCACGCTGACAACGAAGGGCGGCCAGGCGCTGAGGCTGGTAAGGCCGGGCGGCAGTTTCAGGATGGGCGCATCGCGCCGCGAGGCCGGCCGGCGCGCCAACGAGAGTGCGCGGCTGGTACAGCTGACCCGTGCGTTCTACCTCGGCACCAACGAGGTGACCAACGGCGAGTTCCGGCGCTTCAGGGCATCGCACAGTACGGGCAGTGCCGAGGGTGCCGGTCTCAACGCCGACGACCAGCCGGTTGCCGATGTCAGCTGGGACGACGCCGCGCGCTACTGCAACTGGCTCAGCCGCAAGGAAGGGCTGCCCGAGGCCTATCGCGAGGCCGGCGGGCACCTGCAGGCGGTCTCGCCCATGACGAGCGGCTACCGACTGCCGACCGAGGCCGAGTGGAGTTACGTGGCCCGCGTGCTTGGCCGCCAGGACCCGTCGCGCTATCCCTGGACCGGCAGTTACCCGCCAACCTCCCTGGCGGGCAACTTTGCCGATGCGCAGATCGCCGATACACTCGCCCACGTCGTCCCGGGTTATGATGACAGCTATCGGGGTTCGGCCCCGGTCGGGCGGTTCGCGGCGCGACCGGCCGGCTTTTACGACCTTGGGGGCAATGTGGCGGAGTGGATGCACGACTACTATGCCGTCTACCCTGGTATGGCCGGGCAGCTGGCAAGCGACCCGTCGGGCCCCGCCAGTGGTGATCACCACGTGGTACGCGGGTCGAGCTGGCGCAACGGCAGCATCTCCGAGTTGCGCCTGAGCTACCGTGACTACAGCCGCGGGCCACGCCCGGACCTGGGATTCAGGATTGCGCGCTACGCGGAGTGAGGCAGGACGTCAAATGAAAAAACCGCTACGGGTCATGTGGCTTGCTCTCGTGCTTGCCGTTGCGCCAGCGCATGCCGAACCGCCTGCGGGCGAGAGCACCAGGCCCGCGGCGGGCAGGGCGGATACGCCACGGCCGCCACCTGCCCGCAGTAAAAAGACGCCCGGGAAACCGGCCGGTTCGTTTACCCCGTCGGAGAAGGTCGGCGCCGACAGCGCCGTGTCTTTCCCGGTTGATATCTAGATTACTGCAGGATCCAGCCCATCATGAAACGTAGCTTTCCCTCGGAACTCGTCTTCCAGGTCTTCTCCCTGCTGATCGCCTTTATCCTCGTGCACGCGATCTATGTCACGCTGATCCGCCCGCAGGCCAGTGCCTTTATCGAGCAGGAGGCCGCGAATATGCAGGCCGATCCCGGCTACGTGCAGCAGCGCTCGTTCTGGGTGGTCATCAAGGACTACGAACAGGAGACCTGCTTTGTCCTGATGCTGTGGGCGATCGCCATCCTGGGCTACAAGGGCAAGGCGGCCTTCAGCCAGCAGAAGCTGCTTGACCAGGACCTGCTGCGCCTGCCGGAAAACCTGCCGATCGGGCCGGAGGACACGCGGGAGCTGGTCGAGCGCATCACCTCGCTGCCGCGGCGGCTGCAGCAGTACCTGCTGCCGCGCGCGCTGTTGACCTCAATCGAGCGTTTCGGTGCAACGCGCAATGTGCAGAACGTCTCGACAGCGGCACGCGATGTCTGCGATTCGGAAGGCGAACGGCTGGAGTCCGAGTTGTCGATCATCCGCTACATCGCCTGGGCCATTCCGTCGGTCGGCTTCATCGGTACCGTTCGCGGTATCGGCGATGCGCTGGGGCAGGCGCACCGTGCCGTGGAGGGTGACATCACGGGTGTGACCTCCAGTCTCGGCGTGGCCTTCAACTCGACGTTTATCGCGCTGGTGATTTCCATCGTGCTGATGTTTTTCATTCACCAGCTGCAGCTGATGCAGGAGCGCCTGGTGCTGGATTGCGAACGCTATGTCGACCACTGGCTGGTGCGGCGGCTGAAGTCATGAGTGCCGTTGTCCGGGTAGCACGGTTTCTGATGTACGCACCATGAAACGCCGCTCCGTCTCGCCGTTCTCGCTGTCCTTTCTCGATATCATGTTCTGCGGCTTCGGGGCTGTGGTGCTGCTGGTCCTGATCCTCAATACCGACACCGTGCGGGCGCGTAACGAGACCTTTGCCGACCTGCGCTCCGAGGTGGTGCGCCTGGAGCAGGAGGTCATCGTCGGCGACGAGAACCTGGTGCAGGCGCGCAACAGCCTGGATACCGCTACCGACGAACTGGTCAGGACCGAGGGCGAGAGCGAGCGGATCATACAGACCATCAGGTCGCTGGAACTCGAGATTGCCCGCATGGAGCGCGAGACGCTGGCCAGTCGCGAGGACATCAACCGCCTGTCGTCAGACCTGAAGAGCCTGGACAGCGAACACAAGCGCCTGGGGGCGGAGGCGCCTGGCGAGCGGGATGCGGGTGACAAGGTGCGTGAGTTCAGGGGCGAGGGCGACAGGCAGTACCTGACCGGCCTCAAGATGGGTGGCAAGCGCATCCTGGTGCTGGTGGATACCTCGGCCAGCATGCTGGATGAAACCATCATCAACGTCATCCGGCGGCGTAATATGGACGAGGCCAGCCGTCGCAGTGCACCGAAGTGGAAACGCGCACTGGCTACCGCGGACTGGCTTGTCAGCAACCTGCCGCGAAGTTCACAGTTCCAGCTATACACGTTCAACACCCGCGCCGGCGCGGCCATGGCCGGAACCGACGGGCGCTGGCTGAAGGCATCCAGTCGCCAGGATGTCGACGGCGCCCTGGGCGGCCTGTACCAGAGCGTGCCGGGTGACGGCACCAGCCTGCACCATGCCTTCACGGTCGCAGGCAAGCTGTCACCCCGGCCGGACAATATCATCCTGGTGACGGACGGGCTGCCGACGCAGGGCAGCAGCACGCCCTCCGGTACGACGGTCAGCGCCGAGGCGCGGCTGAGGCATTTTGAACGGGCGGCACGTATCGTGCCTTCCGGAGTGCCGGTGAATACCATTCTGCTGCCAATGGAAGGCGATGCCTGGGCGGCGGCGGCGTTCTGGAAGCTCGCCGTGCAGAGCCGGGGCTCCTTCATGACACCGGCGCGTGACTGGCCATGATGAAACAATGAGAACCAGGCGAAAATATCACCCGGCTGCGGCTTCAGCCGCGAGCGGGGCCAGTACGACCCTCCGATCGCGTGTCCCTTCACCCCTGCGCTCTTGCCGCCTTGATGCAACCGCGAGCGGCCGGCCATGAACAGCCGCAGGCGCCGCAGCATCGACATATTCAACCTGTCCTTTCTGGACGTGGTGTCCTGCGGCTTCGGCGCCATCATCCTGCTGCTGGTCATCGTCAAGGTCTCCGAACCGCATGTGATCGAGCAGCTGGCGGTCGACCTGACCGGGCTGGTGGCGCGGCTGGAGGCCGAACTGCACGTGCTGCGCGGTGACACGACCGTGCTGAACCGTGAATTGACCGATAAACAGGAGCAGCTCTCCGAGAGCCGGCAGAAGCTGGCGCGTCTCAAGGGCGATCTTTCCTCCGTCAGGGGGCGTTACGCCACGACCCGCAACGAGCACGAGGCCCAGACCATTATCGCGAAGCAGCTTGCCTCCGCCCGCCAGGAACTCACCGAGGAGATGCGGCGTGTGCTCGGCGCGGGCTACGAGCGCCGGCACGCGAAAAGCACCATCGGCGGTGTGCCCGTGGACAGCGAGTATGTGATATTTATCATCGACACCTCCGGCTCCATGCAGCAGAATGCCTGGTCGCTGGTGCTCAGGAAGGTCACCGAGGTGCTCGATATCTACCCGCAGGTCAAGGGTATCCAGGTGATGAACGACATGGGCGACTACATGTTCACCCGGTACAAGGGGCGCTGGATTCCCGACACCCCGGCGCGGCGCAAGGCCATCATCAGCCGGCTGGCTGGCTGGCAGCCGTTCTCGAACTCCAGTCCCGTGGAGGGTATCGAGGCGGCCATCCGGCGTTTCCATGCCAGTGACAAGCGCATCAGCCTGTACGTCTTCGGTGATGATTTCGCCCGTGGCTCGATACAGACGGTCATCGATACCGTGGACAGCCTCAACCGCGCCGACAGGTCGGGTAGACGGCGGGTACGGATCCATGCCGTGGGATTTCCCGTACTGTTCGGCCAGGGCCAGGGGCTCTCGGTCAATGTCCGGCGCTATGCGGCACTCATGCGCAAGCTGGCGGAGACCAATAACGGCAGCTTTGTCGGGTTGAACAGCACTGCCAGGCGCTGACGACGGCGGGATGACAGCGGCGCCAACTCGGGTAAAATGGCAACCCCGGGCACCATCCCCGATAACGACAAGTTTCAAACGAGGAGACCATCGAAATGCGCACCATACCGATTCGATTCACCCGTGCCTGCCTTGTAGCGATGTTCCTGACCGTTGTACTTGCCGGTCCAGTAACAGCCGATGAACTGCTGATGCGCGACGGCTCCAGGATCCTTGGCACCATTGTCAAGAAAGACAACGGCGTGCTCGAGTTCAAGACGAGCTATGCCGGCGTGATCAAGGTCAAGTGGGCCGAAATCGAGGAGGTCAGGGCCGACGAGCCGTTCAGGGTGATGCTGCAGAATGATGAAATCGTCATGACCACCGCCATCAGGAACACCGACGACGTTGTTACCCTGGAAACCGGCACGCCGGATGCCCCGGCGCCGGTTGAGCTCGCGCAGACCGAGGTCGCCTATATCAAGCCGGAAGACTGGCGGCTCGGCAAGGGCTATAAACTCACAGGCCGCGCCAACTTCGCCTTCGAGAGCAATCGTGGCAATACCGATACGGATGAACTTGAGTTCGATGCCGACCTGACCTACCGGCGCCTGAAGGATCGCTTTGTTGCCTTTGCCGAGCTGGAAAGGGACAGGGACAATGAAAGGAAAAAAGACGTGACGACCGCAGACAACTGGAAGCTCAGTACCCGTTATCACCGCTTCATTACCAAGAAGTGGTTCTATGGCGGTGTTCTGGCTGCGGATGCCGATGACAAGGCCGATCGGGAGTTGCGCCTCGTTGCCGGCCCGCTGGTGGGTTACCAGTTCTTCGAGAGTCGTCCCATGAACCTCAGGACAGAGCTGGCCATCACTCGTGTTCACGAGGAATTCAAGAACGAGAGCGATAACAACTATACCGCGGCAGGCTGGGGTATCAATTTCGACAAATACTTATTCGACGAGTTCATGCAGTTCTATCACCGGCAGAACGGCCTGATGAGTTTCGATGACTACAGTGACATCGTCTGGGATACCTGGACTGGCTTGCGTTTCCCGCTGGTGTACGGTTTCGTTGCGAGCACCGAGGTGCAGACCGAGTATGACGGCGGTGCCGCCAAGGAGGCCGACGACCTCGACACAACCTACCTGCTGAAGCTTGGCTACGCGTGGTAATTCACGGATGAGGGCTGCCAGCCACGGTAGTCCTGCGGGTACGCTATTCGCACTACTGGTATGTGCCTTGCTGTCCCTGGGGGATGTCAGGGTAGCCGTGTCCGCCGAGACGGCCGGCGCCCTCAAGGAGCCGGTAACGGCCGATGCCCTCAAGGCAAAGATCAAGGAGGCCGGCGATTCCGCCGAGCTTGAGGACACGGTCCGCAACAAACTGGTCGAGCGATTGCGCAGGGCGCTGAACTTCATCGAGACGGCCCGTGCAAATATCGCCACGACCGAAGACTACCGCAAGGCCAGGGACACGGCGCCGGCGGAGACCCAGCGACTCAGGAACAGGCTGGAATCCGTGCAGAAGACCGCTGCCGATGTCGAAGTCAAGGTCAGGGAAGATTCACCGCTCGAGGCCATCAACCAGGAACTGATATCCGAGAAGGCCAATCTCGCGGCCGTCAGCGCCAAGCTGACGCAGCTCGAAACCGAACTTACGAGTCAGTCAGACCGCCCGTCGAAGGCACGCAACCGCATCAGTGAAATCAAGCTGCGCCTGGAGCAGCTTGCCGCAGCTGATAAGGAAACCCTGCCGGAGCCCGAGATGCCGCGCCTGGCCGAGGCACGCAGCCTGTCACTCGAGGCGGAAAAATATGCCCTGGATACGGAAATCCAGATGCTGGACCAGGAGTTGCTCAGTCACCAGGCCCGCAACGAGCTGCTGCAGGCACAGCGTGACTACAATGCCAGCAGCCTCGAAAGGATACAGCAGCGCGTCAGCCTCCTGGAAAGCCTGCTGAGCAGCCGGCGGGTGGCGGAGGCGGAGCAGGCAAAGACCGAGGCGCAGGCAGCAGAGCGTGAACTCGAGGGTAAACACCCCCTGCTGCAGGAGCTGGCCAGCCAGAACACCGAACTGGGACAGAAGATTTCCCGGTTTGCCCAGGTGCTGGACGAGGTCAGTGCCGAGGATGACATGGCGAGACGGCAGGCCAGGAAGGTTGCTGATGACTACAGAAAGACACGCCAGAGACTCGAGATTGCCGGACTGAGCGAAGAGCTTGGGGAGGTGATGCTCAGGCACCGCCGCCTGCTGCCCAGCCAGCGCGAGTTCATGCGCGAGGCCGAGCAACTCCAGGATGACATCTCGGAGGCCAGCCTCAGACAGATCCAGTTCGAGGAAGAACTGCGGAATATTCGCAATACTGACGCCTACATCGACGATCTCACTGCCGGGCTGGATGCCGCCGAGGTTGACGCGATTCGTGATGACCTGGCGGTCCTGGTGCAGAACAGGACGTCGCTGCTGGAGAAAGCGATTCAGACCGATCGCGACTACCTGACGGCCCTCGGGGAGCTCGACTTTGCCCGCGATCAGTTCAGCGAAGCGGTCAGGACCTACGAGGCATTCCTGTCGGAACGTCTGCTCTGGGTGCGCAGTGCCGGTCTGCTCGGCGTTGCCTCGCTGCAAGGGATTCCTGAAGACATCCTGCATCTCCTGGCACCGTCCAACTGGCTTGGCGTGCTCACTGATCTGATGATTCCGACCTGGGCGACGCCGGTACTCGCGGTTGCAGTGCTGATTGCGCTGCTGTTCGTTTTCCGCCACCAGCGGGTATACCGCAGGCTGCTGGTGACCGGTCGTGAGGTCGGCAGACCGGTCTCGGATCGCTTCCAGTACACCCTGCAGGCCCTGGGCTACAGCGTGGCTATCGCCGCGGTCTGGCCCCTCCTGCTGGTTGCGATCGCTCTGCAGCTGGCCCTGCCACCGGACGCGACGCTGTTCTCAAGGGCCGTCTCGCAGGGATTGCTGTGGCTCGCGCCGACGTTCTTCTTCCTGCAGGTCTTCAGGGTGGTCTGCCTGAAGGGCGGGCTGGCCGAAGTGCATTTTCGCTGGTCGCGACACAGCCTGTCGATACTTCAGCGGGAGTTTGTCCGGCTGATGATGTTCTACCTGCCGGCCGGTTTTGTCGTCGTGACGCTGGTGAACTTCGACGCGGCGGCCCTGGCCGGCGCAGTGGGTCGCGTTGCCATTATCGTCGCCCAGCTGGCGCTTGCCGTGTTTTTCTACCACGTGTTCGAGCCGAAAAACGGTGCCCTCAAGTGGTACTTCACCCGGCACAAGCACACGCTGCTTTACCGCATGCGCCATCTCTGGTTCGTGCTGTCCCTGTCATTGCCGGCAATCTTCGTGGTGCTGTCGGTGTTCGGTTTCCTCTACACGGCCGGCACCCTGACCGCCAGCCTCGCGAGGACCCTGTGGCTGGTCATCTCGCTCGTTATCGTTCACCAGCTGGTCGTGCGCTGGCTGCTGCTTGCACAGCGGCGCCTTGCCTACAAGGCGGCCCTCGAACGGCAGGGGGCTGAACGTGCTGCAAAACTGTCCCGCGAGGCTGCAACCGCCGCCAGCGAGGTCGACACGGAACACATGGAATTGCCGGAAATCGACCTGGTCAGCCTGAGCACGGAAAGCCGCAAGCTTCTCAACCTGGCCATGATCATCGCCGGCGCGGTCGGACTGTACCTTATCTGGTCAAGCGTGCTGCCGGCACTCGGCATCCTGGACGAGGTCACCCTGTGGCACCACCTGGGGGTCGCGGACGGTGAGGAGAAGCTCTTGCCCGTGACCCTGGCAGATCTTGGCATGGCGATCCTGATTCTGGGCATCGTGGTGCTTGCGACCAGGCAATTCCCCGCCTTCCTGGAAATGGTCCTGCTGCAGCGGCTGAGAATTACCGCCGGTGCACGCTACACGGCCAAGACCCTTTCCCGCTACATCATCATTGCCACTGGTGTTATCGTCGTCGCCTCGATGCTGGGTGGCAGCTGGTCGAAGATCCAGTGGCTGGTGGCCGCGCTCGGTGTCGGTATCGGCTTCGGTCTGCAGGAGATCGTCGCCAATTTCATCTGCGGTCTTATTATCCTGTTCGAGCGACCGATCCGCGTCGGTGACCGGGTGAAGGTCGGTGAGGTCGAGGGCTTCGTCACACGTATCCAGATCCGTGCAACGACCATCCAGACGCTGGATCGCTCGGAACTGCTGGTGCCTAACAAGGAGTTCATTACCAGCCACCTGCTGAATATGTCACTCACCGATAACATCAACCGCATCATGGTCTCGGTGGGTGTTGCCTACGGCAGCGACGTCCGCCAGGCCATGGACCTCATGCACCAGGCGGCCAGGGAGAACGCACGGGTGCTCGAGGAGCCGCAGCCGCTTGTAAGCTTCGAGCAGTTCGGTGACAACTCGCTGGTGCTGAACCTGCGCTGTTTCCTGGATTCACTGGAATTCCGCCTGGCTACTATCAGTGAATTGCATACGGCCATCAACGACAAGCTCAACGCGGCCGGTATCGTGATTGCCTTCCCGCAGCGTGATGTCCACCTGGATACACTCGCCCCGCTGGATATCCGCATACAGGATGACAGGCCCCGGACGGAGGGTGCCAGTTGATCTGTTTGTTCACCGCAAAGGCGCAAAGGACGCAAGGACTTTATGTATAGGC
>JBFELL010000035.1:0-20594 GCA_041552135.1 Gammaproteobacteria bacterium
GTCGCCGCAATACAGGATCGTATTTTTCAAGTCATGACCCTCGTTATGCATTACTCGACACGAGTGGTCGCAGACATGCTACTTATCACGTTTTTGAACAAGTTCATCAGCAATCATCTCGGAGAACTCTTCATACAGCCAGTTCATCCTTGAAGAGTCCTGCCCTCCACCGAAACCACCCAGGGCATAGGAAGCGCTCGCGCCGAATTCATACTTCGGTTCACCCTCCAGGTTCAGCACAATTGCATCGCCCTGCAGGTGATCATTACCAGCCATAAAGCCCCACATCACGGCGTTGAAGGTACTGCGAACCCGGATATCATTAACAACTACCTTGAGTCGATAGTCACCATCCGATGTAACCAGTCCCCTACTCTCAAGAGTACGCTCCAGGGTGGAGGTTAGCGCATCGATATCGAATTTGACGTTGTCAGCCAGTTGAGTCCTTGCGTCCGGCGACATTTCCACCGTGAAACCCTGCAATGCCCTGATGACAGGGCGATCCGCATCGGCGCCATCCGGACGCGTAACCTGGCTGGAACAACCGACAACCGCCAGTATCGACAGACACAGCATAAATGAACGAAGTTTGGTCATAGAAATATCCCTCTGCAATTATCAATTTGCTTCCAGGCTGCATTGAAGGCAGGCACTTCCAAGGCACCAGGTCATGCCCTGCGAGTTGTCTTTATACTCAAGACATACGGTCCACCCCGCCAGGGTGTCAAGCTAGCAGAGAAAAATCGACATTACTTTGACCTTAATCAATCTCGATCGCCTGATATCAGGCAGCAGCGAATCCAGTGCTTGCATCGCCATACACCCCTTGGCATATATGCAGCAATCACCCCCGAACCAGCGACCCAGATAAAAAGCCGCCCCCTTTGGCGATCATGATGCCCGCGGCACGATGGCCACTTCATCACCGTGCTCGATCAGGGTAAACGGTTCGGCGAAGTGCCTGTTCACGGTAACCTGCACCTTGTCGGCCGCGAAGGCCTCCTCCCGGCCCGGCCGCCGGTTGCACAACCACGACAGCAGGGTCTCGACATTGGTGACCGATTCCGGGATCTCGACCTCCTCCTCATCCCTGCCGGTCAGTTTCGCCAGCTGAATAAAATACAGCAGCTTGATGGTGACCCGGCCATCAGCGCCGGTCGCCCGGCCCGGACCGCGTTCAAAACCCTGGTCCTGCAACAGCTGCAGATAGTCCTGCCAGTTGCGCTCATAATTTTCACCCAGCGCGTACAAGGTCTCCCAGGAATAACGGCAGGAATAGCCATCGTCGAAATCCAGCTGCAGCGATTCGGCACCCTGTGGCTCGAGATGTACGATCCCGACCGCCTGCTTGCCGCAAACAGGTTTTCCGGCTTCATCCTCCGCGTCGTCAGATGCCGACACGCGCAGGTATTCACAGGGATACATAAAACTCATCCCGTCCGAGAAGCTGATCTCCAGCAGGCGTGACTTTCGATGCAGCTTGATGCCGGTCGGGACAAGGGGTGATGTGGGCTCGGTCATGAGGATTCCGGTCGATGGTGTCAGGGGCGGATGATCTTACCCCAAAATGACCAGGCAGCAGCGATTGCTTGCCTCGGGAATCGATCACCAGCCAAAGGCATCCAGACGAGCCGCCACAGTGGCACATCAACCCTGATCGTATCCGGACCCGAGTGGCTGCAATCCTCAGCATCAGACCCAGAAGCGAATCACGCCGTCCCGATAATTCCGGTTCAGCCATGGCTCGTCTTTTTGTTGTAAATCAGCAGGCACATATGCCTGCACTGTCACTCAACACGACACCGCCCCTGCCCTTGCGGGTTACGTACCCGATGCCGGCAACCGTGGCCACCACGGCATCCATGCCTTGCATGCAGACGGAACGCGAGATGTCACTCGTTCAGGACCCGCTGCTGCAGCAGAACAAGATCCGAAAGATTGATCACACCGTCAGGCGCAGCGGCTGGATAAAGGTCACCATGCGAGCGCTCCAGGTCAGACGCCTGGACGGCGCCGCTGACAATCCGGATCCCGACCAGCAGGTCGGCAACATTGATCAGACCGTCCGGGGCCCCGAGCGGTGCCAGGTCGCCGTCGCCATAATTGAACAGCAACGGCAGCGGGTCGGCTGCATCGTCCAGCAGGTCGCCGTCAGTGTCGGCCAGCAGCGGGTTCATGTCCTGTCCGCCCGTGTAGGCCGAGGCATCCCCGTCGAAACCCACCTCCTCATAGTCCGAGACACCGTCGCCGTCGGTATCCGGTAACAGCGCGCTGGTACCGATAGCCGTCTCGAGGCCGTCATCAAGTCCATCGCCGTCCATGTCAGGCAATACAGTCGTGCCAAGCGTCACGACATTGTCTGCAGCATTTCCGTCGACCTCGTCCGCACTTGCGCTTGCCTCGTTATTCAGGCTTCCCGGTGTGTTCGCGGTAACTGTGACCGTGACCGTGGCACTCGCACCATTGGCCAGCGTCCCGATCAGGCAGGTAACGCTACCGGCCGCCTCGCTGCAACTGCCCTGTGACGATACCGCCTGGACATAGATCACACCGGCAGGCAGCGGGTCCGTCAGTGTCACGTTCGAGGCCGGGTCCGGCCCGTTATTGACCATGTCGAACGTGTAGGTGACCATGAAATCCTCGACCACGGGATCCGGGGAACCGGTACCGGATACCGCGAGATCGGCACGCAGCACGCGCACCACGATCAGGCCTTCGTCACGATCACCGATGATTACCGTGCCGCTGCCAAAGAACGGGTAGTTACTCCAGGCACCATCGAAGGACCGCAGCGAATCCTTGCCCGGATGGGTGTCGATAAAGGCCACTTCACTGAGCTTGCCGCTGGCAATCTCTGCATGCTCGAGAACGCGCAAACCCGTGGTGTAATTGGCTTCATACACGAGGCCGTTATGCACATAGAGGTTGTGGTCGATGGACGCCACAGCTGCCTCGTAATAGCCAAGATAGACAGGCGCATCGAGATCAGAGACATCCCAGATGTGGGTACGGGTGAAATCAACCGTGTTGTCGTTGTACTCATCCAGCTCGTCGTTGGACAGGAAATAGGCATGATCTTCGGTCAGCCAGCCCTGGTGTGTATAGGCATCCCGGGGATAGCCTGTGCGCGACAGCTGGATCGGGGAGTTCTTGTCCGTCACATCGACGATGGTGAGGGTATCTTCGTTGCAGTTGAACGCGACCTCCCGGCCACTGTGGACAGTGTCCGGACCGGCATAGCTCACGACCTGCGCGTCATGGGTATAGCCGTCGGCGCCGAAACCCCCGGCCGCGACCGGGTTGACCGGGTTGGTGATGTCGATGAAATGCAGGCCGCCGCTGTAGGTCTCGGAACCGACCACATAGGCAAAACCGGTGGCCTCGTTGATCGCGATATTGTGACCCTCCGAAAATCCCGCATAGTGCGAGGTCTCGGAAAAGCTCACCGGCGGTGCAACCACGGCACGCAGCTGCGTGAGATCGAACACCTGCATGCCATGGCTGCCGTTGTTGTCGGAGACGACATAGGCATGATCGGCATAGACCTTGATATCCCGCCAGGCCGTGTTGCCGGTATGCGACCCCAGGAAGCCCAGGTATACAGGGCTCAGCGGGTCGGTCACATCGACAAACGCCGTGCCGTCACTGCGCCCGACCAGCGCGTACTCCCGGCCGTCCAGCGGGTCGGTCCAGCCCCAGATATCGTTGCCCCTGACATTACCGTCAGCGCCCATGTCCGCGAGGGACAGCCGGGAGAGGAATTCGACGTTGTGTGCAGAGAACGGACCGCCAGTGGCTGCCGACTGACCACCCCCGTCAGTCTGCCCTTTTCGGTATGCAGGGCCTTCCGCCCGGGATGGGACAGTGGCCGCTGGCTGTTATGCTGCCCCTGTTCGGAACGTGGACCGCCCCCGGGCAGTGGCTCATCATGCGTCCAGGCCGGGCGAAGACCCGGGAAAATCAGCAAAAACAGAACGGTACAAGCAAGATATTTCATGCAGACCCTGCCTTGCTATCGTGCACGGGCATCCGGTTCCAACCCAGGGACTTACCGTTTCAGACTAGCATAAGCAGGGCTGGCCGGCGGCCAGTCCGGAAAGGCCGTGGCCATGGCATGCAAAACCCGCCGCTGTTACCGGTGAACGGACACCTACCCCGCCATCACACGCATTCCGGATGGTGTTCCAAATAAATCTGTCCCCTTTGGAACGGTATACTCGCGGGACCCAGTGGATATCAGAAACCCGTATCAATATGGACTATCTCTGTCGAGTTCTCACCCCAGTTGTCATCCTGCTGTTCCTGACGCCGGCAGTTGTAACAAATGCCGGCGCTGACATCGATGCCGCGATGCAGGCACAGATCCGGTCAGCCGTGGCGCACGGTCTTGACTGGATCGGACAACACCCGGCCTCCCTGCAGGACGGCGGGCTGCCTGATCTGCTGGACGAAGGCGTCGGTTTTATGATGCTCTCGACCCTGTCGACGGATCCGGGCGCACGTGAACGCTTCGCTGCCCGTTTCCGCGAGCGCATGGTCTCCCTGGGCGAGATGCCGGAATTCGCGCAGTGGGTAATGGCCGGGCAGAAACGGCTGACCGACCACTACCACCTGGTGCTCGCCGCCCGCCTGATGCGGCAGGCGGGCAGCCCGACTGACCTGCAGCCGGTCATTGTGGCCCGGGCACAGCAGGTGCTGGCGGCCACGCCGTACAGCGACCCGACCAAGCGCCTGACCATCGCCCTGTTCCTGTCGCAGCTGGGTGCGGACCCGGGGATTTCCGTCGATGCCGCGCTGTCGGCCAGCCGCATCGAGCACATCGCCCGTGGCCAGCCCCCTGCCCTGCCGGCGGCATCCGCCAACCCGTCGCAGCGGCTCGCCGCCTCCCTGCACCTCTATGCGCTGGTTCACGAAATCATCGCCCTGACCGATTTCGGCCGCCAGCCACCGCCGGACTGGCTGGAGAGTCGCCTGGAGCCACTCAACCGGTTTCTCCTCGAGGCCATTGCCTGGGCCGGCAGGGCCGGGAATGTCGATCTGCTCTCGGAATTGCTGCTGAGCGCCCGGTTTCTTGACGCACCGCTGCAGGAAATATTACCGGACGCATTGCAGCAACTGCTGGCTGGCCAGCAGGACGACGGCAGCTGGGGGGCCTACGAGACCCACCGACCCAACAAGCTGCGCCATGCGGTGTTCACTGCAACCGCGGCACTCTGGAGTCACGCCGGGGCGGCACCCGAATGAGCCGGAACCGTGAATACTCCACCGGCTAAAGCCGGTGGCTTCGGGTTACGGCGGAAAGCCGGATTGACCGGCCATTCGGCCGACACCTCCCCCTCAGGGGTGCCCGGGCAGTGGGAATCAAATAAAAAGCGGCTCTTCCTGATGCCTATCCCCGCCTCCCGGCCTTCCCGGCAATGGCCCCATGCATCGCCCGAAGCGCCTGCTTCTGGTGCCCTGCCTCCTGCCTCCATGCCGTCGTTCCGCAGGGAGAAGGCATAGGTCTTTTCACATCCGGGGTACCTTACTGAATCGCCTTTCCCTGACGTCTGATCCATCGCCTGAAGGCGAGGGGACTACGGATCCCCTGTCGGGGACTCTGAATCTGTCGCCTTTGCCCTTCAGGCGGGTCTGGATATTTTCCCGGTACGGTACCAGGCCATCAGGAAGGCCAACAGGAACACGAGATCGAGCCAGGCCCATGGCACCCACATGGTGGGCACGTCATCAATCATCACATACTTGAATACCAGTGAGCAGTAAGCGACCTTGAGCCCGACACCATAGAGCATGAGTTCGCGGAACCTGACCGGGTCCATTGCGATCCGGAAAAACATGATCGCAAAAATAACCAGCAAAAAGGCCGGAAACTCGATATAGGCCATGTGATTCGGCGGCGTAACGGCATAGAAGGCGAAAATCGCCTCCGGCATGAACAGAAATACCATCCCGAGCATGCCATCGTAAATACCCGCGATAATAAACACTACCCTGATCCATTGGTCATTCATGACTGCCTCCTTTTTTCCTCTCGCTCCTTTACCCTTGCCCGTTTCAGTTGACGCAGAAACGCCTTTCGACGCCCGTCTGTCGCCGGCTCACTGTAAAGTTCTGCAACAAGCAACCGAAAGTTCCGTTCCAGCTCTTCAACCGTCATCCCGTCAGGGCGGAAGTTGACATCGAACAACGTGCACAGCTCCCATGCGTCTTCATGCAACAGCCGGCCGGCACTCTCGAGCCGGTCATACAGCGGCGTCCCCGGGAAGGGCGTCATAATCGTGACCTGAACCTCGTGCAGGCCGCTCTCTCTGACAAAGTCGGCAACAGACTGAAAACTCTCCAGACCGGTTCCATCCAGACCAAGCACAAAGCAGCCGTTGACGCTGATACCATGCGACTGGATCCTGTTGACTGCCTCCATATAGCGATCGTATTGCCGTGCCTTCCAGTCGGATTTCAGCTCGATACCGTGCAGCCCAGCCGGCGAGGGACTCTCAAGCCCTATCAGCACCTGGGCACAGCCGCTTTCACGCATCAGCTGCAGCAGTTCCCCGTCGCCGGCAACCGAGATATCCGACTCCGTGAACCAGCGGATACCCTCTTTCGCAACGGCTTTCAACAACGCCTTGCTGTGTTTCCTGTTAACAAAGGTGTTGTCGTCGGCAAACTCGATAAATGCCTTTGGCCAGATGCCCTTGATTTGCCGGATTTCGTCAATCACCCTGGCCACGGGTTTGGTGCGAAACACCGGGTTCAGGCGTATTGAAGAGGCACAGAATTCGCAGTTGAACGGACAGCCGCGCTGGGTCTGGACGGTAAGCCGGTTGTAGCGTTCCGGATCCAGCAAGTCGTAGCGGGGCATGGGGGATGCAGACAGGTCGAAAGGCGCGCTACGGGCATCGTAGACGGACTGCAACCGGCCCCGCTTGAGGTCACTGATCAGCTGCGGCCATACCGGCTCACCCTCACCGACCACGACACAGTCTGCATGCCGAAGTGCCTCTTGCGGCCTCGCCGTCACATGCAAGCCCCCGAGGATCACCCGCGAGCCGGCAGTACGGTATCGCCCGGCGAGCGCATAGGCCTCGCCGATCTGGGCGGAAAATGAAGAAATGGCGACCACATCATAATCACCCGCAAGACCGGGCAGCGCTTCAATGTCCGCCACTTCGACATACTCGGCATCGACATCCCGGGGCGTCATGCCGGCCAGGGTGAGCAGTCCGAGACTGGGAAGCGATGCAATGATCCTGTTGCGCTCGACAAACCCGGGCAACGTCAGGCCCAGCCGGGTGAGTTCCTCGTTGTGTGCCCGGACACCACTCATCGCGATCAGACCAAGCTTCATGTCAGATACCATCCGTATAAAACGGCAATAATCCCCGTGGCGACACCCAGCACGGGAACCGGGAACAGGTGGCGAAACACCTTTTTCCATGCTGTCAGGTAACAGCACAGCGGCATCGTGATTACGCCAACGATCAGCCCGAGGGATCCCGCCGTGGCAAGGGGCCGGGGCAGAGGAATGGCCTGCAGCGTCAGCCCGTACATCAGGTTGACGAAGCCGAGGCCGAAAAACGCGATATGCGCCAGGCGCAGCATCCGCCGGCGAAACGAGGCGTAACCCCCGGCCCAGGCATCAATATGGAAGAACAGACCGATTGCCGCACCTGAAAGGACGCCCATCAGCATTGCCACCCAGCCGACGATAATATTCAGTTCTGCGGTATCCATCATTACCTCCGGTTGCGGCTTCCCTGCGCCATGACCCCGTCTTTTCTGTCGCCGCAATCAGTACGCCGGCGCCACCATCAGCAGGGCATCCCCGCTGGCGCGGATGAGGGGATGCGGCACGATGGGGGCACGGTCTGCAAGCTCGTAGCCGAGGCGCTCATAGAGACTCACCGCTGGGCCATTCTGCTCGAAGACAACCAGACTGAGCCGGTCATAGCCATGATCCCTCGCCTGCTGCCCGGCAATCTGCATGAGTTTCTTACCGATACCGCGACCGCGGTAATCCGGCAGCACGGCAACGCCGCAGACATACCAGGTACCGGGGGCCTCCAGGTATTTGTAGGGAGCGAACACATCGCTACCGTCAAACGGTGGCGGCGACGCTGCATCGGCAGGATCCCTGGCATGCAGCGGAAAACCCAGCAACATACCGGCCCGCCGGCCCGAGACCTCAGCCAGGCAACAGTTCCGGTAGCTGTAGTCCCCCTCTTGCGAGGCGTACATCCCGGCCCCGATATCCAGTGCTGTCAGGTGACCCGTCTCCAGTGCCGCGTTCGTCCATTCCAGCAGCGCGACACCGTCCGATGATATATCGATCATTTCGGCAATGAACCGGCTGTCACCTGCGCTGGCCGGTCGATAAGTTGGCATGTCATTCATATTACTCCCCCGGGCCGTATGGACGGACTGCATCAACCCCCCCATGCCGGTTACAGACGGTATATCGTTCCCGCCCGCCGGCAAGGACGGCGGCAACGACACGGTGCTGTTGCAGGCAGTCACGCAGGTCTGCCAGCCGCTGGGGCACGGGACCCGCGTCAGGCACCTCCATCCCCGTATCATCGTCTTCAGACAGCCTGTGATCAACCGGCCTGCCCTCCTCCCGGCGCCAGTGATCGACCAGCAGGTTGCGGGCTATCCTGTACAGCCAGGTCTTGAATGCAGCCTTCGCGTGGTAGCGCTTGCGTCCCTGGACCGCGCGCCAGTACCCGGTTCTCGCAACCGATGAGGCGGTACTCCGCCACGGTGGCGGGATCGAACTCGACCTGGATCTTCACATCCTGTGCGATGGTCATCCGTGTTGACGACATCTCCCCGACCAGTGCCTTGCGCGCCTCGCCCAGGGTGTCGATGCAGGCATAATTGCCGTTTCCGGCATCGGTCGCCATGCCGGACTCCCGCCTGAGCGATTCCTGCCCACGAAGCCCGGGCTCCTTCGTCAGCACATCCCTCACATCCGGGTTATCGGGTCGCGTCATGGCCGTCTGGTCGGTCGGCTCTACCGTCCAAGCGCCGACATGCAATGCGACGGTAGCCGAGACGAGAATGAGTTTGTCATTCAAGCTGCCCATGGTGCATCTCCGGTTGGTTGAGGTACACCTGCATAAACGCAGCCGGCACCGAAACGGGGTTAATTACGACAGGGTGCAGGCGCAGATCGATACCCTGCTTCATCCGGTGTATTGTTTACCGGAACCGGCCAGGAGCCTACAGGACAGGATGGGCTGGCAAGCCGGCTGCTGCCCTGACGGCTGCAACAGGCTACAGTCAGTACGGCCATGATGTGTCGCGCCCGGGCCGATACAAGTAGAATAGCTCCATGCCGAGCTGATGAAACGCCGGGCGATCACCATATCTAATTGTAAATTAAGGGTATCTAAACACAGTTCACAAGTCCGGCAGGCAGGTGTCGCAGGTCAGACCCCGCAACTTCCGGCCAGGCCCGAGCCGCAATATGCAACCAGCCGAACACCAGACGACAACATGAGCGGCATCCCTCCCGGCGGCGATCGCCGCGACCCCGAGCGGGTGGACCGCAGAAGCAGTCCGGCGCTGAAGGGGCATCTCGAACTGCTGGCAAGGATGAGTGGTCACCTCGCTGTGACGCTCAACATCGAGGACACCATACAGAAGGCCCTCGAGCTCATCGTCAGCTATGTGAACGCCGAGGCCGGTTCACTCTTTCTGCTCGATGACAACGGCACGCAACTGATCTGCAAGGCAAGCGTCGGTCCGGTGAATGTCAGCGGTCTGACGCTGAAATCCGACGAGGGCATTGTCGGCCAGTGCGTCACGGCGCATGAGAGCAACATGGTCCGCGATGTCAGCACAGACCCTGACTTCGCCCAGTCGGTTGATGCCGTCACCGGCTTCCACACCCGCTCCATCCTCTGCACCCCCATGTCCGTGCAGGGCGTCTGCATTGGTGCCATCGAACTCATCAACAAGAAGGACGCGTCACTGCTGTTTTCCGAGCCGGACCTGATGATGCTGAAAACGCTGGCATCTGCCGCCGGGCTGGCCATCCGCAACGCAAGGATGGCCGAGGAACTCGTCGAGCAGGAGCGCGTCAGCCGGGAGCTGGAACTGGCCAGCGAGATGCAGCGCAGCCTGCTGCCGGAGGCGCGCCCGGAACCGTTTCCGTTGCACGGGGTGAACCTGCCGGCGCATGAAGTCTCCGGTGACTTCTACGATTTCTATGAACTCGGCGACGGCCGTATCTATTTCAGCCTGGGTGACGTGTCCGGCAAGGGCATGGATGCGGCACTGCTCATGTCCAAGACGGCGAGCCTGTTCCGCTGTCTGGGCAAGACCATCGATGAACCGGCCACACTGCTGGCCACCATCAATCGCGAACTCTGCGAAACCGCGATCCACGGCATGTTTGTCACCATGGTCTGCGGCATCCTGGATACCGCAAGCGGCGAGATCAAACTGGCCAATGCCGGCCATGAACCGCCACTGATCCATGATGCCGACGGTAGCTTCAGCAGCATCCCGGCAAGTGCACCGCCGCTTGGCATACTGCCACTGAAAGTCGACGAGCATGACATCAGGGACGAGATTTTCACCCTGGCCGGCGGCACCCTTTATATATTCACCGACGGCGTCACCGAGGGGGATATTGGCAATGGTCAACGCCTCGGGGTAGAGGGTTTCAAGGAGATCATCACCGGCAAGGCAGACGCACCACTGGCCGCGCGCATCGACGCGGTCATCTCCAGCCTGAAAGGCAGTGGACGCAAACGCCACGATGACATCACTGTGCTGGCAGTGGAGGATCCAGCCGCCGGGCGGCAGGCCGGGGAAGGCAGCGCCCCGCTGCGTTCAATCAGCACCCTCACGTTTCTTTCCAGCCCCGAGGAACTGGCCAGGGTCCGCGAGGCCGTGCGGGAGACCTGCCAGACCTGCGGCTGCCCGCAGGCCGTCACCCGGGACCTGCTGATTGCCGTTGGCGAGGCCAGCCAGAACATTGTCCGCCACGCCTACAAGGACAGTGATGACAGCCCGGCGACGCTGGAAATCCTCTGCGGAGAGGGCATACTCGAGTTCCACCTGCGGGACATGGCACCACCGGTTGACCGGCAGATCCTCGAACCTGTCTGGCCCGAGGAGGTGCAGGCCGGCGGCATTGGCCTGTGCCTGATCCACGACATCATGGATGAGGTAGAATACCTGCCTGTCGAGTCCGGTACCGGTAACCGGCTGCGGATGGCGAAACACTTTGAGCGAGACAATAATGAAACATGAAGTAACCGAACGGGGAGACACGATCATTATCGCGCTGAAGGGCGAGATTGACCTGGAAAGTTCACCGGTGGCGCGCGAGCTGCTGCTGGGCAGCGTGACCGGCAAAAGGAACCTGCTGGTGGATCTGTCCGCCGTTACCTACATCGACAGTTCCGGCGTCGCCTCGATGGTCGAGGCACTGCAGGCATCCAGGAAGAACGGCACGCAATTCGCGCTGGCGGCCGCCAGCGAAGCCGCACGACGGGTGCTGGAGCTGGCACGTCTGGACAAGGTGTTCACCATATACGATACCGTTGACGAAGGTCTGAATGCCTGAACATCCCTGCATCTGCCGTTACCGGCAGCCGGCCGTGGCCCGACCCGGGCACGCAGTCGAGCAGAGTGAATCCTGACCATGCGCGAATTCGTCGAGAAATTAGGGAGGGAATTCCTCTACCTGCTGGAGAGTATCGGCAGGGCCGGCATGTTCCTCGGCACCACCGTCGCCAGCATCCTGCGACCGCCCTATACCCCCCACCCCGTCATCCGGCAGGTCTACTTTATCGGCGCGCGTTCGCTCATCGTCATCCTGGTGACCGGCCTGTTTACCGGGATGGTGCTCGGTCTGCAGGGCTACCATAACCTCAAGAAATTCGGCTCCGAGGAACTGCTTGGCTCCGCCGTGGCCCTCAGCCTGATCCAGGAGCTTGGCCCGGTGCTGACCGCCCTTATGGTCATCGGGCGGGCCGGTTCGGCCATTTGCGCGGAAATCGGCATCATGCGCAACTCCGAGCAGATCGACGCACTGGAGTGCATGGCCATCGACCCGTACAAGTACCTCATTGCCCCGAAATTCCTGGCGGCGCTGATATCGCTGCCTGCCCTGACCTTTATCTTTAACATCCTCGGCATCGCTGGCGGTTATCTTGCCGGGGTGGTATTCCTGGATATCGCCTCGGGCTCCTACTTTCAGGGCATGTATGACAGCGTCGAGTGGGAAGATATCCGCCTGTGCCTGGTGAAGTCCGTGATCTTCGGCCTGCTGATTGTCTGGATTGCCAGCTTCAAGGGCTACTTCCTGCACCTGAACCGCTCGGGCGTATTCGGTGCGGAGGGGGTAAGCCGTATCACGACCGACGCCGTGGTACTGGCCTCCGTCACCATACTGGTATGGGACTATCTGATCGGGTCGTTAATTCTTTCGTAACAATCCAGAACAGCTGCATGCAGCAACGGGAAAGGCGGTTTTGCCATGAAAAAAATGAATCTTGAAATGATCGTCGGGCTTTTCCTGCTGGCGGGCTTCGCCAGCTTTGCCTACATTTCTATCAAGATGGGCGATATAAAAATGTTCATGGACGAAAGCTACCCGGTTACGGCGCGGTTCACCTCCATCAGCGGCCTCAAGGAAGGCGCCACGATCGAACTGGCCGGCGTCAAGGTAGGCAAGGTGTCGAGGATCGAACTGGACGAGGGGGAATACGAGGCGGTGGTGCACCTCGACATCAGCACGGCAGTTCAGCTTACCGACGACAGCATCGCCTCGATCCGCACGGCGGGCATCATCGGCGACCGCTTTATCAAGCTGACACCGGGTGGTTCCGATATCTACCTGGAGCCCGGCGACGAGATCGAGGAGACCGAATCGTCGATCAGCCTCGAGGAACTGGTCAGCAAGTACATCTTCGAGAGCGAGTGACACGAACCCACAGGTGCGCCCGATGAGGAAACTGCTGCTGTTGCTGCTGGTCCTGACCTTCCCCGTCAGCGGCTGGGCACAGGATAGCGCCGGCGAGGCGGCAAATGCCGACCTGTCGATGGAAATGACCGCGACCGAGGAGGAGGACGCCTTCCTGTTCGAGGACGAGGAGATCCTCGAGGTATGGGACCCGATCGAGCCGGTCAACCGCGTCTTTTTCTGGGTGAACGACAAGCTGTATTTCTACCTGCTGAAACCGGTCGCCCGGGGCTACCGCTGGGCGGTACCGGAACCCTGGCGGGTCAGCGTCAAGAATTTCTTCTCCAACCTGGCCGCGCCGGTACGTATTATCAATTCCGGTCTGCAGGGAAAATTCGCCCACGCGGGCAACGAGATTACCCGGTTCACCGTTAACACCACTATCGGCATCGGCGGATTCTTCGACACCGCCAAGGACCATTTCGACCTCCGCATACATGTCGAGGACACCGGCCAGACGATGGGGCATTATGGTGTCGGTCCCGGCCCCTACCTGGTGCTGCCGATCCTGGGACCGAGCAACCTCAGGGACGGCATTGGCATGTTTGCCGATAGCCGCATGAACCTGCTGTATTACATCGCGGAGGGCTGGACCTACTATGGCCTCAGGGCCTATGACAAGGTCAACGACCTGTCGCTGGACAAGGACACCTACGAGGGCATCAAGAAAGATGCACTGGATCCCTACCTGTTTGTCCGGGATGCCTTTATGCAGTACCGGCAGAACAAGATTGAAAACTGACCGGCCGCATGCCGGTCGTGACAACATGAAGAGGTAACAGTCATGCTGAAACATCTATCCGTTTTTTTCATGCTCGTCGCGACGCTGCTCGCCAACACAGCCATCGCGGAACCCACCCCGACCGAAAACGTACGCAGTTCGGTCGAAGCGGTCATTGCCCTGCTCAAGGACGATCAGCTTGACAGGGAAACAAGGCGCGACAGGATGCGCGAGGTCATTGAGAAACGTTTCGATTTTCGCGCCATGTCACAGCGCACCCTGGCGACCAACTGGAAAAAGGCCTCGGATGCCGAGAAACAGAAGTTCACGGAACTGTTTGGGGAGCTCATCCAGAACAGTTACGTGAGCAAGATCGAGTCCTACACCAACGAAACCGTCGAATACCCCGGCGAGAAGCAGAAAGGCAGAAAGGCCGTGGTCGACACGCTGATCATCACCAGCAGCGCCGAGATCCCGGTCAATTACAAGGTGTATCTGAAAGACGGCTCCTGGCAGGTCTACGACGTCATCATCGAGGGGGTCAGCCTGATCAGCAACTATCGCAGTTCCTATCGGGAAATCGTCAAGAAAGACGGCTTCGATGGCCTGCTGGCAAAAATGGAAGAAAAGATCAGGGAACTCAAGGGCGAGCCGGCCGTAGCGGGCTGAGGCAGAAATATACCGCGCAAACAGCGGGTCGGATCAGCCCGAAGGACGCAACCCGTAAGAGGCTGCTGGCAGAGGGAACATCGGTTCAGTGCCCGGTGACCGGACTAGTGGTGGCGACGCTGCCGGCGCTCTGCCGTCAGGCGGGCCAGGTACTCCTCGGCATCGATCGCCTCGTCACGTGGCCGGCGGTTCAGCATATCCTGGATAACCTCGTCGTCACTGTTGTGTACCTCGTCAACCGTACCGGTCATCATGACCTGCCCCTCGCCGAGCACGGTTATGCGGTCGGCGATCTTGAAGGCACTCTCCAGCTCGTGCGTTACCACGACGATGGTCACCTGCATGGCCTCCTTGAGGCGCAGGATAAGCTCGTCCAGTTCCGCTGACACAACCGGATCCAGCCCGGCTGAAGGCTCGTCGAAGAACAGCAGGCTCGGATCCATGATAATGGAGCGCGCCAGTGCTGCCCGCTTCAGCATGCCGCCGGAAAGCTCGGACGGCATCAGGTCCTCGAAGCCGGCCAGGTTGACGACCTCGAGTTTCATCCGCGTCATGATGCGGATGGTGTTCTCATCCAGCTTCGTATGCTGGCGCAGGGGCAGCTCGATGTTTTCCGCGACACTCAGCGAACCCAGCAGCGCACCGCCCTGGAAGGCCACCCCCATCTTGCGACGCAGTGCGTATAACTCGCGGGTGCTGACGCGCGTAATGTCATTGTCGAAGATACGGATACTGCCGGAGGTTGGACGGTTGAGCCCGAGCAGGTTACGCATCAGGGTGGTTTTACCGGAACCGCTTCCGCCCATGATGACCATGATCTCGCCCTGGCGGACCTGCAGGTCGACTCCCTTGAGGATCTCCCGCTCACCGTAGTGGGTCACCAGTTTATCGACTTCGATAACGTTATTGTCAACCTGCGACATAGGGCAGTTTCCGTGATATGTGGCCCGACCTGACCGCACCGGCGCCGAATCGTCTTTGTACCTGAATCCCCCCGCGTCCTCAAGGCCGCCCGGCGGAATGCAGAATCAGTCCGTGGAACCGGCCTCCTGCCGCTTGACCTCGTTCCAGTGCCAGTCCAGCACCTCGGCGCCGGCATCACTGACGGCCTTGCCCGACTCCAGGCAACGCAGCTCCACCTGCCTGAAACGCCAGGCAAACTTGTCGCTGGCGCGGCGCAGGGCCGTTTCCGGATCGACGCCGGCATGCCGGAGCAGGTTGACGGCGGCAAACAGCAGGTCCCCCGCCTCGTCCTCCAGGGCGGCATGGCCGGCATTGCGATCTATCTCGGCGCGAAGCTCCTCGAGCTCCTCCTCGAGCTTGTCAATCACGCCACCGATATCCGGCCAGTCAAATCCGACACGCGCCGCCTTTTTCTGCAGCTTGCAGGCCCGCGTCAGCGCCGGCAGCGCAAGCGGCACACCGGCAATGGCACTGTCGATGACGGCGGCGCGCTCCCGGTCCTTGTGCTTTTCCCATGCAAGCGTCTGCGCCTCGGCATCGGCAACCGTCTCGCCGGCAAAGACATGCGGGTGACGCCGCACCAGCTTGTCGCAGATACCCTGAACCACGGCGCCGAATCCAAACCAGCCGGCCTCTTCCGCCATGCGCGCGTGAAATACCACCTGGAACAGCAGGTCACCCAGTTCGTCCTGCAGGTCGGCCTGATCATCACGCTCGATGGCATCTACCACCTCGTAGGCTTCTTCCAGGGTGTAAGGCGCAATGCTCCGGAAGTCCTGCTGCTGATCCCAGGGACAGCCGCCGTCCGGGTCACGCAGGCGAGCCATGATATCGAGCAGGCTTTCTATGGTGGCAGTATCGGTGTCGGATCGAGTCATGGCATGCGACCGTAATTGAGGTCGTGGGAAGTATATGACAAAAGCGCTGCCTGTCTGCGGGAGAAGCCCGCCGGCCCCGCAGGCCGGGCAGCAGAGCACTCTGGACATGCCGTTGCATGCCCGGGCGGCAGGTCAACAGGGGATCAGATGTGTGCTACCAGCGACGCACCCGACCGACATCGACGTGGATGAAGTCGGATGAGGGGTAATAACCGACACCGCCGGCCTTGAGTGACAGGGCTGCCTTGTGAAGCTGTTTCAGGTCACAGCCATTCAGGCGGATATCGATTGCCTTGCCCTGCATGTGGTAACTGCGCTTGGCGACACCCTTGCTCTTGCCGCTCAGCATCGCATTGGTCTTGGGGGAGCGGTAACCGGAAATGATCTGGAAGGTCTGCCTGCTTTCGACCCGCGTCTGCAGCAGGTACAACAGGTCCAGCAGGCCCTGGTCCATATCATAGACATCACCGGTACGGTGATCGCGCAGGATTTGGTTGATTTCCCGGATACCACCCTGCACGTAGTCACCCTCTGCCCAGTAGCAGGTCTTGAGCTGCTCACCGGTGTGGGTGTTGTAGAAACTGAGGGAACGTTCGCTGTGACTGGCGGCCCTTGCCATGCCGGCAGGCAGCATCAGGGCTGCGGCAACACCTGAACCGATTCGCAGAAACTCTCGCCGGTTACAGGACATTGCCTGTGGCTGGCGGCCAATATCTTTAAACCACAACATAACCATTGACTCCATATCAACGATAACTAGCTGTTTTAAAAGATATTATTCTTCGCCAGCAATATTAGCGGGTGATTATACACGAATTTGCCGTAAAGTAAATACCCTTTATTTCATCATGAAATCGCCCACCCGGCCCGAAGCTTGAGTACGCAGTGGATTTATCAGCAGGATGGCACGCACGCAGTGACAGGACCGTGTCACGGTTCACGTTCGGGAATGATTTTTTCAGTCGGGCTGGCGAGGCTCAGCCGGCCCCGGACGACCAGGCCCTGAGCACCAGGACATCGCGCCCGTAGACATCATCGTGGAAATGCGCCCGGCCCTCATCGTCGACCCATGCGGTCAGGTAGAGCAGGTAAACCGGCACCTTTTGCGGCAGCGAGACGGAATGGTTCTCGCCGCTATCGATTGCTTCCAGAACATCCACCGTGCGGGTCCCGGCCTCGTTCCCGAGCACAAAATCCGCCAGCTGCAGCGGTTCCTCCACCCGGATGCAGCCCGAGCTGAAGGTACGGACAGGCCGTCTGAACAGGTGACGGGACGGTGTGTCATGCAGGTAAACCGCATACGGGTTGGGCAGCATGAACTTGATCCTGCCCAGACTGTTGCTCATGCCGGGATCCTGGCGCAAGCGGTACGGAAAAGTCTCCGCGGTATAAGCCGCCCAGTCGATGTCCGCCGGGTCCAGTTCCTGCGCATCCTTGCTCCAGTCCACATAGACGCGAAAACCTTTCCTGGCCAGGTACTCCGGGTTCGCCTGCTGCTTTGGCAGCAGGTCCAGGATCGCAAGTTTGTGCGGAACATTCCAGTACGGGTTGAATACAAGGTAGCTCATCTCGCCGGCAAATGCCGGGGTCGAACGGTAGGGACGACCGATGATGACGCGCATGTCCATGACGGTCTCGTCATCCTCGATGGCCTGCAGTTCAAACCCGGCCATGTTGACCAGCAGGTAGCGGTCACCCAGCTCATCCGGCATCCAGCGCCAGCGTTCCATGTTCAGCTGTATTTGCTCGATACGCTCGCTGATCGGGACATTCAGTGCCGCCAGTGTCTTGCGACCGACCACCCCGTCCACCTCCAGGCCATGCTGGACCTGAAAGTCGCGCACCGCCTCATCGAGCGTCGCATCGAAGTTGAATGCCTCCCGGTAATCGAAACCCGCCAGGTCGCCGGACAGCATCAGCCGATGGCGAAGCAGGTGGACCCGCTGGTCATACGAACCCCTCTCGAGCGGCTCCCCGGGTGGTATTACGGGCCAGCCGCCGATGCTTTCAAGTGAGCGGTAAGCACCCAGCAGTGTCCTGAGCCGCTGGTAACCGCGGTGTCGGGGCGTCAGTTGATGCAGCGCATCCCGGAACGAGGAAGACGCCGTAATGCCTGCCAGAACAGCAGCCGGGTCGATGACGCCTGGCCTGATGTGCCATTCGGTATCTGTTGCCTGCGGGTCCAGGCGCCCGGTACGGAGGTGCCGGATATACCTGAGCAGCCCGTCTGTGAGCAGCAGCTCCAGGGCCCCGGATGCTGATCCGGGCGTACTGTCGAGTCCGAGACGGATCTCGTTAATGTGGTATTCATCAGGATACAGGCCATCCTCGCCGGCCCTGGAAAGCTGGTCGATGGCGTAGTACGCCTGATGCCGCAGTTGCTCACCGTCAGTCCACACCGGCGCATAGCCCCTGCCCGCGTAAAATGCCCGCAGCAGCGGCCAGTCCGGCTGCGGTCCTGATACTGGCAGTGTTTCAGCCGCGATCAGTGCACGTAGAGAACCGCTGGACCGGACGTCTGTGATGACATTGCCAGGCGCCACCGATTGCGCCAGTGCAACAGGCGTGCAGGATAAAACCAGCCATGCCAGCAACAACATGCCGGCGCGGACCGTTCCCGACACCGGCCCGCATTCAGGCTGGTAAAGAGCTGACTTTGCTGGTGGCCTTTGCATGGTCAAGCGACATCCCTGCCCCGCCCCGGGTACTGCTGCCGGCGTATCGCCCTGCAGCTAATGCACTGTGCCGCCCATTGCATTGATGACCTGGTCCTCCAGCTGAATGCGCTCGGCCAGCGTCTCACCGAGACGGGACAGGTCAACATCCAGGAACTCCACACTGTTATCCAGCGACATTGACTCGTACTTGTCATTGAATCGGAGAATGACATCCGTGGTTTCCACGATACGTGGATAGATTTTCTCGGCTATCGCCAGGACCGACTGTCGCCGTTCGCGGTTGTCCGCAATGTAACGATACAGCTGGAAATGGGCACTGGCGGTGTAGTCCATTAGCGCCTGACAGAAACGCCTCAAGGTGTCCTCGGTAGCCGGCTCGGGGCTGAATGGCTGGCGCCTGGCCAGCTCGGCAAGCAGGGACAATGTCTCTGTCCGTGTCTGGACCAGGCCCTGCAGCTTTACCTGTGATTGTTTGCGACGATCGATATCCGCCGGGTATTGCGATCCCATATTCGGCTCCTGCGATATTGTTATCTGCAGGAAGTGTATCAAAAAAATCCACCGGCACCGGCCGCCTTTTGGCTTCCAACCAGCGGCTCAGCTCACCTGGTGGATTAACTGCTATAATTCCTTCTATGAAGTAAGGTTGCTCGGGAAACCGGCTGTTCATATGATTCAGGACTGATCGGGTGCGGCACATACCCATATTGGGATAATAATCACACTAAGTTGCTGTAAAGAAAGATAATACCCGGTATAAAACCATCGTGATACCGGTCGCGCCCTGCACCGTATTTCTTGACTAAAAGAGTCAACTATTACTATCATGTTCTCCAATGCAATCCCGGCTGATGCCATCACGCCGGGCCACGGTTCTGCAGCAGGATACGGACCAGGATCGTGCAGTACAGACCAGCACCGTATTCAAAGAGGTTAGTAATGAAGTTATCTACCAAGGGGCGCCACGCCGTTACCGCCATGATGGAGCTGGCCCTGAGCCACAACAAGGGCCCGGTCACCCTGGCGGACATTTCCGCGCAACAATCCATTTCGATTTCCTACCTGGAGCAGCTGTTCGCCCGTCTTCGCCAGCACAAGCTGGTCACCGGCATGCGCGGCCCCGGCGGCGGCTATTGCCTGGCGCGCCAGGCGGGTGAAATTACCATCGCCGACATCCTCAGCGCAGTTGACGACATGGTCAGGCGGGACGAATCGCCGCTGACCGCAGGCGAAATACCGCGCAGCATGATGATGTGGCAGCGCCTGAGCAACCAGGTTTACGACTACCTCAACAGCATCTCGCTGGCTGACGCTGTTGAACAGCAGGAAGATGATGCACAGGCCTCGCTGTTCGGGCCCGGATTCCAGAAATCCGCCGCCTGAGCGCATTAATCTGTGAGCGTTTAATCAAGTCCGTCTGGAGAAAACTGAAATGGCGTACAGTGAAAAAGTACTGGATCATTACGAAAATCCCCGCAACGTTGGCTCCTTTGACAAGGGAGACCTGAAGGTCGGCACCGGCATGGTCGGAGCACCTGCATGCGGTGACGTCATGAAACTGCAAATCAAGGTTAATGACAACGGCGTCATCGAGGATGCCAGGTTCAAGACCTATGGTTGTGGTTCCGCCATTGCCTCCAGTTCGCTGCTGACCGAGTGGGTCAAGGGCAAGTCACTGGATGAGGCACTCGAAATCAAGAACA
>JBFELL010000036.1:0-19098 GCA_041552135.1 Gammaproteobacteria bacterium
GGGTCCACCTCTAATCGGACGTACAGCGGTCAGTGACAAGCCCCAAGATTAATCAATCTGTATGTCCGCAATGCACACAGAACATGCCGTTCAATGGCAAATTCTGTAGGTCGCCTTTGCCGCAAGAACGGACATTCCCACCCATCAATCTGTATGCGCGCTCGTTATTTTTCTGACATATAGCAGAACAAAGACAACTCCTGACAGAATCCGTTATTTGGAGATTGCCGGAGCATGGCGTTCCTGGCGATGACGAAAAATCAAACCTTCCTTATGGATTTATTTCCTTACTAGTGTGATTTTTAGACCGCTCTTCGTCTCACCTTGCATCGTCTTGTCATTAACTGGTTTCAAGACGGCTGTATGATCAGTACAACCACTCAGCACTCTGGACCTGAGAATCTTGAATACCAGTTTATCTTCTGAAGCTTTTTTAATGACAATGGGAAAAGGTTTCCCAGAGCATGAATTCTGGAAGTGTTGATGTTTCATATCCCAGGTTCCATCCTTCTGATTGAGTATTACTGTCCCTTTCCGGGTTTTACCTTTTGGAGTTACAAACTCTACATCCCATTTGCCAGTGTACGGATTCGGTGCTTCTGCCAAGGCTGCGGGAGATAGCAGTAACGAACCAATGATTAACCATTCAATCTTTTTCATGCCCATACCTTTTTGGATCATGATGATGAGATCTTAATTACCGTTCAGATAACTAAATAACGCGGAAACGCGGATCGGAGGCTGCTATGCAAAGAGTGGGTTCTTTAAAGCTAATTTCTTTCGTCTGGCTATCCCGATCAGCCCCAGTAGACCGGAGCCAAAGAGCCATACAGCAGCTGGTACTGGCACTACCTGGAACGAGGCATATGGGCGACCGAGTATTGAAGCGGAATCGACGTAAGTACGGGTGGCTGCCTCATCAGTAACAAGGCTGGTATTGGCACTATCAGTCATTGAAAGTATGCCCTCCGCACCAGTGGATAACGTACCCTTATCTGACCCATAAGGTACAAGGAATCCATCGTATGTTGGTGTTGTTTCACCTGTTGTTCCAAGATAAGACATGACCGCATCACGTGCCAAGGCAGCTCCTGCACTATCATTCCAGAAAGTTGGTTCTGATGAAAATACTGACCCACCCCCACCAAAAACACCATCATCGTTCCCATCCCATAATGCGTTAAACGAGATCCCGGTGTGAAACGTAACGTCATACAATGTGCCGTCAATATTGAGATTATTTATGGGATTAATAACAGCTGCGTGGGAGGTACTAGACAGTACGACTAATGCATAGACACACACAGAATCCAATATTCGTGATTTGTTCATGATATTTTCCCCTAAATCAGTTCTTGTTGATTTAGTCAGAACCTTATTATTAATTTTGGCCGTTCAAATAACTGTAGATCAGCAAACACTACTAGGCAATATACGAAAATTCACGTACGCATATCGAAGATGCTGGTGTAGATGTGAATGCCCGTTATCAGTACATCTAAGCCATTGAATTATAGACATTGAACGGCGACTTTGACCCACTTTCGGACATACGACACATCCGGATACCGTCGCCAGACAGCCAGGGCACCCGGATTATTGATTCGTAATACCGACTGGTTACGAGGATTGCAGTTGGAGGTACAGGTCGTTAAACCGTGAGCCTCTCGTCTCACAGGCGATTATCCAATGGGAGAGATTTATCTGTATTTGCAAATAAATCTGTCCCCTTTATCCAAATAAATCTGTCCCCTTTATCTATTTCAGACGTGACTGCGGATAACCGCAGCGACATAGTCCAGGTAAGCGGCCTCCCTGACCGCAATGCTGTTCAGCCTGCGACAGGGGAACTGCCGGCGCTCTGACAGGATCCATTCACACCCACGGCTATGCAGCGGAAAACGTGAAAGACTTCTGAAAGCCCTGCGCTCCGACTGTCGCCTGTCAATGGATGTCAACGTTCTCTTGTTATTCATTGTTCCGTCTCCTTGCCATTTGGCCTCCAAAGGGGACAGATTTATTTGGCAGCGGGCCTGCTGCCCCAAAGGGGACAGATTTATTTGAGATCGGGACTGCCGAGATGTAGCAGGTCTATCTGCTGTCCAAATAAATCTGTCCCCTTTGCGGGTGAAAATAAATCTGTCCCCTTTGGGGGTGTATCTCCGTTGTTGCATTCAGGAATAACGGTGCCATTGCTCGAGGTAGCTGCGCGTCAACTCGTGCCAGCCGCCTCCCCGGGCCAGGCCAAGTGCCGTGGCCAGCTGGCGATCGTGCACGAGTCCCGGCTCGCCGAGCAAGCCCGGCAGTATCGAGATCAGCCGCTCGCGCGGGTAGCGCAGCGACCAGCGCAGGTTGGTCAGCAGCTCGCGCAGACCGTAGTCGCGCAGTGTCACACCGACATTGCGCACCAGGCCGCGCAGGCCCGGCGACGACTGTCCCTTGCTCACGGACGGCGAGGCATATTCCGACCAGCTGCCGGCATGCACACCGAGCCGGGTGCTTTCCAGGTGGGCCAGCGTCTCCAGCCAGAGCTGTGTCACCTGCCGCAGGCAGGCTTCCAGGTCAGCTGTGCCGTACTGGTCATAGGCCGGATGGAATTTCGCCTCCAGCGCCATCTCGTACTGGGGCAGAAACCGCGCCTGCCCGGCCCATTGCAGTTGCTGCAGACGTTGCCACTTCTCGGTATAGGCCGGGTGGTAACGGCCGGCGGCCGCGAGTCGTGCATCCCCGCAGGCCAGCACGGCCTTGAACAGGTACTTCATGAACTGCTCGCGCTCGGATGCTTCTGTGACCGCCCCGGCCAGCAGCGCCCGACGGTTCATCAGCAGCAGTGAGCCGCGGTTGAGCATCAGCCGGGTGAACTCGGCCAGCCCCAGGCCGGCAAACGGCATGGACGGCATGCTGGCTAGAATCTCCGGATCACCCGTCCCCACGCGGTGCCCCCAGAGCATCTCGGCATGCATCAGGGAATATTCCGCGCCCGGCAGGTTTTCCGCCTTCAGCACCGCCAGGTCCACCTCGACACCGACCTGCCTTGTCAGGGCATGTCCCAGCTCCAGCAGCTGCGGCTTCAGCGACTGCACATCATGCTGACTCATGCCGCCGACCACCACGAAGTAGTCATAGTCGTTGTAGGGCTCCGGCTGCCCTTCGACAAACCGGAAACCGCCCTCGCCGCGGGCATAGCCGCCGATCAGCACCAGGGCGCGGAAATACGCTGCCGGCACGAGATCGGTAACGGCGGCGGCGATCAGTTGCTGGTCATGACTGATGCGCGACTCGACCGAGGCATCGCCATCCGGCGTGTAACGATTCGTGTGCAGGGCTGCAGGCTCTGTCTCAGGAGATGCCATAACTTGCCCTCCCCGCCTTCAGCCCCTGCCAGCGCCCCCATTTCTGCACCGCGCGCAGCGGCAAGCAGTGCAGCAAGGCATCGAGGGAGGTGTGACGTACCGCCCAGCCGACGTCGCGCAGGATCTCGCGGCCCAGCGGCAGGAAACAGTAGCGCAGGAACGTGGTACGCAGTTCGCCGTGGCGGAAGATCCAGGCCTCGGCCTTGCCCTCGCCGAAGTGGCGCCGGTAGGACTGGCGCAGGGTGTAGTTATGCGAATGCATCGCGTCTGCATCGGGCACATAGATGATGCGATGCCCGAGGTTGCGCATGCGCCAGGACCACTCGATATCCTCGGAATACTGGATGTCTGTCTCGAAGGGATGCTGTTCCAGCAGTTCACGCCGCACGGCGGAGTTGGCCATGGAGAAGAAATGCAGCCAGCCGGCGGCAGTGCGCCCGTTGCCGAAGGCCCGCTCGGTGTCCTTGACGAACAGGCTGCGGCATTCGGGGCGCGGTGTCTGCCGACCGAAGCAGGCGCCGGTGCCGGGATCCTGCAGCGGCGCGATCAGCTGTGCCAGCCAGTCGGTGCACTGCGGCGTGGCGTCGGAATTCAGGAAGACCAGTATCTCGCCGGACGTGGCGGCCACCGCCGAGTTCAGCACCCGGCCGGGGTTGTAGCTGGCCGGGTCATTCAGCTGAATGCGCTCGGGCGCGTTGTACTCGCGGATGATCTCGAGTGTGCCGTCGGTCGAGGTGGAATCGAAATTCCAGAGTTCATAGTTGGTGTAGGACTGCGCCCTGACCATATCCAGCGTCCCGCGGATGACATCGCTGTCGTTGCAGGAGCGCATGATGATCGCCACGCGCGGCTTCCAGTCGTTCATTTGCCTTGCCTCCAGGTGTGTTCGTGTCTGCCTCGTGTGACTGGCCGGGCAGCGACCAGCCGGGTTGGCTGTGTCCTTGCAATACCCGGGCCAACACAGCTCACCGTGCGCTGCAGGTCGCCTGCCCGTTGCAGCCGGCAAAAACTGGCCCGTGAATTGCAACAACCACAGCCAGACACCGCGAACAGCCCGACTGGAGGCCTGATTTATGCAATTTGCAACGCACCGCACCCCCGCAGTTTGCAATCTGCACCCCGACGCGACGCCCCCTGGCCGCCGCGGCGAAGCGGTGCGTGCAGGCAGACACACAACCCACGGGAGACAGCCGTCATGACAGCCCCCAACCAACACACCCCGCGCAGCCAGTCGCTGGTGGCCTCGAACCTCGCCCTGTTGCTGGGTGGCGCCCTTGGCCTCCTGGTCATCAGCTGGCTGATCCTCGAGCCTGCCATCGAACCGCACTGGTACCGCACTGCCGGCTTGCTGCTGCTGGCGGCGCTGGCGGGCCTTGCCCTGCGCGGCCTGCGGCGCAAGGCGTATTTCGGCAAGCCCCTGTCGCTGCACCAGTCGCTGTCGTTCGAGGTCGTCACGCAGATGCTGCAGGCCGTCAGCCCGCTCATGCCGCGCCGCGCCTTCGAGGCCGAGTTCATGGCCCGCGAGACCGGCCTGCCCACCGGCCTGACCAGCGGCTGGCTGCACAGTCGCAAGGCGGCCCTGCCCTTCATCATCCTGGTGCCCTGCGTCGCCCTGCTGCTGATGCGGGAGCTGTACTGGCAGGCCGTTGCACTGGCCATACTGGCGGGTGCTTTCCTGCTGTATTCCTTCTACAGCGTGCACAAGACCGGGGGCGCCGGCGCGACGGCCGCGCTCTCCAGGCATTCACGCTCGACGCTTGCCAGTCTGGCCACCTGGGGGGCCGAGGCGACACTGTTTGTCCTGGCGACCGGGCCCGTGCTGCCCGCCGACGAGGCCCTGGTGATCTACCTGCTGTTCACCGGCATCATGGAGTTCTCCTTTGTACCGCTGGCGCTGGGCATCGCCGAGGCCGCTGCACTGGCGGGGCTGCTGTACGGCAACGCACCCGCGGCACTCGCCTGTGTCGCGCTGTTCCATGCCGCGCGCCTGCTGCCACTGCTGCCACTCGGCGCGCTGTACCTCGCGCGCTACAAGCTGCGGTTTCTGGACCTGCTCGATGCCGACCTGATCACCCGCCTGGTGCAGACGCAGCGCCCCGCCGAGGGCTGGCGCTACCGTGCCAGCGACGACCCGCTCACCCCCCGGCTCAGTGTCATCATTCCCGCCTATAACGAGGCGGAGCGTCTGCCGGGCTACCTCAGCGAGATTCGCAGCATGCTGGACGAGCGTCAGCTCAGCGCCGAGGTGCTGGTGGTCGATGACGGCTCGAGCGACGGCACCGGCAACTACGTGCTGTCGGTCGCACAGCAGGACCCCCGCGTCGTGCTGCTGGCCCAGACGCAGAACGGCGGCAAGGGCAAGGCGATCCAGCGCGGCATGCTGGAGGCACGCGGCCACTACCTGCTGTTTGCCGATGCCGACGGCGCGACGCCGTTCCGCGAAGTGCTGCGGCTGCTGGAGACCGCCGATGCCGGCCACGAGATCGCCATCGGCTCGCGGCGCGCCAGCTCCGGGGATGCTACCCGCGAGCGCGCCGGTCTGCGCGCGCTCATGGGCCAGGCCTTCTACGCCTTCGTCAACTTCTTCGCCGTGCCCGGCATCAGCGATACCCAGTGCGGCTTCAAGCTGTTTCGCCGCGACTGCGCCCGGGAGCTGTTCACCGGCCTCAACGAATCAGGCTGGGCCTTTGACGTCGAGGTGCTCTACCGCGCGCAGCTGACCGGCTACGGCATTGCCGAGGTCCCCGTCGACTGGCACGAGGTGGAGGGCTCCAAGGTCAACCCCGTGCGCGACGCCATCCGCATGTTCCTGGCCGTGTTCCGCATCCGCCGCAACAACGCCGGCTTCCTGCGCCGTCCCGCAGACGCCGGCACGGACAGCCGCGGCTACCCGACCGGCCTGTCACGACCCGAGCGTATCCAGGTGTCGCAATGAAACAGCCCATGCAACGCCTTGCCGCACAGCTGACCCGCTTCTCGCTGGTTGGCGTCGCGAACACCGGCATCGACTTCCTGTTGACCAACCTGCTGTTCCTGGCATTCCGGCCCGCCGGCATGCTGGGACTGACGCTGATATCGGTGGCGGCCTGTCTGGTGGCTGCAACCAACTCCTACCTGGTTAACTCGCGCTGGACCTTCACCGACCAGGCCGGCGACAGCGGACAGGTGCGGCGCTTCGTGCTGTTTGCTGCCCTCGGCCTGGTCGTCAACACGGCGGTGTTCCTGTTCCTGGTGCGCTACCTGCCGCTGCTGGTAACGCTGGACCCGGTGAGCAACCTCAACCTCGCCAAGCTCGGCGGTGTGATCTGCGCCATGGCCTTCACCTTCCTCGGCTACCGTTTCGGTGTGTTCTACTCGGCCGCGGTCGCCGGCTTTCGCCGCGACTGCCGCCTGGAACCGGCCGCCGGGGCACTTGCCTGGCGACAGTTGTGGGCCATCCTTGCACTTGCGCTGGCCGCCCGCCTGCTGTTTGTTGCGATTGCGCCGGTCGCCTACGGCGATGCCGTCAGCTACGCCTGGGTGGCCTGGTACACCGCGAGCGGAGAGTGGCACCTCGCCGACCCCTTCTGGCACAGCCTGTTCGACTTCTGGCAGGCCGCGCTGCTGCTGAGCGGCATCGGCCAGTACCCTGCGCTGGTGCTGGCCTCGCTGCTGCCCGGCCTGCTGCTTATCGTGCCGGTGTACCTGCTCACGCGCCGGCTCTACGGCAACCCGGCGGCACTGATCGCCGGCCTGTTCGTCGCCCTGCATCCGCGCCTGGTCGAGTACGCGGTCAACGGCTATGCGGAGAGCTTCTACCTGTGCGCCGCGCTGTGGGCCGTCTGGGGCATTACCACGGTCATCCAGGAGCGCGGCCACCGCGCCGCCTGGGCGACGATCGGGCTGGGAGCGGCCGGCTACGTCCTGGTGCGCAACGAGGCCGTCCTGCTGATCGGCCTGCTGGGCGCGGTCGCGCTGCTGCTGGCCGCAAGGCGGCGCCTCGACCTGCGGCTGGCGGCCACACCGCTGGCACTGTTCGCCGCCGGCGTGCTGGCCTATACCGCGGCCAGCCAGGCGCTGTGGGACCAGAGCGGCCTGTTCAGCAAGTCATCCAATCTCGGCAAGCAGCACGTCGAGACCCTGGACATCGCTGCCGCCGCCCGCGAGACCTACGGCGAGCCGCTGGCCGGGGAAGCCACAGCCTCGCTGGCCGGCAGGCTGACAACGCTGGCCGCGCGCTGGCCAGCCAACCTGATGTACACCGCCGAGCGCCTGCCCGGCATGCTGCTCTCGCCGGTCATCATCCTCGCCATCCTGCTGCCACTGCTGGTGGCACGGCGTGGCCGAACGCCCGGTGACGAACTGCCCCTGCTGGCCTTCAGCCTCTGGCCGCTGGCCTTCTACCCGCTGATCCAGCTGGAACCGCGCCTGCTGTTCCCGACACTGATCGGCGCCGGCATCTTCGGTGCCGCCGGTGCCGTGGCCGCCGGCCGGCTGGTCGCCGGCGCATTGCAGCGGGCCTCGACCCGCCGCCTCGCCGAACACGGCGTGCCCGCACTGGTGCTGCTCCTGCTGCTGCCGCTACTGCCGGCGCTCGCCTGGAACTCGGAGCAGTCGCGCGGCTACCACCGCGAGGTCGGCGCCTGGCTCGATGCGCATATTCCGTCCGGCACCGGTATTGCCGGTGACGGCTACGGCTACGTCTCCTCCAGCAGCTTCTGGGCGGGCCGCAAGGGCGAGCCGCGCCTGTGGACAGAGCATGCCGCGACCCTGGCAGAGGCGGCGCGCGAGCGCGGCGAACCGGTGCTGGTGCTCTACGAGGAATACCTGCGCAACGCCAACCCGCAGCTGCTGCCGGTGCTGGATGACGGCATACCCGGCATGCAGCTGGCTGCCGGTTTCGAGTTCCCGCGCGTCGGCCGGGTACAGGTCTGGACACTGGACGGGGCGCTGGAGAACGTCGCCATGGCCGGCACATCGCACAGCAATAACACACAGGAGATCACACCATGAACTACAGGCTGGAGCACGCTGAACACCGCGAGGCGCTGGGCTGGGGCATACTGCTCGCCCTTGTCACCACCCTGCCCTACCTGCTCGGTTACCTGGGCAGTCCGGCCGGCAAGTACTTCCTCGGCTTCGTCCTGAATCCCGCCGACCAGAACACCTACTTCATGTGGATGACGCAGGTCGCCTCCGGCGAGGTGCTGCTGCGTAACCTCTACACCAGCATCCCCCACGACGGTGCCATGCTGAACCTGGTGTTCCTCGCCACCGGCTGGGTCGGCCGGATGCTCGGCTCGCTCGACCTGGCCTACCAGCTGCTGCGGGTGCTGGCGGTCGTGCTGCTGGCCTGGAGCGCCTGGCTGTTCGTCGCCACCTTCGCGGCCTCGCGGGCACAGCGGCGCTGGCTGTTCCTGGCCGTGGTCTTCGGCGCCGGCATCGGCTGGATCTGGAACCTCTATCGACTGGTGAACGGCGATTTCGGCGGCCTGGTCAGCGATACCGAGCTGCTGTCGCGCCCGCTGGACCTGTGGGTACCGGAGGGTTACGTCTTCTACAGCATGCTGGTGATGCCGCACTTCGCGCTGGCGATTGCCCTGCTGCTGCTGACGGTGCGTTATGCCGCCATCGGCATGGCGGAGAACCGGCTGACACCGACCATTGCCGCCGGCGTGCTGTGTTTCGCCCTCAGTTTTGTACACCCCTACGACGTACTCATCGCACTCGGCCTGGCTGCTGGTGTCGCCGGCCTGCACAGCCTGCACCAGCGTCGCCTGGACCCGGCGGCGTGGCGGCATGTAGGCGTGCTGCTGCTGATCGGCAGCGGCCCCGTGCTCTACAACTACTGGATCCTCAACAGCAACCCGGGCATGCACGCCTGGCTGGTGCAGAATCACTCGGCCTCTCCGGAACCGACCAGCTACCTGGCAGGCTACGGCCTGCTGCTGCTCGGTGCGCTGCTCTATACCCTGAAGCGGCGGCGCGAACTGGGTGCTGACCTCGCGCCCCGGCAGTGGCTGTTCGCCTGGCTGCTGATCCTGCCGCTGGCGCTGTACGCACCCATCGATTTCCAGCGCCGCCTGGTCATCGGCGCCGCCGCGCCGCTGGCCGTGCTGGCGATGTTGCTGCTGCTGGACTGGCTGGAGGCACGGCGTTTCGGCCTGCGCCACGCACGTGCCGCCACCCTCGCCGTTGTCATCGGCCTGGTGTCGTTGTCGAGCGCCTTCCACTGGCTGAACAGTTTCCGCAAGGCCAATGACCATGGCGGCGAGATGTTCGTGGACCGCGGCATGGTCGAGACGCTGCAGGCGATCGCCGGTGCCCCGGCAGGCAACGGCACGGTGCTGGCGCGCTTCGCGACCGGCAACCACGTGCCGCGCTTCACCGGCAGGACCACGGTCATCGGCTCGCGCGGCCAGACCGGCAATTTCGACCGCTTACTTGCGAGCACCGACGCCTTCTACCGCGGCGATATGTCCGATGCCGAAATGACGGCCTTTCTCGAGGAGCAGCGGGTCGACTGGGTCGTTATCGGGCCGCACGAGGCGGCCATCATGGCACCCGACCTGAAGCAGCGCCTGGCGCGATTGGCGCTGCAGAGCTGGTACCGCGCCGGCGACGGTGCTTACGAGGTACTGCTGCGCACCCCCCTCACCGGACGCACCGAGGCGTCCGCTAATACACCAATGGATGGCTGAGCCTGAACAGGAGAACATGCCATGCGAGTCACACCCATCGATGAACGCACATCCGCCGTCCTCGACATCATGCGCTGGGTCGCCGCGCTGGTCGTGGTGCTCACCCACATCAACGACCAGGTGTTCCTGTCGATGGCGGAAACACCGGAGGAGAGCCGCACGCTGGCCTTCATGGCCTGGAAGCTCATCTCCGCCTCCGGCAACGAGGCCGTCATTGTCTTCTTTGTCATCAGCGGCTACCTCGTCGGCGGCGCCGCGCTCGCCGAATTCCTGCGCGACGGTGACATCAAGCTGTCGAACTACATGCTGAAGCGCTGTGCCCGGCTCTACACCGTGCTGATTCCTGCGCTGGTCATCGGCGCCACCCTCGATATCGTCGGTTCGCAACTCAGCGGCGGCGAGAGCGTATACGCCGACCGGCTGCATCACCTGACCGTCGCCGGTTTCCTCGGCAACCTGTTTTACCTGCAGAACATCTTCGTCGAGACCTTCGGCACCAACGATGCCCTGTGGAGCCTGACCAACGAGTTCTTCTACTATGTCATGTGCGGCGTGTTCCTGTACGCGCTCTCGAAAAACCGCCGCCCGTTGCAGCGCCTCGGCCTGTTCACCCTGCTGGGCGGCATTGCCTGGCTGATCTTCCCGAAGATCCTGCTGTTCGGTACGCTCTGGCTGCTGGGCATGGCGCTCCGCGTCCTGCCGCTGCGCCGCACCCTGCCGATCGTGGTTTCCGCCGGCCAGTTCCTCATCACCCTGCTTGTCATCCGGGTGTTTTTCGAGTGGGAGTGGCGCGACACCCTGGCGGCGCACTACATGGTGTCGCTGGCCGCTGCCGTCAGCTTCTCGTTGCTGGTCGCCTCGCTGCAGGCCCGGCCCTCGAATGACAGCCATGCCCTGCCACGGCTGGTGCGCCATCCGTTCAACAAGTTCGCGGCCGATTTTTCCTACACCCTGTACGCGACCCATTTCCCCTTCATCATGTTCGTGCTTGCGGTGAGCGAGAGCCTGTTCGGCTGGGGCTGGCGCAGCGCCTACACCAGCGGCTGGGAGCTCGGCATCGTCCTGCTGCTGATCGTGGCCGTCATGGTCTACGCCTGGCTGATGTTCCTGGCGTTCGAGTCGAGGACGCGCACGGTCTATGAATGGCTGCGGTCCCTGCGTGACCGCCTGCAGGCACAGCTGCGTCAGCGGCTGGCGCGCAGAAACGATGAACCGCTCGGCCAGGTCAACGAGATCTGAGCAGGCGGCGGCTGTCCTCTGATGATGTGGTCGCAGCATGGCGGCAGGCCAGTCGGGTTACGCCCTGCGGGCTAACCCGACCTACAGACACCGGCAGATGACCTCCCGTAGGTCGGGTTAGGTGTGCAAGCACCGTAACCCGACGTTGTGTTGATATTGAAACGTCCCACCGCAGCCAGCCGGCAGCCCTGTCGGGTTACGCCCGGCGGGCTAACCCGACCTACAGGATACCGGCAGACATCCACCCGTAGGTCGGGTTAGGTGCGCAAGCACCGTAACCCGACGTTTACCGGGGGTGACGTACAACGTGTCAACGCGCCTGCCGGGCCTGCGCCATGGTGTGCGCCAGCCAGGCGAGGCGCAGCTTGCGGTTGCGGCGCTCGCGGCGCATGGAGCGCTCCAGCCTGGGCAGCGCGGCCAGGAAGCCGGCCATGAGGAAGAACTCGACCGTGAGATAGGTCTGCCGGAACGCCCACTCGAGCAGCGACTGCACCCACAGCGTCGTCATGCCCGCGAAGATGCCGATCGCCATCCAGGAGGTGATGTCGTCCTTGCGCCGCAGCAGGTAGCGCAGCGCCATCAGGAAGAAATTGCCGATCATCAGCAGGAACACCACCAGTCCGGCCCAGCCCATCTCGCTGGCGTGCAGCCAGAAGACATTGTGCACGATGCCGCGGTCGCTCTCCAGCGGGATGAAACGCGCATAGCCGGTCTCGTTGATGACGTGCGAATAATTGTTCAGCCCCACACCGAAGAAGGTGTCCTTCGCCATGGCGTAGGCGGCATCGTTGGCCTGGTGGCGGCTGGCCTCGGCGGCCTCCGGCGCGGTCTCGAAACGCTCGATGATGGCCGGCGCCACCTTGATGATCAGCGGCAGGGCCGCCAGGAACATCAGTCCCACCGTCTTGAACTTGTGCGGGCGCGGCCGGTCCCACGGCGACAGCAGCGTGACCAGGCCGTAGCCCATCACCATCATGGCCAGTGCGCCGCGGGAGAAGGTTGCCAGCACGATGACCGTGCCCATGCCAAGCGCGCCCCAGTAGATGTAGCGCCTGCGACCGGCATTCGCGTCACCCAGCACGAACGACAGGAAGATCATGTTCATCATGTTGATGTACATGGCCAGGGTGTTGGAGTGTGGCGTGGAGCCCTTGGCGCGGTAGATGCCGTTCATGCGGTCCTGCAGCACCAGCAGGAACTGCAGGGCCACCATCCCGGCCAGCACCATGAGAAAGAAACGCAAATCCTCCTCGCTGCGCAGGTAATTGTAGGCGACCCAGTACACCGCCATGGCGCGCAGGATCTTGAACACGCCGAAGCCGGCGTAGACCGGCACGTAGGCCACGAAGATGGACAGCACGGCCAGGAAGAAATAGGCCAGCATCAGGGTGGCGTTCGGCGGCAGCGGCTCTGGGCGCTTTTTTCTCCAGCGCGGCGCCTTCGCCATGACGATGATCAGCGAGATGATCATCCAGTCCGTCACGCCGAACTCGAAGCCCTTGGTGTCGCCCCGGTACCACTCCATGGAGACAAAGTTGATGTCGATCAGGTAGCAGGTGGAGAACAGGGCACCGGCCACGAGCATGCGCTCCGCCCAGCGGTAGCGGATGCCAAACCAGGCGGCGACCGGGATGAAGGTCACGGTCATGCCGAGGAAAATGAGCTGCTTGAGTTCCATGCGAGACGTCTGATAGCCGTAATCTGCTGTTTGGTATTACAAGTTTCATGCCAGCCCTGCCAGCCCACCCGGCTGGCGATCCCGTGCGTGCTGCCTTGCAAACTGCAACAGGACGGCCGCTCGCGGTTTCCATTTTGCATTGCATGATTCCATACGACAGGGCTGGATGGCCGCTGCGGCGCGCAAAACAGCGCTTGACGTCAGCTGGCACGGTAACTGCATTACCCCGGTCAGCACTGTTATCAAACCTGCAAACGGGGAACCGCAACATGATATCCATCCGATCCAGCATCCCGGCACTGCAGCGCGTCAACCGCGCCATTGCCGTTCCGGGCCGCCGCCGACTCGGCCAGCTGGTCAACCGGCTGAGACTGCTGACCTACCGGGCCCGCACCTGGCTGGCAGAGGTGCTGCCGCGACTGCTGGATGTCAGCGTGGCCGGCAGCGCGATCCTCCTGCTCTCGCCGCTGCTGCTGCTGCGCGCCCTGCTGGCGCGGCTGCGCCACGGCCGGGTCTTCGACCGGCGCGACATGCACGGCCGTAACGCCGTCCCGTTCGAACAACTCGAGTTTGCCGGCCACTACCCCGGCCGCCGGCTGGCGATCCTGTTCAACATCCTGCGGGGCGACCTGGCACTGGCCGGACCGCGCGCCCGCAGCCGGGAAGAATCCGCGGCCGATATGGGTGCGGCCCTCGCCGTGCGCCACACGGTCCGGCCGGGCATCATCTCGCCGTTCAGCATGCGCCGCCGCGTCGGCATCGCCCACGAGGCCGAGGCGGAGACCGACAGCGAGTTCGTCTACACCCAGACGGCCGGCAGCGGCGCGACCCTGCTGCTGCGCGCCCTGCTGGGCCAGCTCATCACCGGCAGCAGCGAGCGCCCGGTACCCGAGACCCTGCGCTTCTTCGGCATCGACATGGCCAACACCACCATGGACGAGACCATCGACTGGCTGACCGGCCGTGCCCGCGCGGGCGAGACCACCCGGCTGGCCTTCGTCAACCCGGACTGCCTCAACATCGCCTACGTCAACCCCGACTACAAGCAGGTACTGCAGCAGTCCAGCCGGGTGCTGCCCGACGGCATCGGCGTCAACGTCGGCTGCCGCATGCAGGGTGTTGCCATGCGCTCCAACCTCAACGGCACCGACCTTTTCCCGCGCCTGTGCGAGACACTGGCCGGGACCGGCCAGTCCATCTACCTGCTGGGTGCACAGCCGGGCCGGGCCGAGGCCACGGCCACGGCCATGCAGGAGAGGTTTCCGGGCCTGCGGGTGGCCGGCACACACCACGGCTATTTCGGGGCCGAGGAGGACGGGGCGGTGATCGAGGCAATCAACGCCTCGGGCGCCGACATCCTGCTGGTGGCCATGGGTGCACCGCACCAGGAGCTGTGGTTGGCAAAGCACGACGAGGCGCTGCAGGTACCCGTGCGCATGGGCGTCGGCGGCCTGTTCGACTACTACTCGGGCAGTATCCCGCGGGCACCGCTGTGGATGCGCGAGATTGGCCTGGAATGGGTCTGGCGCCTGCTGCAGGAGCCCGGCCGCATGTGGAAGCGCTACATCATCGGCAACCCGCTGTACCTGTACCGTGTCTGGCGCGAGTGCCGCACCCGGCAACGGGCCTCGCAATTCGGGCGGCTGCCGCGGAGCTTGCGCAGCAGCCGTGTGACCCGCCTGCGCAACCGCGTTGCGGCAGCCTCGCGCCGCGGAATCTGGCGACATGCCACGCGACTGACCGATGTCGTCAAGCGCGGTATCGATATCGCCGTCTCCGGCCTGCTGCTGCTCATGCTGCTGCCCCTGTTCCTGCTGGTGGCGCTGGCCATCCGGCTGGAGTCCCCCGGCGCGGTGTTCTTCCGCCAGGTCCGCGTCGGCTGCCTGGGACAGACCTTCTCCATGTGGAAGTTCCGTTCCATGTACATCGATGCCGAGGCGCGCAAGGCGGCGCTCGAGGCACAGAACGAGATGCAGGGCGGCGTGCTGTTCAAGATGAAGGACGATCCGCGCATCACCCGCGTCGGGCGCACCATCCGGCGCCTGTCGATCGATGAACTGCCGCAGCTGTGGAACGTGCTGAAGGGCGACATGTCGCTGGTCGGACCACGCCCGGCACTGCCACTCGAGGTCAGCCAGTACAGCCTCGAGGAGCGCGACCGCCTGGCCACCAGGCCCGGCATCACCTGCACCTGGCAGGTATCGGGCCGCTCGGATATCCCCTTCGACGAGCAGGTCGTGCTCGACGTCGACTACATCCGCGACCAGTCCGTCAAGAACGATCTCAAACTGCTCGTGAAAACCGTCCCGGCCGTCATCACCGGCCGCGGCGCCTATTGAGGAACCATCCCATGAAGACCTTTATCTTTGCCGACCGCACCGACACCGGCCTTGAGCCGCTGACCCGCCACACCTGCGCCGCCCTGCTGCCGGTGGCCGGCAAGGCCGTCATCGAGTACACCATCGAGGACCTGGCGCGCGCCGGCATCCAGCAGGCCGTGATCGTCGCCTCGGCGCATGCCGACCGGGTGGAGGCCCATCTTGGCAAGGGCGAACGCTGGGGCATGGACTTCGATTATTTCCCCAGCCGCGGCGGCGAACACCCTGCCAGCCTGCTGCGGCGCTATGCCAGCGAGATCGACGAACCGCTGCTGCTGGTGCGCGGTGACGTGCTGCGCAGCAGCATCGCCGATTTCATCGGTAAGGCCGCCTGCGAGGGCGGGCCGCTCGTCGAGGCCCGCATCGGCGGTGCACCGGCCGGTGTCTGCCTCTGCCGGGCAGGCATTGAATCACTGGCAGGGCTCGACTGGCCCTATACGCTTACCCCCGGCACGGCAAGACCCGCCGTGACCGTCGATCTGCAGGATGCCACCTGGTCAGCACTGGACTCGCTGACCGCCTACCACCGTACCAATCTGGACGTCGCGGCCGACCGTTACACCGGCCTGAAACTGGCCGGCTGGGCCCGCGACAGCGGCCTGACGGTCGGCCGTGGCAGCCATGTCGAGACGCCCAGCGTGAGCGGTGATCATGTCTATGTCGGGCGCGGCTCGCGGGTGCACCCCGAGGCACGACTGGCCGGCACCAGCGTGGTGAGCGACAGCTGCTTTATCGACAGCCAGGCCAGCATCACCGACAGCGTCATCCTGCCCGGCACCTATGTTGGCGAGAACATCGAGATCCGCAATGCCATTGTCAACGGCAACCAGGTGATCCGCGTCGATTCCGGCGCGAGCTACCGGGTTGCCGACCGTTTCCTGCTCACCCAGATGCAGCGCCAGGGCGCCTCCCTGCCGGCACAGCTGGCCAACCGCACGGCCGGCCTGTTGCTGCTGCTGCTCTCCCTGCCGCTGTGGCCGCTGGCCGCGGCCGGCGCCCTGCTGCATTCCCCGTCAGCACCGCTGCGCCGGTTGCGACTGCGCAGTAACAAGTACCGTCTCGACGAGGCGCATGAACCGGTGCGCGCGGAATTCACCGGCCGCGAATGGGCGGTCAGCGCCCCCGTCCTGCGACGACTGCCGCTGCTGCTGGCGGTCATCGCCGGGCACATCAACCTGGTCGGCACCCGCCCTCGGCCGATCGAGACAACACCGGCGGAGGGCACACCCTGGGAGGACATCGCTGGCGATGCCCCCGCCGGCCTGCTCGGCCCGGTGCAGCTGGACCTGCCGGATGACGCGCCGTCCGAGGAAGGCCTGCTGAACGAGATCTATTACGCCCAGTACCGCTCGCTGAAATCCGACCTGCGCTACCTGCTCAAGGGGCTGCGCGCGATGTTTACGGGCCGCGCGTGGGCCGCCCATGGTCAGGCCGGCAACCCCTGAACCTGACAGCACAATCCATCTACAAGAGGAGTCGTACATGTCACGTTATCTGATTACCGGTGGTCTGGGTTTCATCGGTGCCGCGCTGGGCAAGAGCCTGGCTGCCGCCGGACACCAGGTCAGGATCATCGACAACCTGTCCGGTGGAAGGCGCGACAGCGCAACGCCCGACTGCGAACTGCTTGTCGGTGACGTCGGCGACAGGCAACTGGTGCGCGAGGCCATGGCGGGCGTCGACGGCTGCTTCCATCTCGCGACCTCGAGTGAGTCGGCCGCTCAACAGGACGACGACATCGGCTGCAACAACCTGCCCGGCATGATCAACGTGCTGTCAGCCGCCCGGGATGCCGGCGCACGGCAGCCGGTGCCCGTCGTCTATGCCTCCTCGTCGATCACCTACGGCGACAATGCCCACACCAGCCTGCATGAGGACCTGGCGGCCCGTCCGCTGACCAGCGCCGCGGCCGACAAGGCGGCGATCGAGATGCGCGCCAGCGTCGCCGCGCTGGCACACGGCATCCCGACCACGGGCCTGCGCCTGTTCAGCGTCTACGGTCCCGCAACATCGCGCCGGGCGGGCAGCAGCGGCGTCGTCGCCCGCTTCCTGGACAGCATCCTCCCGGGCCGCGGCATCACCATCTACGGCGATGGTCACCAGACGCGCGATTTCGTCTACCTCGCCGACGCCGTAAAATTCTTTACCACCGCGATGGCGCTGCCGCCGAAGCAGCCCTCGATCTATAACGTCTGCACCGGCCGCCAGACCAGCATCCGGCAACTGGCCGACATGCTCTGTAGCCTGTGTGGCAAGAGCGTCGAGATCACCCATGCCCCGGCGCGCCGGGGCGATATCCGCACCTCGGTCGGCAACCCGGAACTGGCCATACGCCAGCTCGGCCTGCGCGCGGCCACCCCCCTGGCCGATGGTCTGCAACAGATGCTGGCGCAGCACCCGGCCAGCCATGCGTTTCTCAGTCCGAACCCGGCGAGCGGTAATGCCCTTGCGCACACCGTAATCGGCAACACCGCCGTATCCTCATGAGCACGCCCTCCACAGATACTGCCGGCATGAAGGTCCTGGTGGTCGAGGACGCACTCGACGTCCGGCTCTACCTCGGTGAGCTGCTGAAGAAGTGGGGTTTCGATGTGGTCGTCGCCGGCAACGGCCGCGAGGCCTGCGAACTCCTCGAATCAGACACCATCCGGCTGGTCATCAGCGACTGGGTCATGCCCGAAATGAGCGGTGTGGAACTGTGCCGGCATGTCCGTTCAGCCCCCCTGCCCCATTACATCTACGTCATCCTGCTGACCAGCCGCAACGCCAACCATGACCTGCTGGAAGGCATGGAGGCCGGCGCCGACGATTTCCTCACCAAGCCGTTCAACGCCGAGGAGCTACACGCCCGCATCAAGGCAGCACAACGGGTGCTGCACCTCGAGCAGGTACTGGAGGAACGCAACCGAGCGCTGAGCCACGCCAACCTCGAGCTGAAGAAAAACCAGGACACCCTGCATCGCGACCTCGAGGCCGCGGCCCTGATGCAGCGCAGTATGCTGCCGGCCTCCGACCAGGCACAGGGCCTGAACCTGCAATCGCTGTTCTGCCCGGCCACCGTCGTGGCGGGCGACATCTTCAGCTACCTCAAGCTCGACGACAGCCACCTGGCCTTCTACCACATCGACGTCGCGGGGCACGGCGTGCGCTCTGCCATGCTGTCGTTCACCCTGGGCAAGATCCTCTCTTCCACCGTCGAGGAAGGCAGCCCGGTCAAGCAGGCCGATCCCGCCTGTCCCGGCGGCGAGCGCATCACCTCGCCGGCCGTGGTGGTGGCCGAGCTCAACCGACGCTTCCAGGACAAGGACGAGGCCACGCCCTACTTCACCATGATCTATGGCGTGGTCAACACGGCAACCGGCCATGTCCGGCTGTGCCAGGCTGGCCACCCGAACCCCTACCGGGTCTCGCGGGACGGCACGGCCGAGCGCCTGGGCCAGGGCGGCTACCCGGTCGGGCTGCTGCCGGACGTGAGTTACGAGGATATCGAGTTCACGCTGCGCTCCGGAGACCGGTTGTTCTGCTACTCCGACGGCATCAGCGAGTGCATGGACCCGGATGATCAGCCCTTTAGCATGGACCGCCTGGTCGGACACCTGCAGCAGTCCTGCCAGCGGCCGCTGCCCGACACGCTGGTCGACCTCAGGTCCACGCTGCAGAACTGGCGCCAGGGCAGGCCCTTTGACGACGACGTCTCCCTGATCGCCATTGAATACCACACCAGCCATGCCGCCTGAGACCCCTACCCCCATGACCACCCAAAGGGGACA
>JBFELL010000037.1:0-18751 GCA_041552135.1 Gammaproteobacteria bacterium
ATACGCCGACCGCCACCTGCGGCGTATAGCCCAAAGTCCAGTTGTCCCGGAAGTCGTTGGTCGTACCCGTCTTGGCAGCCGCAGGGAAGGGCAGGAGCAGATCCGAGTTTGGACCGAAAGCTGGAGTGCGGGCGGTGTTGTCGGAAAGGATGGACGTGATCAAGTAAGCGTGCTCGGCCCGAATAACCTGCTCCCCGCTGGGCGGCTCGTACTCAAAGACGGTCGTGCCGGTGTGATCCACGATGCGCGTGATCGAAACGGGAGGGATGCGCAGGCCGCTGTTGGCGAACACGCCGTAGAGCGCATAGTAATCCTGCATGCTGATCGCGTCGATAGTGTAGCTGCCGAGTCCCGGCACGGCGAAGAAGGATTCCAGCAGCAGGCTGCCCATGAACAGCAGCGGCAGCACGACGACGATGCCGGTGACGATCGGCACCAGGGCATTGCGCAGGATGTGGACGAACAGCACGCGCGATTCCCCGAGCCCCTTGGCCCGCGCGGTGCGGATAAAATCCTTGCCGGACTCCTCGAGGAAAAACGTCCGGTACCAGCGCGAACCGGAGCCGATGCCGCTGACGGCGCCAATGACGACCGGCAGCACCAGGAACTTGAGGGCGTCGATGCCACTCTCGTAGCCGGAAATGGGCACCAGCCGGAACAGCTTGCCCAGCAGGAACTGGCCGCCGATGATGTAGAACAGTGCCGAGATGGACATCAGCATGACACACAGCACAACGCCGGAGACATCCAGGTAGGTGCCGCGGAAAAATGCCATCAGCATGGCGAAGGTGATATTCACCAGCAGGCCGATGAACAGCACCGGAATGGCAATGGCCAGGCTGGGCCACATGCGCTGTTTGATGTCGTGGCTGATATCGCGACCGTCGTCGGCGTGACCGAAATCGAAGGCAAACAGCCGCACGGATTTCTCGAAAAAGATGGTCTCTGTCAGCCGGTCGATGCCGCTGGCGGCCTGGTTGTAGAGCACCGGCCGGTCATAGCCGTGTTCGGCCTTCCATTTTTCAATGGCCTCGGGCGTGACGCGTTTCATGCCCAGATGCATGCGCGCCATGTCATCCGGCGAGTTGACGACAAAGAACAGCGTGAAGGTCAGCAGGTTGATACCGATGAGGATGGGAATGGCGTAGGCGATTCGCCTGACGATGTAGGCAAACATCAGGCCCGCCTCGCATAGGCCGGCTGGCGCTGCCGCCGGCGGTGGCCGATGACGGCAGGAATGATAACCGCCAGCAGCACCACGGCCAGCAGCAGCAATGGCCAGCGCACCGGCCGGTTCCAGGCCGCCTGCAGCTTCTCGCGCATGGCCGGCTCGATGCGCCGGTACTTCAGCGTATTGTTGGCCATCAGGTTTGGCTTGCTGTTCATGTACCAGGCATGGTTCAGGCTGAACTGCTTGGGATGGAAACCCCACAGCCACGGACTGTCGTGGCGGGCGATGGCGACCATCTCGTCGATAATCTGCTGACGCCCCGGCGTATTGTCCATGTTCTTCATGCGCTCGAACAGGCGGTCGTATTCGGCGTTTTGATAGTTGGAGGCGTTCTCGCCGTTGTGCCCTACCTTGCTGTTCGGGCCGTACAGCAGGAACAGGAAATTCTCCGGGTCCGGGTAGTCGGCATTCCAGCCCCACTGGTAGATCTGCGCCGTGCCCTTGAGCATCTTGTCCTGGAAGCGGTTGTAGTCGCTGCCGCGGATCACCAGCTGGATGTCCAGCCTGGCGAACTGCTTGCGCAGCCAGTCTAGCCGCGCCTTGTCATCCGGGCCGGTTGCCGTGGTGTCGAAATACAGCACCAGTGGCTTGCCGGTCCTGATGTCCCTGCCCTCGGGGTAGCCGGCCTCGGCAAGCAGGCGGCGCGCCTCGCTGATCGGCTTGCGTCTTGGGCCCTGCGGGGTGATGTCGTAGACCAGGGTGTTGATACCGGTCTCGCCGCTGCGGTGGCCGAATATGCCGGGCGGCAACATGCTCTGTGCCGGGATGCCACGTCCGTTGAGAAAGATCGAGACGTATTCCTCGAAGTCCACGGCAATCGCGATGGCCTGGCGCAGCTTGCGGGCCGGGTCACTGTCGCCGCCGACCACCGGATCGAGCCAGTTGAAGCCGGTGTAGTAGATCGAGGTGGACACCGTCGTCGTGAGGCGGATGCCCTGCGCCTGCATTTCCTCCGTCAGGTTGACCTCGCCGCCGGCGCCGATACTCACGGCCTGGTCGAAACTGTCCGAGTTGATACCTGAAGCATCGTAGTAGCCCTGCAGGAACTTGTTCCAGTACGGGATATCCTCCTTTTCCAGGCTGAAGACGACCTTGTCGATGAAGGGTACCGGCCTGCCGGCATCCGCCAGCAGGCCGGCTGCGGCGTCGCCCGGCATGCCCTCGGCAGGATAGGTCTCACCGTGGAAATTGGGATTGCGTTCGAGGACCATGCGGCGGTTTGGATTGTTGACCGTCAGCATGTAGGGTCCGGTGCCCACGGGATACCAGTCCAGTGTGATGTTGCGCTGCGTCATGCCGGGTTGTGTGTAGAAGCGGTCGGCCTCCGGCGGTACCGGTGCAAAGAACGGCATCGCCAGCCAGTACAGCAGCTGAGGGTACTTGCCGTTGATCGTGATGCGGTAGCGGTAGCGGTCAATGACCTCGGCGCCCGCCAGCGGGTAACGTGTCAGGTCGAGATAGATACCCTCCTCGCGGCCGACGGCGGTCTCTTCCCATGCCTGCTTCAGCACCTTCGCGTAGTCCTTGAGGTCGAGGATGTAGTCGCTCATCAGGCCGAAGATGGGCGAGTGCAGGCGCGGGTGCGCGAGTCGCTTGATCTGGTAGACGTAGTCGGCAGCGACCAGTTCGCGTGTACCGGTGTGTTCGAAGTCGCCCAGCGCATGGATCCGGGACAGGTCGTTCGGCGTGAGCGCGTGATAGCGGTGTCTGCCCTCTGCATCCCGGGCAAAGGCCGGGTGCGGCTGGTAGCGGATGCCCGGCTGTATCTCGATCTCGTAGACGCTGCGGGCAATGTCTGCCACTGCGGCATCGGCCGGCAGACGGTTACCCGCCGCGTCGAGGTAGTACGGTTCCGGCACCCGGGTCGCCGCCAGCGGTATCAGGGTGTAGGGGCGTTTCAGGTAATGGTATTGCAGGGGTGGCTCGTAGATCTGGCCGGTAAAGGTAATCTCGTTGGAGCTGTAGGACCGGGCCGGGTCGAGGTGGTTCGGGCGGGCCGAGAACGAGGAATACAGCACGTTGCTGCCGGCGTCCTTTGCCGGATAGGGGCGGTTCCATGGACCATCGCCGCAGGCCGGGATTGCCACCAGTGCCAGCAGGCCCAGGATCGCAGCAAGCCTCGGCCGTATGCCCGGCATGGCAGCCCTCAGCACAGCCACGCCAGTGGTCTGCGGGGGAGTCCTGATTTCGCTGGCGGTCTCTGCATGACGCTGCATTATATCGGCGTAACGGGCCGGTTTCACAGCGCAATCCACCAGCCCTGCCCTTTCCGTACAGATCAATTTTCGGTACCTTACCGGAACCTTGAAGAAACGGGAAAAAACCATGGGATTCTTGAGCGGAAAACGCGCACTCATCGCCGGTCTGGCCAGCAACCGGTCCATTGCCTGGGGCATTGCCGAGGCCATGCATCGTGAAGGGGCGGAGCTGGCCTTCACCTATCCGAACGACAAGCTCGGCGAACGGGTCAGCAAACTCGCCGCCAGGTGCGACTCCACGCTCACCCTGCCCTGCGATGTCAGCAGTGACGAGCAGATCGAGTCGGCCTTCACCGAACTCGGCACGCACTGGGACGGCCTGGACATCATCGTCCACTCGATTGCCTTCGCACCGGCCGACCAGCTTGCCGGCGATTACCTCGACTGCGTCAACCGCGAGGGCTTTCGCATCGCGCATGACATCAGTTCCTACAGCTTTGCCGCCATGGCCAAGGCGGGCCGTGGCATGATGGCAGGCCGCAACGGTGCCCTGTTGACGCTGAGCTACCTCGGGGCCGTCCAGACGATCCCCAATTACAATGTCATGGGCGTGGCCAAGGCCAGCCTGGAGGCCAACGTGCGCTACCTTGCGCAAAGCCTCGGGCCGCAGGGCATCCGCGTCAACGCCATCTCCGCCGGCCCGATCCGTACGCTGGCCGCGGCCGGCATCAGCAACTTCCGCAAGATGCTGGACACCTTCGCCAACACCGCGCCGCTGCGCCGCAATGTCACCATCGAGGATGTCGGCAATGCCGCGGCATTCCTGTGCTCGGATCTGGCGGCAGGTATTACCGGCGAGATCACCTACGTCGACGGCGGTTACAGCACGGTCGGCATGCCACCCATGGACTAGGAGTTCACCGCCGAGAAAACCACAAAAAGAACAATATCAACGCAAAGGCACGGGAAACGCAAAGCAGAAGCAGTTTTCTACTGCACACACCATTCCCGCGATAGCATTCCAGCCTTCCGGTTATTTCTGCAGGATACCCTGCTCACCCTCCAGCCGGCCGATAATCACCGCACCGCAGGAGTCGCTGAAGATATTCACGCTGGTGCGGCACATGTCCAGCACCCGGTCCACGGCCAGGATCAGGCCGACGGCTTCGAGCGGCAGCCCGATGGCGCCGAGAATGATGGTGATGGCCACCAGGCTGGCCGCCGGAATGCCCGCCACGCCGATGGATGTCAACAGGGCGATCAGGACCACAGTGAACTGTTCGGCGAAACCCAGCTGCAGGCCAAAGGCCTGGGCAATGAACATGGCGGCGACACATTCGTAGAGCGCGGTGCCGTCCATGTTGACGGTCGCGCCCAGCGGCAGCACGAAGCTGGTGGTGCGGGTGGAAACACCGGCGTTCTTGTTCACGCAGTCCATGGTGATCGGCAGCGTTGCGGACGATGACGCCGTGGAGAAGGACGTCAGTAATGCCGGTGCCATGGCGCGGTAATGCCGCCAGGGATTGACGCGCCCGACCAGGGTGAGCAGCAACGGCAGCACGATGAGAAAGTGCACAGCCAGTGCGGCGAGTACCGTCAGGAAGAAGGCCAGTAGCGGCTCGAAGGCGGCGAAGCCGGTGGAGGCCACGACCTTGGCGACCAGCGCAAACACGCCGATGGGTGCAAACAGCATCACCCATTCGGTGATCTTTATCATGACATCGTACATTCCCTGCCAGAAGTCTTTGAGCACCTGCTTGGGCTGGCTGTCGATGCGCGTCATGAAATAGCCGAACAGCAGACTGAAGAAAATCAGTCCCAGCATCTGACCCTGCGCGGCCGCCGCGACGATGTTGGTCGGAACCATGCGCAGGAAGATGTCCACCACGTCGCCGACACCACGACCCTCGACCCGCTCCGCGACGGCATCGATGTCTTCGGATATCGGCAGGATATCGCCGGCCGGCTTGCCATCGACGATGCCGGGGGCAACGATATTGACCAGCAGCAGACCCACAAGAATGGCGAACAGGCTGGTGGTCATGTAATACAGCAGTGTCTTGCCACCGAGCCGGCCCATGGCCCCGCTTTCCCCGACGCCGGCGATACCGGTAATGATCGAGGAGAGGATCAGCGGCACGATGATCATTTTCAGGGCATTCAGGAACAGCTTGCCGAGAAAGACGTAGATGTCGTAGAAACGCAGCCCGAACAGGCTGCCGTCCATGCCGGTCAGCTGGCCGGCGATGACGGCCAGTACCAGGGCGAGCAGGATTTGCCAATGCAGTTTCACGGTGCCGGTGACCTGGCGGACGGATGCAATTGTCCAGGGACGATCAGTTATCCTGCTCCGGAATGGTGATAATTGCACGGCCCCGGAGTTCCTCCACCAGGGCAGCCGTTTCTGACAGGCCCTGGATGCGCCCGATTTCCTGGCGCAGTCGCCCGCGGTCTGCATCGGACAGCCCGGTCGTATCGCCCGGCTGGACCTCATGCAGCTGCAGCAGGACATAATCCCCCGAGGCCAGCGTGATGCCGGTCGCCGAGATGCTGTCTGTGGCAGGGGCCGGCAGCAGGAACGCCTCCTGAATCAGGCGGCGCTCCGCTGTCTGCGACTGACGGTCGATCAGCCCGCTGTCTGCAAGCTCGAGTTCCTCGCCCGTCGCGATGTCGGCAAGCGGCGTCCCGTCCCGTAACCGGGCAAGCAGGGTGTCGCCATGCCCCCTGGCGAGTTCACGCGCCCGGGAATCGAGCAACTGCTGCCGGACTTCGTCGCGCACTTCGTCCAGTGGTCGCGGGGTGGCGGGTTCATGCTCCAGATTGCGAATGACCACAAGATGTTCCGCGGCGATCTCCACAGGCTCGCTGTTGGCGCCGCCTTCCAGAATGTCTGCCTGGAAGGCCATGGCAGCCACCTGCGGATGTTCACCGATGCCGGTACCACCTGCCCGGGTCAACCAGTCACTTGTCTGCACTTCCAGGTCCAGGGCATCGGCTGCCGCCTGCAGGGTGTCGGGCTGCTCAAAGACCAGGTTGGCCAGCAGCTCGGAACGGTCGAAAAACAGCTCGCTGCGCTGTTCTGCGAGATATTCGGCAACGAGTTCGGCGCGGACCTCCTCGAACGGCTGGGCAACCTCCGCACGAATATCCGTCAGCTCGATGATATGAAAGCCGAACGGCGAGCGTACGATGTCGCTGCGGCCACCTTTCTCCAGTTCAAACACGGCCTGCTCGAACTCGGGCGTCATCAGACCCCTGCCGAAAAAGCCGAGATCGCCACCATTGCCGGCAGAACCCGGGTCATCGGATTCGGCCTTTGCCAGCTCTGCAAAGTCCTCGCCTTCATCCAGACGTTGCAGTATGGCCCCGGCTTCAGCGCGGGCCGCGGCGATTGTTTCATCGTCGGCATCGCCCGGCAGGCTGACGAGTATATGACGTGCCTGGCGTTCTTCCGGTGTAATAAAGCGATCGGGCTGTTCGTCATAGAGCTGGAGCAGCGTCTCCTCGTCGATCTCGCCGGGCACCTCGATATTCTCGGCCCTGAGTTCGAGGTACTGGACGCGCACCCGCTCGGGTGTCATGAAGCTGTCCAGGTGGCCGTCATACCAGGCGCTGATATCCCCGTCACTGATCTCCACCTTGGCCGTGAAACGGTCAATAGGCAGCGTGAGGTGGCTGAAGCGGCGCTGCTGTTTCTGCAGTTCATAGGCCCTGTCGGCCGTGGCAGTCGTGGGTGTGGCCGTGCCGGCAATCCCGTTGATGATCTGCTGTGTCAACATTTCACGTGACAGGCGCCATTCGAACTCGGACGGGTTCATGCCCTGCAGTCGTAGCGCCCGTTCGTAGCGTTCCTTGGAGAATTGTCCGTCTTCCTGAAAACCCTGAACGGCACCGATACGCGCTGCCACCAGTTGCGGACTGACGGCGAAGCCTGCTGCCTCGGCTTCCTGCAGCAACAGCTGTTCGCGAATGAGCTGTTCGAGTGCGCTTTTCTTCAGGGCCGCTTCGTTGATCAGTGCCGGATCATAGGCATCGCCAAGACGCTCCTGCACCCGGGCGCGCAGTAACTGGTAGGCGCGCTGTTGTTCGCCAAGTGGAATATCCACGTCATTGACTGTAGCGGCGAAAATGCGCGAGTCGCCCTGGAAATACCAGTTAAGTCCGAAAAAGCTGAATGCGATAGCAAGGATGCCCAGCAGTACCCAGCCAACAAGGCCCATTACACGTTCACGAATCGCAAGTAACATTCTGAATCTCTCTGAATAAACAGGATTATTGTACGTGACCAAAAAGAAAGGGCACCACAAGGGCGCCCTTTCCTGTTTCCAGATGGCGGAGTGGACGGGACTCGAACCCGCGACCCCCGGCGTGACAGGCCGGTATTCTAACCAGCTGAACTACCACTCCTGGTTCCTGGTGGGTGCTGAGGGGATCGAACCCCCGACATTCGCCTTGTAAGGGCGACGCTCTCCCAGCTGAGCTAAGCACCCGAAGGCGCGCTAGTTTACGGCATCCTTGAAGGCTTTGCCAGCCTTGAAGCCCGGTGATCTGGACGCCTTGATCTGTATGGTTTCCCCGGTCTGCGGGTTGCGGCCGGTACGTGCTGCCCGGTCCCTGACCGAAAAGGTTCCGAACCCGACCAGAGTGACCTGGTCGCCCTTGCCCAGCACATCGATGATGCTGTCGAGCACGACATTGGTCGCTTTCTCTGCATCGGCTTTTGACAGGTCTGTTGCCTCTGCGACGGCATCAATAAGTTCAGCTTTGTTCATTCAGTCATCCTCGGTATGTGTTATTGGCTCAGGAAGGCGGCGATCGGTTTCTTGTCAGAGTTCCCGTTATCTTCCCCTCGAACTGTCAGGCATGATACTAGAACACAGATTACACATGCAAAAAAACCCGCCGGGACGGCCAATTCATGCCGTCCCGGCGGTATTAGTGTACATCGATGGGAAGGTGCTAGTGGGCGGTGACCGGCTTCTGCCTGCCCTTCTCCTTGCCCTTGACCGCCTTGCTCTCCGCGGGCTCCTTGCCTTCCTCTGCCAGCGGAACCGGCTGGTGCTGCAGGGCCACCTGCAGCACCTCGTCGATCCACTTGACCGGCCGGATGTCGAGCTTGTCCTTGACGTTCTTAGGGATCTCGGCGAGATCCTTGCGGTTCTCCTCGGGGATCAGGACGATTCCAATGCCGCCCCGGTGTGCCGCCAGCAGCTTTTCCTTGAGACCGCCGATCGGCAATACCTCTCCCCTCAGGGTGATCTCACCGGTCATTGCCACGTCGGCGCGTACCGGTATATCGGTGAGAGCCGAGACCAGTGCAGTACACATGCCCACGCCGGCACTGGGGCCGTCCTTGGGCGTGGCGCCTTCAGGCACGTGGATGTGGATGTCGTACTTCTGGTAGAAATCAGGGTCGATACCCAGCATTGCCGCGCGACTGCGCACCACGGTGGTGGCGGCCTGGATGGACTCCTGCATGACATCACCAAGCTGGCCGGTATGGATCATCTTGCCCTTGCCGGGGACCGTTGTTGATTCGATGGTCAGCAGTTCGCCGCCCACCTCGGTCCATGCGAGTCCTGTTACCTGGCCGACCTGATCGTGCTCATCGGCAAGGCCGTAGCGGAAGCGCCTCACGCCGAGGTACTTGTCAAGGTTGCGCGGCGTGATGGCCACCTTCTTGTCACGTTCCTTCAGTACCAGTTCCTTGACCACCTTGCGGCAGATCTTGGAAATTTCCCGCTCCAGGTTCCGCACGCCCGCCTCGCGTGTGTAGTAGCGAATGACGTCGCGTATAGCGTTCTCGCTGATGGCGATCTCGTTGTCTTTCAGGCCGTTGTTTTTCACCTGTTTCGGCAGCAGGTAGCGCATGGCGATGTTGATCTTCTCATCCTCGGTGTAGCCAGGGATGCGGATGACCTCCATGCGGTCCAGCAGGGGCGCCGGAATGTTCATCGAGTTTGCCGTGGCAACGAACATGACATCCGAGAGGTCGAAGTCGACCTCCAGGTAGTGGTCGTTAAAGGTGTTGTTCTGTTCCGGATCGAGAACTTCCAGCAGTGCCGACGAGGGATCGCCCCTGAAGTCCATGGACATCTTGTCCATCTCATCCAGCAGGAACAGCGGATTGCGCACCTCGACCTTGGACAGGTTCTGCACGATCTTGCCCGGCAGCGAGCCGATGTAGGTGCGGCGATGACCGCGGATTTCCGCTTCGTCACGGACGCCGCCCAGCGACATGCGCGTGAACTTGCGGTTGGTGGCCCGGGCGATGGAGCGGCCCAGCGAGGTCTTGCCGACGCCGGGAGGACCGACCAGGCAGAGGATCGGGCCCTTCAGTTTTTTCACTCGTTGCTGCACGGCAAGGTACTCCAGGATGCGTTCCTTGACCTTATCAAGACCATAGTGATCCGCCTCGAGAACCTCCTCGGCGGCCGTCAGGTCGTGACGGATCTTGGAGCGTTTCTTCCACGGCACACTGACCAGCCAGTCGATATAGTTGCGCACGACCGTTGCCTCGGCGGACATCGGCGACATCATCTTGAGCTTGTTGAGCTCGGAGGTCGCTTTTTCCCGGGCCTCCTTGCTCATGCCGGCCTTGTCGATCTTCTGCTGCAGTTCATCCAGTTCGCTGGGCGCATCTTCCATGTCGCCCAGTTCTTTCTGGATGGCCTTCATCTGTTCATTCAGGTAGTACTCGCGCTGGCTCTTTTCCATTTGCTGCTTGACGCGTCCGCGAATGCGCTTCTCGATCTGCATGATGTCGATCTCGCCCTCGATCTGCCCCATGAGGCGTTCCAGGCGTTCGCGGCAGTTCTCGATTTCGAGGATCTTCTGTTTCTCCTCGAGCTTGAGCGACATGTGGGCGGCGATGGTGTCCGCCAGCCGGCCAGGTTCGTCAATACCTGACAGCGATGTCAGTATTTCCGGCGGGACCTTCTTGTTAAGTTTCACATACTGGTCAAACATCGCCAGCAGTGAGCGCGTCAGGACCTCCAGCTCTTTCTCGTTCTCCCCCTCATCCGCTTCCAGCTGTTCGATGTTGGCGGTGAAGAACGCATCGGTTGACTCGTAAGACGTCACCCGGGCGCGCTCGGCACCTTCTACCAGGACCTTGACGGTGCCGTCGGGCAGCTTCAGCAACTGCAGGATCGTCGACAGCGTGCCGATTTCGTGGATGTCCTCGATCGAAGGATCGTCAATTTCGGCGTTCTTCTGTGCAACCAGCAGTATCTTCTTGTCCTCCTGCATGGCGGTATCGAGGGCATTGATGGATTTCTCGCGCCCAACGAACAGCGGTATGACCATGTGCGGGTAGACAACCACATCGCGTAACGGCAAGACGGGGATGGCACTGAATGTTTGGTCAGTCATGTTTGTTCCCTTTCATTGCTGGTTGAGTGATTACGGGGATCGTCAGTGGCATCGCGTTCATGCTGCCCGGCGCTGTCACTGCTGAGCCCGAAAGCCCGCCTGTCGTTACACCTGGAATGATTCAACTCCGCTGTATTACGCCCTTAAATGGGGGCGCGGTTCACGTTATTCAATCATTTTCTTGACAGGCAATAATATACAGCAAGGAGCATGCCAGCCGGGCCGGCAACACCAGCAAAAATATAACTTACTGGTTTTAATGAGGAATTTCTGACTACTCTGAAGCCGCCATGGGCTCCGAAGCGTCAAAAATCATGTAGGGTTTTGAATTGCCCTGGATTACGCTCTCGTCAATGACCACTTTTCTGACGTTTTCCATGGAGGGCAAGTCGTACATGGTATCGAGCAGGACCTGCTCGAGAATGGTGCGCAGACCGCGCGCACCGGTTTTCCGGTCCATGGCCTTGCGTGCAACGGCACGCAGGGCATCTTCACGAAATTCGACCTCACTGCCTTCCATGTCAAACAGCTTTTGGTACTGCTTGGTGAGGGCGTTGCGCGGCTCCGTCAGGATCTTGACGAGCGCTTCCTCGTCGAGTTCCTCCAGGGTTGCCACCACAGGCAGTCTGCCGACGAATTCGGGAATCAGGCCATACTTGATGAGGTCTTCCGGTTCGACATCGTAGAGGATCTCGCCGAGCGCAGACTCTTCATCCTTGCTTTTCACTTCGGCAGCGAAGCCGATGCCGCCGGTTTCGGAACGGCTGCGGATAATCTTGTCCAGGCCGGCAAAGGCACCGCCGACAATAAAAAGGATGTTCGAGGTATCGACCTGCAGGAATTCCTGCTGCGGATGCTTGCGACCACCCTGCGGCGGCACCGATGCAACGGTGCCCTCGATCAGTTTCAGCAGCGCCTGCTGGACTCCTTCGCCGGAGACATCGCGGGTGATCGAGGGATTGTCCGATTTGCGCGAGATCTTGTCGATTTCATCAATATAGACGATGCCGGTCTGTGCCTTGTCGACATCGTAGTCGCATTTCTGCAGCAGCTTCTGGATGATGTTCTCTACATCCTCGCCAACATAGCCGGCCTCGGTCAGCGTGGTGGCATCGGCAATGGTGAACGGCACATTCAGCAGGCGCGCCAGTGTTTCCGCCAGCAGGGTCTTGCCGGAACCGGTTGGCCCGATCAGCAGGATGTTGCTCTTGGACAGCTCGACCTCGTCTTTCTTGTGTGAGGCTTCCAGACGCTTGTAGTGGTTGTAGACGGCGACCGAAAGCACCTTTTTTGCGCGATCCTGGCCGATGACGTACTCATTGAGGATTTCGTTGATTTCTTTCGGCGTGGGAAGCTTGTCTCCGCCGGTTGAGGATTTTTCCTGCATCTCCTCGCGGATGATATCGTTGCAGAGTTCGACGCATTCATCGCAGACGAATACCGAGGGGCCGGCAATCAACTTGCGGACTTCGTGCTGGCTCTTGCCGCAAAAGGAGCAGTAGAGCAGCTTGCCGTCATCGCCCTTGCCGTCTCTCTCATCACTCATTTGGTTGTTCCTCGTCTGCTTCCCGGGCACGCCATGATAACATTATTAACACTGTTTATTGTTGTCAATCAACTCCTTCGAATTGCAGCCCCGGTACAATTACCGGCTGCTTGCCGGGGTTGTCGGTATTGTTTCCGGAATCCCGGTGCCCGGGCGGGGTTGACTGGTGCTGCCCCGACCGGTCCCGCTACTCCGATATGCCGGGTATGCGCCGCTCCAGGATTTCGTCGATCAGGCCGTAGTTTTTCGCCTCTTCGGCACCCATGAAGTTATCGCGCTCGGTATCCTCACGGATACGCTCGAGCGTTTGTCCGGTATGGGCCGAGAGAATGCGGTTTAGCTTTTCGCGGATCAGCAGGATTTCGCGGGCGTGGATATCGATGTCCGTGGCCTGCCCCTGGAAACCACCCAGCGGCTGGTGGATCATGATGCGCGAATGCGGCAGGCAGACACGCTTGCCATGGGCGCCTCCGGCAAGCAGCAATGCCCCCATGCTCGCGGCCTGTCCGATACACATGGTACTGACATCGGGCTTGATGAACTGCATGGTGTCATAGATCGCCAGGCCGGCCGTTACCGAGCCGCCGGGTGAATTGATGTAGAGGTGGATGTCCTTGTCCGGATTTTCCGATTCGAGGAACAGCAGCTGCGCCACAATGACGTTGGCCATGTAGTCCTCGACGGGGCCAACGACAAAGACCACGCGCTCCTTGAGGAGTCGGGAGTAGATGTCGTAGGAACGTTCTCCACGGGAGGTCTGTTCGATGACAATCGGGACCAGGTTCAGTGCCCGTGTATCAGATGCGCCGTTCATGACTGTGCTATCGGTCATACTACCCTATCCTTTAGATTGCTTGGCTGCGTCAACCAGTTCGTCAAATGAAGACGGCTTGTCTTCAACCGCTACGGCGGAATTCTCCATGATCCACTCGACTGCCTGCTCCTCGATCACGGCAGTCTGTACCCCGGTCAGCATTTCCTGATTTCCGTAGTAGTACTGCACGACCTCGTCCGGATTTTCATACGAAGCGGCCATGGTTTCGATATTCTGCCTCACGCGATCGGGGTCGACCTGGATCTGGTTCTGCTTGACGATCTCGCTCAGCAGCACACCCAGCTTGACGCGACGTTCGGCGCTGGCTTCCAGCGCCGATGCATCGAGGCCCTGGTTCTGTGCCTGGCCCTGCAGTGCGGCGACCTCGCTGTCGATGAGGCTGCGCGGGACCTCTACCTGATTCTTTTCCAGCAGGTTTGAGAACACCTGGTCTTTTACGCTGGCCGTGACCAGTTGTTTCAGTTCACGCTGCATGTTGTTGCTGACTTCCCGCCTGAGGCCCTCGATACCGCCCTCGCCGACGCCGAATGCCCTGGCAAACTCATCATCGAGTTCCGGCAGCGCCATTTCGGCAACGTTGTGCACCCTGATGTCGAAATCGGCATCCTTGCCCGCAACCTCGGCTGCCGGATAGTCCGCGGGAAAGGTGACCGTGATGGTTTTCTCGTCGCCGGCGCAGACCCCCGCCAGCTGTTCCTCGAAGCCGGGAATCATGGAACCCGAGCCCAGTTCCAGCGGCATGTTCTGGCCCTTGTTGCCAGTGAAGTCTTCACCGGCGATCTTGCCCTCGAAGTCGATGACCACCTGGTCATTCATGGCAGCGGCCCGTTCGACCTCGTTCCAGGTGGCGCGCTGCTTGCGCAGCTTCTCCAGCATGGCATTTACATCGTCGTCACCGACCTCGACCACCGGGCGCGTCACACTGAAATCGTAGTCAAGCGCCTGCTTGAACTCGGGGAACACCTCGAAGGTGGCCACGTACTCCAGCGACTCGCCGGGCTGCATGGCCTGCGGTTCGATACTGGGGCTCCCCACCGGGGACAGGTTTTCCTGTGTCAGCGCCTCCTGCAGTGTGGAGTTGATGACCTGCTCAATGACTTCCTGACGCACCTGGCTGCCGTATTTCTGTTTGATGACCCTGACCGGCACCTTGCCAGGGCGGAAGCCGTCCAGGCGTATTGTCCGGCTCATCGATTCCAGGCGCGAGCCAACTTCCTGATCGATACGCTCTGCAGGCACCTGGACGGTCACACGGCGCTCAAGGCCGCCGGTATTTTCTACCGAAACTTGCATACTTCACCTCGCGTGTACTGGCCGGACAGGCCGGCCATAATGTCATCTGTATGATATTTATATAATTCTGTCATTCTTACTGGTGCGAAAGGAGAGACTCGAACTCTCACGGGTTGCCCCACTGGCACCTAAAGCCAGCGCGTCTACCAATTCCGCCACTTTCGCCGAAGCATTTCTGCAAGCCGGTATTACTGGCCCTGTCTGACTGTAAATTTGCACGATTATAACGACTTATCAATGGCGATGGCATCCCCGGATTATGGCCGGAATTCCTGCCCCGGAGTCAATAAAAAAGCCCGTGCGTTGCACGGGCTGACCGGTGTTGGTGGGCCGTGTAGGAATCGAACCTACAACCAATGGATTAAGAGTCCACTGCTCTGCCAATTGAGCTAACGGCCCCGAGTGGGGTGGACGATGGGACTCGAACCCACGACGACTGGAATCACAATCCAGGGCTCTACCAACTGAGCTACGCCCACCATAAACCAACCTTAACAACCATCATAAATGCCAGGAATGGCGCGCCCGGCAGGATTCGAACCTGCGACCCTCGGCTTAGCATACCAGCTACGTCTTTCGACGCCCCATCACAGGTTTGTGGTCTGGACTATCTCTTCACCATCTCAGGTGTCGTACGTATAGTCTCTACGGATCCCGCCTGCGGGTAAAGCCGCGGTTTCCTCGGGATTGCCATCAGCATCACCTGTTAAGGTTTCCCCGATACAGTACGATCCACTCTACGGGTTCCGTTTCCCCGCAAAGGCTCCTTGTGCACACGCTGTTGTAGCGGTGTGCGCTTAAAGGCCGATGCTCTATCCAGCTGAGCTACGGGCGCATTACCCACGTCCCAGGCAAACCCGTTATATATGGTCGGGGTAGAGGGATTCGAACCCCCGACATCCTGCTCCCAAAGCAGGCGCGCTACCAGACTGCGCTATACCCCGCTGCTACAGTCCAAACACGAGGTGAGGCTCACCTGTACCGTTGTTCCTGAGCCCGGCGATGATACGTGGATTGCATGCAGGGGGTCAAATACCACGCAAGGCCGGGCCGGGCCGGGCGGACGGTCCTGTTGTGTGCGGGGATTGCCGCATGCGAGAATGCCGCGGCAGTAGCAAGCAACCTGCTGACCAAGGCACTCATGACAGCAAAACTGATTGATGGCAAGGCGATTGCCGCCGAACTGCGCCACTCCATCCGTGGACGGATCGGGGACCGGCTGGCAAGTGGCCTGCGGCGACCGGGGCTGGCGGTTATCCTCGTCGGCCAGGATCCGGCGTCGGAAATCTACGTCCGCAACAAACGCAAGGCCTGTGACGAGGCGGGCCTGCTGTCACGCGCCTATGATCTCCCCGACCACACAGCCGAGATCGAGTTGCTGGAACTGATCGATACCCTGAACGACGATGCGGAAATGGACGGCATCCTGGTGCAGTTTCCGCTGCCGGCACAAATCGACCCGGACAAGGTCACGGAGCGTATTCGCCCTGACAAGGATGTTGATGGATTCCATCCCTACAATATCGGCCGGCTGGCGCTGCGCCGGCCACTGCTGCGCTCCTGCACGCCACGCGGCGTAATCACAGTACTGGAATCGACCGGCGAGCCGTTTTACGGTCGTGAGGCTGTGGTGGTGGGCGCGTCCAATATCGTTGGCCGGCCGATGACACTGGAACTGCTGCTGGCCGGCTGCACCGTAACCACCTGCCACCGGTTTACCCGTGACCTGGACGCCCATGTTGCGAGCGCCGATATTCTCGTCGTGGCGGTAGGCAAGCCCGGTATCGTCGCGGGTGAATGGGTCAAACCGGGCGCCACGGTCGTCGACGTCGGCATCAACCGGCTGGAAGACGGCAGTCTGACAGGCGATATCGGTTTTGCCGCGGCGCAGGAACGTGCCGCGTGGATAACGCCGGTGCCCGGGGGCGTTGGCCCGATGACAGTGGCAACGCTGCTGGAAAATACCCTGTTCGCCGCCGAACAGCTGCACGCCTGATAACCGCTAGCTGCGGCGCCAGGTCGTCCCTGCGGGACCGTCCTCGAGCACCACGCCGGCCGCCTCGAGTTCTTCCCGGATGCGGTCGGCCTCGGCCCAGTTCTTCTGCTTTCGTGCCTGCAGGCGATTTTCGATCAGTTTTTCTATATCGGCCTCGCTGATGGCATCCGGGTCACCACCCTCGCGCAGATGGGCCTCGGGATCCGCCTTCAACAGTCCCAGGATGCCGCCAAGCTCCAGCAGGCAGGCCGCAAGCACAGCCGCCCTGGGGCTATCCGTATCACGCTGCCGGTTGATTTCCCGGGCAAGCTCGAACAGCACGGCAATGGCCTCCGGCGTATTGAAATCATCGTCCATGGCCGCGTTGAATGCCGTGACCCACGCATCCCCGGCATCACCCGCTGCAGCCGCCGGCTCGATGCCGCGCAGCGCCGTGTAGAGTCGTGTCAGCGCGGCCTTGCCGTGCTCGAGGTTTTCCTGCGAGTAGTTCAGCGGACTGCGGTAGTGGCTGGCGAGAATGAAGTAGCGCACGTCCTCCGCACGGTAGCGCTGCAGGATGTCGCGCACGGTGAAGAAGTTGCCGAGTGACTTCGACATCTTCTCCTCGTCGACCCTGACGAATCCGTTGTGCATCCAGACGTTGACGAAGGGCTCGCCGGTGGCCGCCTCGGACTGGGCGATCTCGTTCTCGTGGTGCGGGAACTTCAGGTCCATGCCGCCGCCGTGGATGTCGAAGTGTGCGCCCAGGCAGCTGGTGGACATGGCCGAGCACTCGATGTGCCAGCCCGGCCGGCCATCCCCCCAGGGCGACGGCCAGCTGGGTTCGCCCGGCTTGGCGGCCTTCCACAGGACGAAATCCAGCGGGTCGTCCTTCGACTCGTCGACGGCGACCCGCTCGCCGGCACGCAGGTCTTCCAGTCGCTTGCCGGACAGGCGGCCATAGTCGTCGAAGCGGCTGACGTCATAGTAGACATCGCCGTTGCCGCCCTGATAGGCATAGCCCTTGTCGACCAGGGCCTGGATCATGTCGATGATTTCCTGCATCGAGGCGGTTGCACGCGGCTCCAGGTCCGGCGGCAGTATGCCGAGCGCCTCGGCATCCTCGTGCATGATGCGGGTAAAGCGGTCAGTCAGTTCGGTGATGCTTTCGCCGTTTTCGTTCGCGCGCTGGATGATCTTGTCGTCGATGTCCGTGATGTTGCGTACATAGGTCACGTCAAGGCCCCGGCTGCGCAGGTAGCGCACGACGACATCGAACACCACCATGACGCGGGCGTGACCCAGGTGGCAGTAGTCATAGATGGTCATGCCGCAGACGTACATGCGCACCCTGCCCGGCTCCATGGGCACGAAGATTTCCTTTTTCCCTGTGAGGCTGTTGTGGATCTTGAGAGTATCCATGACGATTCTGCTGGTGATTCGGCGCGGCACATGGTAACGAAAAGTGAGCCCTGAAACACCCCTGCGTGCTTGTAAAGCACGCCGAAGCCGATATTATTGGCGAACCCGTGAAAATGATGGAGATTTTGATGAAAAATCTGCTCGGCCTGTTACTGGTAGTGACAACCGGCTTTGCCCCGGCGGTCGGCTACACAACTGAAAATCAAACCAAAGGAGTCGGCATGGTGACTGTAAAGATGGAAACCAGCATGGGTGAGATCACCCTGGAACTGGATGGCAACAAGGCACCGGACACGGTGGCGAACTTTGTCGAATACGCGAATGCCGGTTTCTATGACGGCACCATCTTTCACCGGGTGATTGCCCGCTTCATGATCCAGGGCGGCGGTTTCGATGTCGACATGAAGCAGAAAAAGACCAATGCCCCGATCAGGAACGAGGCCGACAACGGCCTGACGAACGATACCGGCACGATCGCCATGGCGCGCACCAGTGACCCGAATTCCGCCACGGCGCAGTTCTTCATCAATGTGAAGGACAACGGCTTCCTCAACCACACCGCACCCACCGCGCAGGGCTGGGGCTATGCCGTGTTCGGCAAGGTCACGGACGGCATCGACGTGGTGCACGCCATCGAGAAGGTCGGCACCACCACCCGTTCCGGCATGCAGGACGTGCCATCGGAAACCGTCACCATCAACAAGGTCACCGTCCAGTAGTACCGCTGTGACAGGACGCGCGCATGCCGTGCACCCTGTTTATATCCGACCTGCACCTCGACGCGGGACACCCGGCCGCCACGCAGCTGCTGCTGCAGTTGCTCGGTGGCCGGGCGCGTCACGCCGATGCACTGTACATCCTCGGCGACCTGTTCGAG
>JBFELL010000038.1:0-18588 GCA_041552135.1 Gammaproteobacteria bacterium
GCCGCCGGCGCCCGCAGACAACAACATCTCGTCCCGGGGGACACATCCATTGAAGCGCCTGACACAATCATGGCTCGACCAGCAATGCAGCATGATAGGCGGCGTCACACACGCCATCGTGCTCATGCAAGAGCCGGATGGCCACGACTTCTTGCCGGTTGCCTGCTGGCCGGCTTCCGGCAATACCCCGCCTGCCTTGCTGGCCACGGCAAGGGACGCCATTAGCAGGCAGCAGGAGATCGTTTGCCGGCGTGACGCCAGCCCGCTGCTGACGGCAGAATCCGGCAAGGTGATTGCCTGCCCCGTCATGACCGGCAGCCGGATGACCGGCGTGGTCGCCATGGCCCTCGGACAGCACGGCGAGCCAGACCGGCAAGCCGCTCTCGAGCAGCTGCGCTGCGGCTGCACCTGGCTGACGATGCTGGTTCGCCGTGAAAGCGAGTCCGGCAAACACTACCTGGCCACCATGCTGGAAATGGCCGCCATGTTCCTGGAACACAGGCAGCCGGCGGCAGACGATGCTGCCGACCCCGTCATCACGCATCTTATCGATGCACTGAACGAACGCCTCGGGACGGATGCCAGCACGCTGCTGCAGCAGATCCATGCAACGGTGCACCATGCCCGGGGTCTCGAGTCCCTGTCCATCGGGCCAGCCACGCAAAGCGAAGCACTGGCCCGGGACCTTCCCGGCGCCCTGGAAGAAGATCAGCTTGTACTGCACTACCAGCCCAAGGTCGACCTGAAAACAGGACGGCTTACCTCCATGGAGGCACTGCTGCGATGGGAACATCCCACGTCCGGACTGTTGCCGCCTGGCAGCTTTCTGCCGTTAGCCGGCCAGTCCGGCCTGATGCCGGCCCTCGATGACTGGGTATTGCGCACCGCCTGTCGTCAGCTGCAGGCATGGCATGCCGGCGGGCACAGGCACCTGTCGGTCGCCGTCAACCTGTCTGATGCAGGCTTCATGCAACCCCACCTGGTCAGGAAGCTGATGAACGTGACCCGCGAGTGCGGTATTGCGCCTCACAGGCTCGAAATCGAGGTGACCGAATGCACTGTAATGGATAACATCGATAATGCGGCCGTCGTGATACGCAGCCTGCACGACGCCGGGATCCGTATTGCAGTGGACGACTTCGGCACCGGCTACTCATCGCTCAACTACCTGAATCGCTTCCGCATCAGCACCATCAAGATCGACCGCTCGTTTGTCCGCGACATCACCTCGGACGCGGATATCGCCACCATCGTACGCGGCATTATCGCCATGGCACATGCCTCCGGTCTCGAGGTTGTCGCCGAGGGTGTTGAAACCGAGGCCCAGCTGGCCTTTCTGCGCAAGCTGCTGTGCGACCAGTTCCAGGGCTACCTGTTAAGCAGGCCGCTGGAGCCTGGCGCCGCCCTGCAGATGCTGGAGATGGAGGCGAGCGCGGGCAGCCTGCTGGACTATGCCGACCGGGTATCCTGAGCAGGCTACGCTTCGCCCGACCTGCACAGGATCCACATCGTCAGGCAAAAAAAAGGGCTGCAAATGCAGCCCCTTCCGATATCGAGTCGATCTCCCCGGGAGCGCCGCTACTGGCTTTGTCCCACGATGTACTCGACAACACCGCGCAGGTCGTCATCCGAGCAGGTCATGCACAGTCCCTTCGGCGGCATGGTGTTCAAACCGTTGATGGCATTGCTGACCAGCGTATCCATACCCTTGGCGAGGCGCGGCGCCCAGGCGGCGGCATCACCGGTCCTGGGGGCACCGGCGGCGCCGGTGCTGTGGCAGGCAAGGCAATTGGCCTGGTAGATCTGCTCAGCCGACATCGGTTCGGCGGCAGGCGCTGCACCGGCCCCTGCGGTCATGGCCGGCGCGGCTGCGGCCCCTGCGGCGTCCGCTTCACCGGCGATATTGACCTGGCCAACCGGCTTGATGTTCTTGAGGATGACCTCTTCGGACCGGCCCCCGGAGATCTGGCTGCCCAGCATGCCGGCCAGGAAGTAAAGGATAATGGCCAGTACCGCGAGGGCACCGAGAACCGCAACGAACACGGTCGCGAATTGCTTGTCGTTATTACTCACTGTCTTCTCCTGATTGGTATTGGAAACCGTACTGAGACCACCGGCCGGGAGTCCGGTGAACTGAAAATGAATGCGGCCGGATTATACTGGAATCAGGAAACCCGTGGAATTGACAGGAAATTCCCTGAAATCAGGCACATCGGCCATAGACCCGTCGCGGACGAGGCGGTATGCTTTGCGACCTTGGTATAGCATGACGTAACCTGCTGGGGCAGGTCTTCACAGTGCGTCATTAATGCAATCAATGACTTGCGCCCGTAGCTCAGCTGGATAGAGTACTGCCCTCCGAAGGCAGGGGTCAGAGGTTCGAATCCTCTCGGGCGCGCCATTCAGTTTATCTCCGACTGATCATCAGACCCAATGCACACCCCCCCGCCTTGCGATTCACATGGCAGGGTTCCAACGGGGATTCCATTCAACTCACTTGGCACACCCGGTTTACGCTCTCCTTCCGGGCACACTGTGTGGTGCTGACAGCGGCTGCAGTTAGTGCAGTTCCCCTCTCAGTGCCCCACCTCATGACAGGCATCCAGCGCGTCCAGCGCATCGGTTCTCGACAATCTGCCGGACTCTATCCGCTGCATGATCGACAGGGTGCACGCATCCCTGGCGGTCATCAGCCCGACAAATCGCTGCACCCGGTGCCATGTCCCGGGTGACATACCCGGCAGGAGTTGTTTGAGTAGCTGTTCGGATTCATCTCACAGTGACGCCGGCTGACACCGAACCTTACCCGGGTCCACCCACCCCGACCCGTATCACCTGCCAGCTTGCAGTGACTGGGCGCGGCATTCAGCAAAAACCCGTAAAACCACACCAACACAGCGTGCAGGCCTATGTCCGGTTGAGGCGAGGCTGTGCCGGTCACGGCAGCCGTTCTGCTTCGATTTCGCAGATTTCCCATCCGGGTGGCCCTCCTGCGAGAATAGCGGCATGCACACCGATAACGACCGGAATCCAGGCAAGACCGTCACCCTCAGCGGCCGCGGCCTGACCAAGACCTACCACACTGGCGAGGTCGACGTGCACGCCCTGCGCGGCGTCGACCTCGATCTCTACCTGGGCGAGCTGATTGTGCTGCTGGGCCCCTCGGGCAGCGGCAAGTCGACCCTGCTGAACATCCTCGGCGGTCTGGATGTCCCGACCGCCGGCCAGGTGTTTTTCGGCAACACCGAGATCACGGCCGCATCGGAAGGCGAGCTGACCCGTTTCCGGCGCGCGCATGTCGGTTTTGTCTTCCAGTTCTACAATCTGATTCCCAGCCTGACCTCGGAGGAAAACGTCGCGCTGGTCACGGAAATCGCACCGGCATCGATGCGACCCGCCGAGGCCCTCGAACTGGTCGGCCTCGGTGACCGGCGGGACCACTTCCCGGCCCAGCTCTCCGGCGGCGAGCAGCAGCGTGTGGCCATCGCCCGTGCCATCGCCAAGCGTCCCGACATCCTGTTGTGCGACGAGCCAACCGGCGCGCTCGACAGCCAGACCGGCATCGTCGTGCTCGAGGCCATCTCGACCGTCAACCGCGAGATCGGCACTACCACGGCCGTGATCACCCACAACACCGTCATCGGCGCCATGGCGGATCGCGTGTTGCATATCGCCGACGGCGGTATTGCCTCGGTGGAGCGCAATACCGAGCGCGCGGCCGTGCAGCAACTTACCTGGTAGTCGCCCGTGAAGGTACTCAACCGCAAGCTGCTGCGCGACCTCTGGCGGCTGCGCGGCCAGGTGCTGGCCATCGCCATGGTCGTCGCCAGCGGCGTCGCGGTACTGGTCATGTCACTGGCGACCCTGAGTTCACTGCAGGAGACCGCCGTTACCTACTACGAGCGCCACCGGTTTGCCGATGTCTTCGCCCGCGTCACGCGCGCCCCGGAACAACTCGCGGCACGGATTGCCGGTATCCCCGGCGTGCAGCATGCCGAAACGCGCATCAGCAAGCTGGCGACGCTGGACATCGCCGGCTTCGAGGAACCGGTGATCGGACAGCTGGTGTCGATCCCGGAACATGGCGAGTCCGTACTCAACCGCCTTGCCCTGCTGGCCGGCCGCCGCGTGCAACCGGACCACCCCGACGAGGTGGTACTGAGCGAACCGTTTGCCGAGGCACACGCACTGACCACCGGCAGCCGGCTGCATGCCATCATCAACGGCAAGCGCCGCGCGCTGCACGTCGTCGGCATCGCCCTGTCACCGGAATATGTCTATGCCATCGGGCCCGGCGCGCTGATGCCCGACAATCAGCGCTTCGGGGTACTGTGGATGGGACGCAAGGCACTGGCCGCGGCCTACGACCTGGACGGGGCATTCAACGACATCGCGCTGTCACTGCTGCACGGCACGCAGCCGGCGTCCGTCATCCAGCCGCTGGACCAGCTGCTGGGCCGCTATGGCGGCATCGGTGCCATTGCCCGCGCCGACCAGTTGTCGAACTGGTTCCTGATGAACGAGATCGACCAGCTGGGTACGATGGCACGCATCCTGCCGACCATTTTTCTGGTGGTCGCCGCCTTCCTCACCAACATGGTGCTGGCGCGCATCATTGCGACAGAGCGCAGCGAGATCGGCCTGATGAAGGCCTTCGGTTACCGCAACACGGAGATCGGCTGGCACTATGCCAGGATGGTAATCGCCATCACCGCGGTCGGTATCGTCCTCGGCTGGGTGATCGGCGCCGTGTTCGGCAAGGTCAGCACCGAACTGTATGCCGAGTTCTACCGCTTTCCGCTGCTGATATTCGAGCCGAAGCCCTCCAGCTTCGCTGCCGGCGCCCTGGTCAGCCTCGGCGCGGCGCTGACCGGAACGCTCGGCTCCATGCACCGGGCTGCGGCCCTGCCGCCGGCAGAGGCCATGCGGCCGCCTTCCCCGCCCCTGTATCGACGTACGCGCCTGTCCACCTCACGCTTGGCGGCATGGCTCGACCAGCCGACCCGCATCATCCTGCGCCAGATCGTACGCTGGCCGGGGCGCGCGCTGCTGACCAGTGCCGGTATCGGTCTGTCGGTGGGTGTGCTGATCATGGCACTGCAGTGGATCGACTCCATCAATCACATCGTGCAGGTCTACTTCTACGACACCCAGCGTCAGGACATGATGGTCGGACTGGTGGAGCCGCAGTCGGCCACCGCAGCCTATGAATTCGCCCACCTCCCTGGCGTGCTGGCCGTCGAACCCATGCGCATCGTCAGCGCCTACCTGCGCCACGGCAACCGCAGCCATCGCGGCGCCCTGACCGGGGTGCCGCCTGGCGCGCAGCTGCAGCGGGTCTACGATGCCAGCGGCCACGTGGTGCCGTTGCCGCCCGGCGGCGTGGTGCTGGGCACCAAGCTGGCGGAAAAACTCGGGGTGACCGCCGGCGACACCCTGCAGGTCGATGTGCTGGAGGGGCGGCGCCCGCATCTGCAGGTGCCGGTGACCGGCGTGTTCGAGACCTATATCGGTGTGCCCGCCTTCATCGACATCACCACGCTGAACCGGTTGCTGAAGGAACGCCCATCGCTCGAATACGCCAACCTGCTGGTGGACGAGGCGGCCCGGCCGGCGCTTTACGCCCGACTCAAGGCATTGCCGGAGATCTCGGCCGTCATGTTGCGCGAAGCGGCAGTGCGCACCTTCCACGAGACCCTGGCGGAGACACTGCTGATCTACATTTCCTTCTTCGCCATGTTCGCCTGTGCGCTCGGCTTCGGTGTGGTCTACAACAGCACACGCATCGCCCTCTCGGAGCGCGGCCGGGAAATGGCCACGCTGCGCGTACTCGGTTTCAGCCGGACCGAAATCTCGTATATCCTGCTGGGTGAGGTGGCGTTGCTGATCTTCGTTGGCCTGCCGCTGGGCTGTCTCGCCGGACAGGGGCTCGCCTGGCTGATGACCTCGGCCTTCGAGACCGAGCTCTTCCGGGTACCACTGGTCATCGAGCTGTCAACCTATGGCACGGCGGTGCTGGTCGCACTGCTGGCCACCGCCGCCTCTGCCGCCCTGGTGCGGCGGCGCCTCGACCGGCTGGACCTGATCGCGGTGCTGAAAACGCGGGAGTGAACACAGTGACTGTCACAACACGAAGGATGACGCTTTGGGGGACGCTCGGCCTTCTGCTGCTGGCCGCGCTGGTGTACACCTTCATGCCCCGGCCGGTATCCGTCGACCTGGTCGAGGCGGCGCACGGGCCGCTGCTCATCACCATCGACGAAGAGGGTGAAACACGGGTCAGGGACATCTACGTGCTGTCGGCGCCGGTGGCCGGGCGGGCGCTGCGCATCGATGCCGAGGTCGGCGACCGTGTCGTGGCCGGCAAGACCGTGGTCGCCGAGATCGAGCCGATCGACCCGGCCTTCCTCGATCCGCGCAGCGAGGCGCAGGCCAGGGCAGACATCAATGCCGCCGAGTCGGCCAGGGAACTGGCGCTTGCGCAGCTCGACAGCGCCAGGGCAGAGCTGGAGTTCGCCGAGTCCGAACTGCAGCGCGCCCGCCAGCTGGTCAGCGACAAGCTGATCTCCGAACACGCCCTCGACGAGGCCGAGCGCGGCTACAAGACCCGCAAGGCCGAGCTGGCCACGGCCCGTGCCGCCCTGCAGATGAGCAGCTTCGAACTGGAACGCGCCCGTGCACAGCTGGTCTCGCCCGTAACAACGCACGAGCGGCCCGAGCGCTGCGATTGCATCCCGCTGCGGGCGCCCGTCAACGGCCGCATCCTGCGCGTGCTCCACGAAAGCGAGGGGGTGGTGGCCGCCGGTGAGCCGCTGGTGGAGATCGGCAATCCCGAAGATCTCGAAATCGTCACCGACCTGCTGTCCACGGATGCCGTCAGGGCCGCCGCCGGCCAGCGTGTCATTATCCGGCAATGGGGCGGCGAGCAGACACTCGAGGGCCGGGTCCGGCGCATTGAACCGTTCGGTTTTACCAAGGTGTCGGCGCTCGGTATCGAGGAACAGCGCGTCAATGTCATCATCGACATCACCAGCCCGCCGCAGGCATGGACGCGCCTCGGACACGGTTACCAGCTCGAAACCCGCATCGTACTGAGCGAGCAAGCGGACGCGCTGAAACTGCCGCTGACCGCCCTGTTTCGTGACGGGCCTCGCTGGGCGGTCTATGTCGAGGAAGCCGGCCGGGCGCAGCTGCGCCACGTCGAGGTCGGCGAAGGCAGTCAACTCGAGGCCGGTATCCTGCAGGGTCTGAAGGCCGGCGAGCGCGTCATCGAGCATCCGGGCAACCGCATTGCCGACGGCGTGCGAATCACGGCGCGCCGCTAGGGACCGGCCCGCCAGGGCTACGCACGCCGAGCGCGGCATTGTCAGTGTTTTCATCGAATAGACGCCGGCCGGGCAGCGCCTGAGCCATGCAGTCCAGCACGACATACCGTCATTTCATCCAGGTTGCCGGTGTCATCGACCGCGAGGAAGCACAGCTGCTGATGGACTGCGGCGTCGGCTACCTGGGGTTCCCGCTGCGACTGCCCGTCAACCGGGAGGACCTGAGCGAGGCGGAAGCGGCCGCTATCATCCGCTCGCTCCGGCCGCCCCATTACGGTATCGCCATTACCTACCAGGATGATGCGCAGGATATCGCGATGTTCATGGACTACCTGGGCGCGGGTATCGTGCAGCTGCACGGCGATATTCATTACGACCAGCTCGCCAGGCTGAAGTCACTGCGGCCGGGCTTGCAGGTCATCAAAAGCCTCGTCGTTGGCCGGCACGGACCTGCTGCACTTGCTGCGATGGTCCACGATCTCAGCCCGGTGGTCGATGCCTTCATCACCGATACCTTCGATCCCGGGACCGGCGCCAGCGGCGCCACCGGCAGGACACACGACTGGCGGGTGAGCCGTGATCTGGCAGCGCTGTCGCCACGGCCGGTGATCCTTGCCGGCGGCCTGGACACGGACAACGTGCATGAGGCAATACTCGCGGTCAGGCCGGCCGGCGTCGATACCCACACCGGCGTCGAGGATGCCTCGGGTCGCAAGGACCGGCGCAAGGTGATGCAGTTCGTTGCGCAGGCCAGGGCCGCGTTTGCCGCCGTGGACAGCCGCCGGGCGTAATGCCCTGTCACCGGCAACAACGCAACGGCATACCATGGGCTATCAGCGATAGCTCAAGTCTTCCCATCAACTGCCGCTAACGGAGAGATGCTAGACTGTAACTCTCTGAAAAACAGGGCCATGCAGACCAGAGGCCAGGGCGGTTTCACGCTGATCGAGCTGATGATCATAATCGCGATCATCGCGATTCTGGTGAGCATGGCCATGGTCTCCTACAAGGACTACCTGGTGCGCTCGAAGATCTCCAGCGGCATTGCACTGGCGGCAAGTTCAAAATCAGCCGTATCCGAGTACTACTCGAACACCGGCACAATGCCCGAGGACAACAGCGAGGCCGGCCTGGCCCAGGCAAATACGATCACCAACAAGTACGTCGTATCAGTGGGCATTGGCACGGTGCCCACGACCGGAACCATCACGATTACCTACAGCATGCCGGAGCTGAACCCGGGTGACTCGATCAAGTTGTCGCCGATCCCGGGCGCAGGCAGTATCAAGTGGAAGTGCCTGAGTGACACCATGCGGAGCAAGATGCTGCCGTCAATCTGCCGGTAGTGACTCCCGCCAGCAAGATACCTGAATCTGGCAGCAAAATCCCGCTGGCACAGAATACAGTCAAGCTTGCGATTGTTGCGCCGCTAAAGTTAGATGCACATTCGCTACCATAGCTGTAACGGAATGACGCCAGCCGCCGACCGGCAGACTGGCTTCACAATCATCGAACTGCTGATCACGGTCGCCATCATCGGCATTCTGCTGAACGTGGCGATCGTGTCCTACCGCGACTACCAGATACGAACACGCGTCTCGAGTGGCATCTCGCTGTCAGCCGGCGTGAAGACAGCGGTGGCCGATTACTTTTCAAACCACGCCAGGATGCCGTCAAACAACCCGGATGCCGGACTTCCGGCCGCGAGCACCATCAACAGTGAGTACGTCAACTCGATCGGGATCGGAACAACACCGGTTACCGGGACAATCACCATTAGCTACCAGGACATCCCGGGCATCAGCTCAGGTGCCACCGCCCTTTTGCAACCTGCCGTGGCGCAAGCCGGTATAAAATGGACCTGTAAAAGCAGGACGATCAGGGACAAGCATCTTCCATCATCCTGCCGGGGGTAAGGCGCCCCCAGTCGTAATCAGCCCGTCATACCCGTGACGGTCATGAATGCCTTTGAAAGCTCGCCCCGACCGGTCTTGTCGAGCAACTGCTCGACAAGCTGCCCGATCTCCGCCAGCGGGCCGGTGAAATACACCATGCCAAGCTGCAGGGTCGCCACCAGGTCGGCCGCCGGGTTCTGTGCATTCGGGTGCCGCGGCCTGAGGAACACCATCCGGATCTCGCCGACCTCCGAGGGGATCTGTTCACAGCCGCCACCGGGCGCCACATAGTCGAAGAATTCATCGATGCTGTGCAGATGCACACTCTCTTCCTCGAACGTCTCGTCGCCGGCCCGGGCGGTAAACTCAACTGCCATAATCGGTTCCATCACCAACCCTCCGCTGCATACTCTGCCCCGATACCGGCATTTTCACCCACCCCGGCGTGAAGGACTTGATCCTCGTCAAGCATCCGGAAGTTTCGGCTGCCTCAGCGGGCACCCGCCTCCATACCGGATACGGCCTGCGGCCTGATCTGACCCACGTTCCACACTATCACACTCAACCAGCACGCCGCAGGTCAGCCGCTGTTGGCTGGTCAACTGGCGCCGTAACCCGACAATCCGGGGATAATCCGTCGGCTTATGCCCTGCATGCTGACACGAGCTGACCTGACGGCTACAGAGGCAAGCGGGTGGTACCGGGCTAGATACCGGCCTGGCGGCGTACCCGCACGGCGTCCTCGAATTCAAGCTCCTCGAGGTGCGTCGTCATCACCTTCAGGTTCTGCTCGATCTCCGGCAGGATGACGTTTTCCAGCGCCCGCGCACGGCGCTCGGTCAGGCGGTACTCGGTCAGCAGGCGGTGCAGGTTGCCTGACACGCCTGCCAGTTCGGAAGCCCGCATCAGCAGTTCACGGAACAGCGCCTGGCAGGCGCGCGCCTCTGGCGACGGGTTGGCGGGTGCCGCGCCGCTGTCGCCATCGCGCAGCTGCAGTCCGGTGTCGGCGAGCGAGACGCCCATGAAATTGCTGATGACCGTGTGAAAGCGTGCCTCCCCGATGTCATCCGCCGGGTAGAGTCCCAGCCCCTGCAGGCCATGCCGTGAAACGGCCCGCACCAGGGCGGTCACTGCCTGCTGGCGCAGTGCCTCGAAGTCGTGCTGCAGGCGATCGTGATCCTCGAGCTGGCGCAGCAGCTCGGCGGCCAGCAGCAGACGTTTCTCGTCGAGGAAGTCGTAGGCCTCGCTGACAACAACGCGCTCGGCCCCGAGTTCGAGTATTGCCGAACGCGTGGGCGCCTGCTCCATGCGGCTCATACCCCCACTCCGTCGGATTCAATGTATTCGGCGATCTGCCGGTCGCTGAGACGATGCAGTTCCGTGACCGGCAGGCTGCGCAGCAGGCGCCAGCCCAGCGCCATGGTCTCCTCAAGCGTGCGTGCCCCCGGCTGGTGGACCAGTTCGCGCTCGAAGCGATGACCGAAATCCAGAAACAGCCGGTCTGTCTTTGCCAGGCCCTCGCGTCCCACCACGCTGGCCAGCACCCGCATGTGTACGGCCCGCGCATAGGCGGCATACAGCTGGTTGGCGAGGTCGGGGTGGTCGGCGTGCGTGAAGCCCTCGCCGGTGCCGTCCTTCATGAGACGCGACAGCGATGGCAGGACGTTGACCGGCGGATAGACACCGGTGAGATCCAGTTCCCGATCCAGCACGATCTGGCCCTCCGTGATGTAACCGGTGAGGTCGGGAATCGGGTGGGTGATATCGTCCGACGGCATGCTCAGGATCGGCAGCTGGGTCAGCGATCCGGGCTGCCACCGTATGCCGCCGGCGCGCTCGTACAGCGCGGCCAGGTCGGAATACATGTACCCCGGGAAGCCCTTGCGGCTCGGCACCTCGCCGTGACTGGCCGAGACCTCGCGCAGTGCCTCGCAGTAATTGGTCATGTCGGTCATTACCACCAGCACATGCTTGCCCTCGTCGAAGGCCAGGTGCTCGGCCGCCGTCAGGGCATAGCGCGGCGTCAGCAGGCGCTGGGTGCTGGAGTCGGACGCCAGGTTCAGGAACAGGACCGTGTGCTCGAGCACTCCACTGTCTTCCATCTCGCGCCGGAAGTGCTCGGCCGTGTCGTAGGGCACGCCAATGGCAACGAACACCAGGGCGAATTCGCCGGCCGCCTGGTCACGCAGCCGCGCCTGGCGCGCCACCTGGATGGCCAGCTGGTCGTGCGGCAGGCCGGCGCCGGAGAAGATCGGCAGCTTCTGGCCGCGCACCAGGCTGTTCATGAGGTCGATGGTGGAGATGCCGGTCTCGATAAAATCGGTCGGCAACGCGCGGGCCGCCGGATTGATGGACCTTCCGTCGATGCGTCGCCGGGCAGCGGACGCCACGGGCGGACCGCCGTCGATTGCCCGCCCGACACCATCAAAAATACGACCGAGCAGGCCCGGTCCCACGGCAAAGGTCAGCGCCTCGCCGCGAAACCGCACCCGCGTGTTGCCCAGGTCAAGGCCGGCGGTGGACTCCAGCACCTCCACGGTCAGCATCTCATCATCGAGGGCCGCGATGCGACCGAGCCGGAGCTGGCCATCACCGCCGATGACCTCGACCGCCTCGTTCAGCCCGACATTGACGGTCCGGCGCAGAAACAGCAGCGGTCCCTCGAGGCGTGTTGATACCCCGTCAGCAAAGATATCAGCCCGCATCCCCGGCCTCCCTGACGGCGAGTTGCGCAAAGGCCGTCTCCAGCTTCCTGCCAAGCGCTTCGAACTCCTCGGTTTCGTCGTTGGATATTTCCTCACCCATGCGGCGCAGTTCCCGCAGCACCGGCGTTGTGCCGATGTCCTCGACGCCGACGCCGGCGGCAACGGCATCGGCCGACAACTCGATGAAACGGTCGATCAGTCGCATCATGGCGGCCTGCTTGGCAGCTGAGGCATACCGGTCATTCAGCGAGAACGCGGATTGCCGCAGGAAGGCCTCGTTGACCAGCTCGGCACACAGCAGCACGTGCTGCTGGCGCGGCGGCAATGCATCCTTGCCGACAATGCGTGCCATGCGCTCGAGTTTTGCCTGCTGCTCGAGCAGGTCGAGAAAACGGCGGCGCTGCCTCGGCCACTGCGGGTTGCCCATTTCGCTCCAGAACGTCGCCAGCACCTCGATGTCCTGTGAGTAGGACTGCAGCGGGTGGATGGCGGGATAAAAACGCGCCTGGGCGCGCGCGGCATCCAGCGCCCAGAAGCTGCGCACGAAGCGCTTGGTGTGGGTAGTGACCGGCTCGGAAAAATCCGCCGACGGCGGACTGACCGCGCCGATGATGCTGAGCGAACCCGCCGCTCCGGCCAGTGTACGAACATGTGCGGCGCGCTCGTAGAAATCCGCCTGCCGGCTGCTGAGATAGGCCGGGTAGCCGGCCTCGCCCGGCAGTTCGCCCAGCCGCCCCGAAACCTCGCGCAGCGCCTCGGCCCAGCGGCTGGTGGAGTCCGCCATCAGCGCCACGCGCAGCCCCATGTCGCGAAAATACTCACCGACCGTGACCGCGGTGTAGACGCTCGCCTCACGCGCGGCCACCGGCATATTCGAGGTATTGGCGATGATCACGGTGCGCTCCATCATCGGCCGGCCGGTGCGTGGATCCTCCAGCTGCGGAAACTCGTGCAGCACACCGGCCATCTCGTTGCCGCGCTCGCCGCAGCCGACATAGATGATCACATCGGCATCGCACCACTTGGCCAGCGTCTCCTGCAGCACGGTCTTGCCGGTGCCGAAACCGCCCGGCATGGCTGCACGACCGCCGCAGGCCAGCGGAAACAGGCAGTCGAGGATGCGCTGCCCGGTGAACAACGGCCCCGCCACCGGGATGCGCGCAGCGACCGGTCGCGGCCGGCGCACTGCCCAGCGCTGTACCAGGGTGATCTCCTGTTGCTCGCCCGCGTCGTCCTGCAGCACGCATACCGGCTGGTCACCGGCGTAGTTGCCGGCCGGCGCAACTTGCACGACTTCGCCGGCGATGCCCGGCGGTACCAGACAGAACTGCGGCCGGGCATCGGCGCGTCTCACCAAGCCGACCACCTGTCCCGGACCGAGCCGGTTGCCGGGTGCAACATGCGGCCGGAACGGCCAGTCCTGACCCGGCGACGTCTCGCCGATGCCCGGCGCGATGTAGTCGCCCTGGACATTGAGCGGCCGCAGCAGGCCGTCGAAGATATTGCCGAGCAGGCCCGGACCCAGCGGCACCGACAATGCCATGCCCGTGGCCCTGATGGCATCCCCTGGCCGCAGTCCGGTGGTATCCTCGTAGACCTGGATGACGGCATTCATGCCGTCGAGTCGGATAACCTCGCCCAGCAGCCGCTGCTCCCCGACCATGACGGATTCGTTGATCTGGAACGGCCGCCGGGTATGGGCACGCAGCACCGGTCCGCTGATCCAGGTAATCGTCGCATCTGCCGCTGCGGCGGCGCTCATGCATCCTCTCCCGGCTGGCGCTCGCACATTGCCAGCAACTGCGCCGCGATATCGGTGCCGTCGTGCATCAGGCCATCCACACTGCCGTCGACACAGGCGCCGGGCGAGCAGATGCGCAGGCCTGCCTCGAGCCGCTCGTCGGGCTCGAACCGGGGCGTCTCGCCGCACAATCTCTCGACCTGGCCGGCAAGGGATGCGCGCTCATCGTCAGGCCAGCCGGTGGGATGCTGGATCGTCCAGGTCTTCGCGAGCAGGGTGTCGGCCGCCTGCCTGATCAATCCGGCAGCCCACTGTTTCCGGCCCCCGGCATCCTGCCAGCGCACCACCAGTTCCGCGCGCAGGGCATCACAGGCCTTGACGAGCAACGCCTGGTCATCGGCCTGGCGCAGCTGGCGACGACGCGTCTGACGCTGCGCCTCGGCAGAGACCAGCTGCCGGCTGATCTGCTCGCGGATGCGCACGACCTCGCGATGCAGGCGTTCACGTTCCTCGCGCCATGCGCTCGCAACGATCTCGCGGGCCTGGCGCTTAGCCGAATCCAGACGCTCGGCACACTCACGGTCACGACGCTGCTCGACCACCTCCAGCAGGCGCCTGACCTTGGCATCGAGGATACTCCCGGGAATGCTCATTCGAGCACCCCGAGCTGCTTGCGGAGCCGCTGCGCCATGTCGGGCAGGGGCGCCTGGCCGCGGATATCCGGCACCACGATGACCGCCGGTTCGACACGCGAGAGCAGCCCATCGAGCAGCTGCTGCGGTATCCGGCTGGCGAGGTCCGAGCCCAGCAGCACCAGCGGCGCCTCACTGCAGGCCGCTTCGACCACCGCGATGGCCTCATCCGCTGCCGGCACCTGCACCCGCAGGCCGGCCAGCCGGTAACCGGCCGCACTCACCTCGTCGCCGATGAAGACGGGAACATTCACGGGTCTGCAGCCGCTACACGATCTGGTTCAGGATGAGGATCGAGATAATGAGACCGTAGATCGCGATACCCTCCGCCAGGCCGACCATGATCAGCGTCCGCCCCAGGATCTCGGGTTTTTCGGCAATCGCGCCGATCGCGGCGCTGCCGACACTGCCAACGGCAATGCCCGCGCCCAGCGATGACAGCCCGGTGGCGAGGGCGGCGGCGAGAAAGCCCCACTGGATGGCCCCCTCCGGCACGGCGCGGCCGGCGCTGCCCGCGGTATCGGCGGCCAGCGCCGGCATCCACATCAGCATGAAGGTGGCCGCGATACCGGCACCGCCGGCGACGGCCATCAGGACGATGATGCCTTTCAGACGTTTTTGCATGTAGCTACTCCCTCAGATCCACGGTCTCCTCCGGCGCCGACAGTGGCCGGAACATGCGTCCGCTGCCGCGCAGGAAACGGATAAAAAACTCGAACAGCACCAGGCGGGTGGTCTGAATGGTAACCACCAGGCCCTCCAGCAGGATCACGATGACATTGCCCAGCAGCATGATCAGGAAGCCGGCAACGACATTCTGCGTTGCCCCCGCCATAATGACAAATGCCAGCGACAGGCCGCCGTGTGCCAGCGCGAAGGCGCCGACACGGACAAAGGAGATCGTGTTGATCAGCAGCTGCATGATGCTCTCCAGCAGCGTGCCCAGGGCAACGCCCAGCCTGGCAAGGCGGCCGGACTGGACGCCGTGGAGACTGCCGGCCAGGTACCAGAACAGGCCCAGCACGGTGATTGCCAGGCTGGCTCTCAGGAACGGTGCCGCCAGCAGCGACAGGTACATGCACAGCACCGCGGCCTCGACCCGCAGCCAGTCACGGAACCCGCCGCGCCACCAGGCCTCGACGGCGTTCAACGACAGGCCCAGCAGCAGGATGAGCACACCGCCAGCCAGCGGCACCAGCATGACCGGCATCGGATCATCCAGCGGATGCAGCCACAGTGCCGGAATGATGTCCTCGTGGCCAAAGACACTGCCGAAGACTACGCCGAACAGCATCGCCGAGGCGCCGTTTGCCACCAGGATGCGCAGCAGCGGCCAGCGTGCCTGCAGCACCAGCCCGGTCAGCAGCAGCACCAGGCCATGGCCGATGTCGCCGAACATGTAGCCGAACATCAGCGGCACCAGCACCGCCACCAGCAGGCTGGGATCGGCTTCATCACCGGATGGCGTGCCGATCATACCGGCAAACAACTCGAACGGCCGCGCCCACCCCGGGTTTAGCAGCACCATCGGCGGCTGCACCCCGTGGGGCGCCGGCGGGTAACGCACAATGGCACTGACGCCGGCGCGGTCCAGCGCCTGCTGAATGGCCTCGCCGTCCCTATCGCTGGTCCAGCCGGTCACCCAGGCAAAGTCCTCGGACACCGGCAGTTCCGTCACGTTGGTCAAAAACCACTCCAGCCGGCTGATGTCCGCCAGCGCTTCGGCCAGGTGGAAGGGTTCGGCAAGTGCCCTGATCTGATGCTGCAGGGCGTCGATTTCCCCGGCGATGCGTCCCTGCCGCTGGCGCACCTGCCCCCTGGCAACATCCTGTGTGCCATGCAGCCATGCCGGCAGCTGCAGCACGCGCCCCTTCTGCGCCGCGACCTCGAGGCGGAACGCCTCAATATCGGGCGGACGGCCGAGCGCCAGCAGAAAATCATGCACCGCCGAGTTGCATTTGCAGTACAGCAGGCCGGCCGGCAGCGAGGCCAGACGGTAGCCGGCCGGCAGCACGAACAGACGCACAGTGAGTGCCGGACCGGCCCGGGACAACAGGGAGTAATCCAGTGCCTCCCCAGTCTCGACACCGAGCATCTCTTCCAGCAGCTGCAGCTCGGATACCTCCGCCTGCAGCATCTCCAGATGCTGCACCAGCGGCTCGGCAGCCTCCGCCCAGTTGTCCAGCCGGACAAGGGCGCGGTCAAGCACACGGTCCGGCATACCCGGAACCGTCGCGGGCTGCAGCTCGCACGGCGGCCAGTACGGGTGATAACGGCGCGCAAGGCGGTTGTATTCCGCCAGGCCTTCCTGCAGATCGGACAGGCTGACGCGCGTGCGGGTCTCGCTGTGAGTCTCCAGCTCGACGCTGCCGGTACGCGCCAGCGTCTCGACCGACATCGTCAGTGATTCGCGCGCCGTCAGCAGCTCGAACCAGCGCGCACTGGCCGGGCGCAGGCTCAAGCGACCTGCTCCGGGCTGATCTGGAACAGCTTGCGGACCAGCAGTTCACCCCGCAGCCTGGCGAGATCGAGCGACGTCAGTGCAAGGTGCAGAAAGGCCGCTGCCGGCAGGAAACTGTAACGCCGGAAGGCGCTGACCAGACGTGCCTGCAGCGCATCGAGCTGCTCCTGGCCGTAACCCTGTGACTGCTGGGCGTGCATTTCATGACGCATCAGCCGGCAAAGCTCGTCCATGCCGTGCTTCTCCTGCGCCGCATTCGGCCAGAGTGCCTGCCAGTGCCTGAGCCAGGCATCCAGCAGCGGCGTGCCTGCCTGCCAGGCCTGCGCCAGTACCCGGCAGTCAGACTGCAGCATGGCGTCCAGCCGGTTGACGATATGCTCGCTGGCGAAGGCGCGCAACTTCGGGTCGTCGCGCAGCCATAAGGGTGCGGGCTCGCCGGCCAGCAGGTGGCGCAGGGCCGGCAGGTCCGTCAGGCGCCCCGCCCAGCGCACGGCCGGACGCCATGCCGTTGGCGCCCAGCCGGCGACCTCTTCGACGTGGCTCCGGAACTGCTGTCGCAGTGTCTGCTCGATCTCGCTGCTGTCCTGGCCGGGATGCAATGACATCACCCAGGGACGCAGCGCGGTTTGTTGCGCCAGCCGCAGGTAATTGGCGAAATCGGCCGAGCCCTGCAGACGCCGCCAGGCCGACTCGTCGATGCGTGCCCCGTGGTGCACCTGCAGGCGCACCTGCAGGTATGCGAATCTCGCCGTCGATGCCATGCTGTTGAGGACCGCGACGCTTCAGTCGCCGTCCACCCCGCCCGTCAGCCCCGCCGCCAGAGCGGTCACGACATCGTCAACCAGGGCGGCGCGCCGGTCGTGTTCACGCTCACGCTCCGCCAGGTGCTCCTCGCGTTCTGCCTCCGCCAGCCGCTGCTGCAGCCGCTGGCGGGCCTGCTGGTTGATCAGCGTGATGCGCTCGTCGGTGCGTCTGGCAATCCGGCGCGCGCGCTGCCGGGCGGCCTGCAGTATGGCGTTGGCCTCGCGCTCGCTGTCATTTACGGCACGGGCCGCGGCCTGCTCCGCCTCCAGCACCCGGTTCATGGCCGCCTCGGCCGTATCCGCCGGTTGCTGCTCCAGTGTCTTGTCTGTCATGTGTCTCAATCCCGTTGCGTGCACCGGCAAAGACCGGCCGGCAATCAAGGTAACCCTGTCTCACAGGGTATGCCATCACTATGACCCTCCTGTTATACACTGGTGAATCATTAATGAAACAGACGTGAGTCACTTCAAACGGCAGCGATACCACATGCAATACGAACCACCGTTTGCCGGCAATGATATGTTATTTTGCGCTATCCGATACCCCTACAGGATCTGCCATGAACCTTGACCGAGTCGGTTCCGGAGACAACGTCCCCGAAGAAATCAATGCCATTATCGAGATACCGTCCCACAGCGACCCGGTCAAATACGAGGTCGACAAGGAAACCGGCGCCATGTTTGTCGACCGCTTCATGGGTACGGCAATGCACTACCCGGCCAATTACGGTTATGTCCCGCATACCCTGGCGGAGGACGGCGATCCGCTGGATGTCCTGGTTGTGACGCCGGTACCGCTGATCAGCGGCTCGGTCATCCAATGCCGGCCGCTTGGCATCCTGAAGATGGTCGATGACGGCGGCCCGGACCCGAAGATCATCGCCGTCCCGGTCGACAAGCTGTCACGGCTGTACCGCGAGATGCAGGGCTGCTCCGACCTGCCGGAGGAGTTGCGTAACCAGATCA
>JBFELL010000039.1:0-18469 GCA_041552135.1 Gammaproteobacteria bacterium
ATCCTCACGGGCATGTATGTGCCCTCGACGACAGAACTGCAACGTGGCGATGTTGCCCCGGTGGTGGCGGGTGTCCCAATGCCGGATGCGCAGTTCACGTTGGGCGATCTGGTGGTCATCCAGCGGATTGTATTCGGTCTCTATGCCCCCTGATTGACCTCGCCAACCGGACCGCCCGGGGGATCCAGCGACTGAATGCACGCCCGGGCATGTCTGGCCGGTTACTGTGCCGGCACGTTGCCGGGTCTGGCACGGGCATAATGCGTCATATAATTGACGGAATTTCATGCTACCATGGCTCAAGCAGGGATTCCGCTCCCTGAGATGGATTTCCGACGGTCGGTTAATGTCACGATGCCACAAAATAAAATCTTCATAATCAATTATCTGCTTGCTTGCATGGTAATGATGAACATGCCCTGGCTGGTATGGGCCGAGCCGGCCGGCAAGGCACTTGCCCGGCAACAGCATCCACCCGGACAGCCCGCCCTGGCGGCTAAAGAGCGTGCCAGGCTCATTCGCGAAAACATGCCGGCCTTTGCCGACGACAGGGTGCTGGTGAAATTCCGCCCCGGTACCCGTGCCTCGGATATCGGCAAGGCACACCGTGCGGCGGGCGGGCGGCTCCACCAGAGAATCCCGGGTATCGGGGTCCATGTCGTCGAGGTCCCGAAGGGCAGCGTTGCCGCGCAGGTCGCGCGCTACACGCAGAATCCCCATGTTGTCTATGCCGAACCGGACTACTACCGGGTGCTGGTCATTCCCGACGAGGGCAATGACCCGGGCCCGGATGCAGGGGGTGTAGTTGCAGGCAGGGAATATTTCGAGGAGCAGTGGGGGCTGGACAACACCGGACAGCAACACACCGGTTTCGACCCGTTGTTTGGTCTGCCGATCCAGATAGAGGGTGAACCGGATGCCGACATTGATGCCCCGCAGGGGTGGGAGATCACGACCGGAGATCCATCGGTGAAGATTGCCATTCTGGATAGCGGCATAGACTGCAGCAGCATCGAGCATGCCGGCAAGTGCAACGAGCAAGTGAGCTTCGTTGCAGAATACAGCGACTATCTGGATGACATTGCCGAGCACGGAACTCATGTGGCAGGAATCGCCGCGGCACATACCGACAACGGCGTCGGCGTTGCGGGCGTTGGATGGAACTCGTCGGTAAGTAATCTGAAGACCTGCTACTATTATGAACTGGAAATTATCCCGGATATCTACTACATACCCGCCGGCGTCTGTCCGGTGTCGGCATCTGCAGCTGCCATCATGTATGCCGCCGACAACGGCTACCATGTGATCAATATGAGCTACGGCAGTGACGGTGTCGATCCGAATGGGGATCCTGTCGGCATCCCTGAGCAGCCGAATGTCGAGAGTGAAGCCATTGCCTATGCCTGGGATCGCGGCGTTGTGCTGGTCGCAGCGGCAGGCAACGATGCAAATACCACGCAGGTCTACCCGGCAGCCAACCCGGATGTCATCGCTGTTGCCGCTACCAACCACTATGATGACAAGGCATCCTTTTCCACATTTGGCAATACCTGGGTGTCTATGATGGCGCCAGGGGAGGACATCCTGTCCACCAACGTGGTGGCGACTTGTGTCTTCTATGCGGACATTCTGTACTATCCCTACAATCCCGATACCGAGGCCTGCCTCAAGTGGAGTTCGGGCACTTCCATGGCCAGTCCCCATGTCGCGGGAGCCGCGGCGCTGGTCTGGTGGCATCTGTTCCCCGGGCAGTCACCCGGGTCCTGCATGAGCCCTGGCGGGGTGCCGTGCAATGCGGTGGTCCGAAGTCACCTCGAACATGGTGCGGATGCCAGCGGCGCTCTGGGCCAGAATTTCCTGGCGTGGAGTACCAGCGGGCGCCTGAACGTGCATGGCGCGCTCACGGTCGCCGATGCCGATCTTGATGGACTGCCGAATGACATCGACAGCGACGATGACAATGACGGTCTGCCGGATGACATCGACAGCGACGATGACAATGACGGTCTGGCCGATACGATCGAGCCGGGCCTGGGTACCGATCCCCTGGACAGCGACACGGATGACGATGGTCTTTCTGACGGGTTCGAGGTCAATTACGATCCAGATCCGCTGGATAGCTATACCGTGGGCACGGACCTGAACCCGATGCAGCAGGATACCGACGGTGACGGCATCAGTGACGGTGATGAGATCCTTGCCGGTTTCGATCCGCTGGATGCGGCCAGTACGCCGGCAGACGGCGATATCAACCTCGACGGCAAGGTGGATGCGGCCGATGTTCTGCTGGCCCTGCGTGCCCTGCTGGAGGGCCTCGAACTGCTGGACGACGAGCAGCAGCTGCACGCCGATGTTGCGCCGCTGTCTGGCGGGTTGGTGCCGTCGCCGGATGGCGTGTTCAACCTGGGTGATGTGCTGGTGATCCAGCGTATGGCGCTGGGGTTGTAGGCCGACGTCTCCGCCCTGTTTCTGTCTTACGGGTGAATGTCTGCAGTGCCTCAGCTGACGTCGATCACCGTCTTGCTGCCCGATTGCGGTGTCAGGCGTATCACCATGCCTTCCGCCGCGCACAGGCTGGTCGACGGGGCCCGCTTGCCGCGGAAGAAATGCGCGTTTTCCTCCTGGATGAAATCGATCTCCGTATCGCTGCGGTCCGGGTCATGATGGAACATGACCAGGCAGCCGACTTCGGCGTCCACCGCCAGCTGGCGTACCTGCGCCACCAGTGAATGCCCCCAGCCGTGTTTGTGCGGCATGTCTTCCGGCAGGTACTGCGCGTCGTGGATCAGTACATCCGCGCCATGGCAGAAAGAGACCCACTGGTCGTAGCTGGTCGCGACCTTGTTGGGCGGCTCGAGTTCATTGTCTGTTATGTAGGCGCAGGATACGCCGTCTTCCTCGATGCGATAGGCGCAGCCGCCGCCCGGGTGATTGATGGTGGCGCGTTTTACGACGATGTTTTCATGTGCAAGTAACGACTCGATGTTTTCCATGATGCATTCCGATTGCGATGGCAGGTCGTCTGCATGCACGGGAAAGTTGGCGCCGTCGATCTGGTCGAACAGCGAACACAGCTTGTTGTGCTCGCCGGCCGGGCTGGTGTAGACGCGGATGCTCCGGTCCTGCTGGTAGAGTGGCGCGAAAAAGGGGAAGCCCTGGATGTGATCCCAGTGGCCGTGCGACAGCAGGATGTTGACGGTGCTGTCGTCGGTTTCGAGGCGCTTGCCGAGTTCCCGGATACCGGTGCCGGCATCGAGTATCAGGTTGTGACCGTTGTCCAGTTCAACAAATACACACGACGTGTTGCCACCGTACTTGTTGGTGGCAGGTCCCGGCGTGGGTATCGAGCCACGGACTCCGTAGAATGTTATTACCATGTTCACTCCGTCTGTCCCGGCACGACTTTACCGGGGCTGCGGGAACAGGGACTGTCAGATGCTGCCAGGGTGTTTCTGTCTAAGCCCCGTTGTTATCTGAACGACGGCAGCGGGCCGTCCAGGTACCAGACATCGGCATCCTGGTCGTAGATCCACTTTTGTCGGTCGATTATCTTCCTCTCAAGCAAATTGTCTTCGTTATAATAGTGAATATCGATGACCTGGTTGAAGACCATCCCGTCCGGTGACATGGAAGACTCGAGCGGTCTGTAGGACGTGATCCGGTATTTTTTCAGTGATTCCAGGTCGGGTGATGCCGAAGATCCCTCAGGGTTGCGCATGCCATTGGCTTTATCGTAGTCGCTCCAGCGCAGTGCGTATTCGTAAAAACGCGTCGAGTTGTGCAGGGACTGTGATTTCTTTTCTTTCTCTATGGTACCGCAGGCACACAGCAGCATAACAAGAAGAGCCGTAACGAGTCGTTGCATCATGCGTCCTGTTATGGAGCCGGGTGGTCATGTGGCCAGTGTGTTGCTGTACATTGTGCATTGCCCGTGCTGGATTGTACAGGCAGGGAGGAGGACGGGCTTGTGAAGGGACGGGCAGGTCCCGCGTCGCCTGTCTGGCTTCATGACGATATACACTGTTCCGGATGCCTGTATTGATGAATCGTCAGGCTATATAGTAGTCCAGATCGATGGCCCCCCCCACCCTCAGGTGACCACGTTTGCAGGGAGACAGGTATGGCAATCAGTGTTTTCGAACTCTTCAGGATCGGTATCGGACCGTCGAGTTCCCACACCGTCGGCCCGATGCGGGCGGCCGCCATGTTCGTCGGCGAATTGACAGAAACCATCGGTATTGACCGCCTGGCGCGCATTCGCACTGAACTGTATGGCTCACTGGGTGCGACCGGCAAGGGGCACGGTTCGGACAAGGCGGTCATCCTGGGACTTGCCGGGGAGGCGCCTGAATCGGTGGACACCGGTTCGATACCCGGGCGGCTGGAGCAGATCAGGGCCACTGGCCGGTTGCCACTGGCCGGCGGGCAGGTACTGGCGTTTGACGCTGACCAGGACCTGGTGTTCCACAGGACGGAGGTGCTGCCGTTTCACCCCAACGGCATGACATTCAGCGCCCTGGATGCCGCCGGGGAACTGCTGCAGCAGCGCACCTATTATTCGGTGGGCGGTGGCTTCGTGGTCAACGAGCAGGCTGCCGGGGCTGACCGTATCGTCGAGGACGAGACGCCGCTGCAGTATCCGTTCTCGACGGGTGCCGGCCTGCTGGAGCATTGCGCCGTGACCGGCCTGTCGATCAGCCAGGTGATGCTGGCGAATGAGTGCGCCTGGCGCAGTGAGGCGGAAATCCGCGAGGGCCTGCTCCACATCTGGTCGGTCATGCAGGATTGCGTCGAGCGTGGCTGTCAGAACGAGGGCATATTGCCGGGCGGTCTGAAGGTGAAGCGCCGCGCGGCCAGGCTCCATACGCAGTTGTCCAGCGAGGCGCAACTGAGCCAGGTGCCGCTGGGTACCATGGACTGGGTCAACCTGTTTGCGCTTGCCGTCAACGAGGAGAATGCGGCCGGCGGGCGCGTGGTCACGGCGCCGACCAATGGCGCGGCCGGCATCATTCCCGCGGTGATGCATTACTACGCGAGGTTCTCGCCCGGCAGCAGCGATGACGGCATTGTACGCTTTCTGCTCACGGCGGGCGCCATCGGTGTGCTGTACACCGAGAATGCCTCGATCTCCGGCGCGGAGGTCGGCTGCCAGGGCGAGGTGGGCTCGGCCTGCTCCATGGCGGCGGCCGGTCTCACCGAGGTGCTGGGCGGGACGCCGGAGCAGGTGGAGAATGCCGCGGAGATCGCCATGGAGCACAACCTGGGGCTGACCTGTGATCCGGTCGGCGGGCTGGTGCAGGTGCCCTGCATCGAGCGCAATGCCATGGGGGCGGTGAAGGCCATCAACGCCTCGCGCATGGCGCTGCGCGGTGACGGCAAGCATTTCGTCTCGCTCGACAAGGTGATCCGCACCATGCGCGAAACCGGAGCCGACATGAAAACGAAGTACAAGGAGACCGCCCGCGGCGGCCTCGCGGTAAACGTGATCGAGTGCTAGCCGGCTCCGGTCTGCAAGCGGATCCCGGTCTCGTGAGCCTGCGGCAACCCCGGGCAGGGCCGCGCAGTCACTGGCCGCGGGCTGCGACCGGATACGTGCGTCCTAGGTAGCAGGGGTTTTGGCGGCCGGTCTTTTCGCTGCCGGTTTTTTCCGCCGGGCTGCGGGCTTGGCGGGGCTGCTCTGCTGCATCAGGCGGTTGTTTACCGCCATCTCGGCCTCGCTCCAGTCCTGTCCCGGGTCGCCCCCCTGGAAGCCGCGGCGTTCCGCAATCAGGTAGGCCTCTTCGGCGATCATTTGCTGCCGCTGTACGGCATCGATGCTCGTACCGTGTTCCGGTGTGCCGCGGGACTCGATCCGGGTCTTCAGCCTGGCGGCGGCCTTCTCCAGGGTGGACTCGAGCTTGCGCTCCAGCTGCTGCTCCATTTCCTGTACCTGACTGCGGACTGTCTCCAGCTCGTCCGACAGCTTCTTCAGCGTCAGTTTCTCGCTCATTCCTTGCTCCTCCGTTGTGTCTGCCATGCACCAGGCGAGGCGTATGGCGCTCTCTTCGGGGGCTGTACAACGCTCGCCATTCTCTGTGGCGGTTAGCCTGCGTTTGCGGTCCCCACGCGAGAGTAATGCTTTCCGGTGCCCGTGGCAATTCAGAATAGTGCGGGCAGCGTGCCTGCGCTACAACACCTCGTCGCGGCTGTGCCAGGGCCCTTCGGCAGCCTCAACCGCCGATTTGTACGCCGCGATATCACCGGCCAGGGCCTGGTCGATGGCGACAGCCAGCGCCCGGGCTGTCTCGATGCGATGTAACAGCACATAGTCGGCTCCGGCCTCGTACAAATGCCGGCTTTCGGCCAGTTCGACGGCATTGGCGATGATGACGGCTTCGGGATTGATGCGCCTGGCCGTTTCCACGATCTGGCGGTTGGTGACACCCTTGAGGATGTTGTCAGACACCGAGCTGACGATGATGGGTGCCCTGTCGACACCGGCATGCTGCAGCGTTTCGGTGTTGCGCAGGTCGCCGTAATGCACCTGTGGTCCGTGCGCGGCGATCCGCTCATGGATGTTGATGTTGAAGTCCACCACCAGGATCCTGTTCATGAGTTCGGGGTGGCTGCGTTCCAGTTCATAGAGCAATGACGAGGTGACCCGGTGAAAACCGAGCAGGGCGATTACGCAGTCGTTCTGTGCCTCGGCCGTGTCGTTCTGCGTATCTGTCCTGAAACCGAGTTTTGCCAGTAGCGGTGACAGGTGGTTATGGATGTTATCCGCCTGCCGGAACAGGGCCGGCGTCAGCAGTGCCGTTATCACGAAGGCGAATATGATGCTGCTGTTCAGACTGCCGGAGATGTGGCCAAGTTGCATGCCGAGAAAGCCGATCACCAGGGTGAACTCGGAGATCTGCGCCAGGCGCGTCGAGGTGATAAAGGCGTTGCGGGAGTCGAGGCCGGTAAGGTAGAGCAGGGGATAGAACACGAAATAACGTGCCAGCAGTGCGGCAGCGGCAAACAGCACGGCCAGCACCAGTACGCTCGCCCCTTCCGGCATGGGTATGCTCATGCCAAGGCCGACGAAAAACAGTGTCACGAAGAAGTCCTTCACGATGCCGACCTTGCCGGTCATCTCGGTACTATAGGGCAGGCTGGCGATGCTGGCGCCGGCGATCAGTGCGCCCATGCCGGAACCGACGCCAAGGTGCAGGTTGATACCGAAGAGGGTCTCGGTGATGTGGTCCAGCTGCGTGCCAAGCAGCACAACGATGAAACACCAGGAGACAGCCGCGACCAGGATGATTTCGGGCCGCCTGGCGACCCAGCGAAAGCCGATCGGGATGATGTACCTGGCGAACAGCGCCGCGGCCAGCGCCAGCAGGCCGATGCCGGCGAAGGACAGCAGGATCGGGCCGGGCTCCGGCTTGTCCAGGCCGGGCAGCAGCGCAATGACGGTGATCGCCCAGATGTCCTGGAATATCAGGATGCCCAGCGAGACCCGGCCGGTAACCGTGTCCAGCTGGAAGGTCTCCTGGAACAGCTTGACCACCAGCAGCGTCGACGAGGCGGCGACGACGAAACCGGCGTACAGGGGGGCATGGCCGCTGCCTGCCAGCAGGCTGCCGCCAATACCCAGCCCGATCAGAAGTTTCGTGAAGCCGATACCGAACAGGACGCACAGCGGATATTGCAGCAGGCCAGACAGGATCAGTACCCGGCCGCTGGCCATGAGCTTGCGGAAGTCGAGTTCCAGCCCCATCATGAACAGCAGCAGGACCAGCCCGAGTTCCGAGATGGTCTCTATGTTGGCGGGGTCGGTGACCAGGCCCGCACCAATCGGGCCGACGATGATGCCGGCCATCAGGAAGGCGGCCACCTCGGGGATATGCAGGCGGGTAAAGACAATCGCGAGCACCCCCGCCAGTACGATGCAGAAGCCAATGTCCTGTATCAGCGATGGCAACTCGCCGCTGCCCGCCAGTGCCGTCGCTGGCATCAGGCACAGCAGCCCGGCGGCAGAGGCCGGTCTGCGGCCAGTCGCGGCCGGCCGGATCAACCCGTGTTCCCGGGTGGTATGTCGTGCCGCGGCAGTGCCTTTACTGCAGACCAACAGCGACATAGGCGAGGCTGGACAGGTTCAGTATCGTCCCCCACAGTACCAGCCAGTACTGGCGGCCACGGATTCCCGCCATCACGAAACCGATGCCAAGCACGATGCCGAATATGCCGACGCCGGTAAAGTCCATTTCCACCGGTGCGCCCAGCTCACCCGGCGTTTGCCCCTCGCGATAGCGCATCAGGGTGTTCCCGCCCCGGTTTCTGGGTGCTGATTATTGATGTATTGCATGTCTGTTGCCTGTCTGGCGGAACGTTCTGCCGATCTTATACATTTTCAGCAATCGAATATATCATCGGGATTGACGCGTCACTGATACAGGATGCAACCGGAATTGAGGCGCAAAAAACCACGGAGCCGGTAGGTATTACGGATCAGTTTACGGTTGGCGACCCGCAATTGCCACAGTGGCTTGCCGGGGTCACGGCGCACCGGTTCCCTGGTGGCGGCTACCGGTCGGCGGTCTGTCAGTAAACTGCCGGCTTCGGGATCCGGCCGGCTGCCGGAGGGGCTTGCCGGTCAGGCTGTTATCCCGGAGGGCTCTGTTTGTTGATCAGCGCAGCCAGCGCCTCAAACTGGTCCTGCAGGGCCGTCCGGGCCTTGCGCGCCTCGTCAATGGCGGCCTCCAGTTGCCCGGATTTTGTTGTGTATTTCGCCATTGCGCTCTCCAGCCGGGCAAGTGCGGCCTGGAGCCCGTCTGCAGGCACTGCACCCGCTTCCCCATCGGGTTGAGCCGGCGTATGCCGGTCATGGCCTTGCCCGAGGGTGGTGAGGGATTCCTGCGATACGCAACCGTTGTCCACTGGCGTTGTCGTATAACTTTCCTCCGAGATACCCAGGTCAGCAAGCGGTATGTCCCATCGGAGACCGCTTTCCAGAACAAATACCTCGAAGCCGCGCTGGCTCAGCAAAAAGGCGGCTGCCGCACTGCGACGGCCGGTGTCACAGCAGATGATGTATTTCCTGTGGGGGGACAGTTTTGCGGCCTGATCGTGTATGTCGGCCAGCGGTATATTCATACTGCCTTTCAGCGAATAGTTGGCATATTCGTCTTTCAGCCTGACATCCAGCCAGGTATCGCCGTCACTGACCATGCGGCAGGCCTGGTCGTAATCGATGTAGTGCACCAGCGGCTTCTTCAGCAGTTCCAGAAAATTGTCCTTTGACAGGCGCATGAGACTGCCGTCTGACAGCATGGTGATGGTGGCGTTGCGCCTGGCGTCCGATACCAGCGCCTCCTCACCGAAACAGTCACCACTGGTCAGCTCTGCCAGGGGAACATCCCATCCGTCCTTGTTGCGTTGGCGTGTGACCGAGCAGGTTCCTTCACGAATGATGTAGAAATAGTCGCCCTCGTCACCCTGTTTGATGACAATGTCGCCGCTACTGACGGCAACGGACTCCAGGCGGCTGAGCAGGCGCTGGATATCGGCAGGCGGGATCTTGATAAAGGCCTCGGATTGCAGCATGCGTGTCATCCAGTCCTGGCCGCTGTCTGTGCTGATAACCGCTGTCCTGGGCTCGACAGACTGGTCGAGCGTCAGCATGACGTCCAGCAGGGTGGAATCGATGGTGGCGATGACGGACCTGGCGGTTGCGCGTGCCGATACCAGGCGTGGCTGCCGGTTGGACAGTGGGTAGCGTGCCGGTTCGCTGCCGGCTGTCACCATACCGGTAACCCGGCCACTGGTATCCAGAAAACTGATCTCGCCCTCCAGCAGGTACACGGACCGGTTATCGGTATCGCCGGCACCGAAGAGGTAGTCGCCCGTATTGACGCTGGTCACGGCCAGGTTGGTCGAGACCTCGCCAAAATGCACGTCAGACAAGGCGTTTAGCGGGATCAGATCGCGCAGCGTGCCTGACTTGAGAGTGTTTGTGCTGTGTTTGCTGAATGCGCCCATGGCGATACCCGTACCTGTCTGGTAGCAGGTATATCGGCGGGCGGGCTTGATTTTTTAAAGCAGGGCGCAACCCACGGGTATCGGGGACTGGCGGGGTTCGGCATTCCCTGTTGCTGAATGCCGTGCAGACTAGCGGTCGACTCCCTGCATCATGTCGTGCAGGCGGCCGATGGTGGACTCTGTCGTCGACCAGTCGATGCAGGGATCGGTCACGGAAATGCCGTACTCCAGCCTCGCCGGGTCGTCGGGTATGTCCTGCCTGCCGGCGTGCAGGTTGCTCTCGATCATCAGGCCGATGATGGAGGTATTGCCCTCGATGATCTGGTTGGCGACATTCTCGGCGACCAGTGGCTGCAGTGCCGGGTCCTTGTTGGAATTCGAGTGGCTGCAGTCGACCACGATATTGGGGCGAAGGCCTGCCTCGGCCAGGGCACGTTCGCAAATCGCGACACTGACCGAGTCGTAGTTGGGTTTGCCGTCGCCGCCACGCAGCACCACGTGGCCGTACTGGTTGCCGGCGGTCCGCACCGTGGCGACGTGGCCCTCCGGGTCGATGCCGAGGAAGTTATGCGGGTGGCTGACCGACTTCATGGCATTGATGGCCACCGACAGGCTGCCGTCGGTCCCGTTCTTGAAACCCACGGCGCAGGACAGGCCGCTGGACATCTCGCGGTGGGTCTGCGACTCGGTGGTGCGCGCGCCGATGGCCGACCAGGCAATCAGGTCCTGCAGGTACTGCGGTGAAATCGGGTCCAGCGCCTCGGTCGCCAGCGGCAGGCCCATCCCGGCGAGGTCGATCAGCAGCCGGCGTGCGATGTGCAGGCCTTCCTCGATCTCGAAGGAGCCATTCAGGTGGGGGTCGTTTATCAGGCCTTTCCAGCCCACCGTGCTGCGCGGCTTCTCGAAATAGACGCGCATCACCAGGAAGAGCGTATCCTGCACCCGATCGGCGAGTTCCTTCAGTCGCCTCGCGTATTCGATGGCGGCCTCGGGGTCATGGATGGAGCAGGGCCCGACCACGATGAACAGCCGCTTGTCCTTGCGGTCCAGGATGTCCTTGATGACCTGCCTTCCCTGCATGACGGAGCGGGTCGCTGCGTCGTTGATCGGCAATTCGGCCTTCAGTCGCTGCGGCGTGATCAGCCGCGAGCAGGACAGAATATTCAGGTCTTCAACGCGTGTATCGGTCATGGACAGGGTGTGGGCGGGTGTGCTGCCAGGGGTTTATATATTAAAGGAAAGCAGCCCCCGACCCCATGATTATTTTATGCCCCTGCGGTACAGCCGGTCATGCCCGAATGAGGCATAATTCCGGTAGCCCAGCCCGGCCAGCCGGGCATCGACCTGTCCGATGCCGGCATCAAACACCTCAACCTGTATGAGACAGTCGTTGCCCTCGAGGAGCCGCTGCATGCCGTCGATGACCTGTAGCTCGTGTCCCTCGACATCGATCTTGATCATCACGCGGCGACCGTTGCAGGTGAAATGCCCGTCGAACCGGATAACAGGCACGCGAATGTCCGTGTAACGCACCCGGCGGGTGCCGGCCGCTGCGGTTGCACCGACCCTGGACATACCCGTGCTGCGCTCATGGGCCTGGAGGAAGTTTGCCCTGGCGTCCCGGTCGCTCAGGCCGCAGGCGAACAGCCGGATTTCCGATGCCAGCCCGTTGATGGCGATATTCGTCACAAGTTGCCGGTAGTTGCGCGGGTCCGGCTCGAACGCCACGATATCGGCGAAGCGCCCGGTACGCGCCATAAGCATGGCATACAGGCCGAAATTTGCGCCGACGTCGAGGAACAGGTCAAATGCCTGTCCGGCGGCCAGGTCCATGAGGTGGTCGAGCTGTTCCATCTCGTACGGTTCGCGGATGATCAGCTGCCGGTCGACGTAGTTCGCGTAGTTGAGCCACAGCCGCAGGCCGAGCCTGTCGTAGAGACGGTAGCGGCTGCGCTGGCGGTAGTTCCGGTAGAGCAGCTTGCGCAGCTTGCGGGGCAGCCGGGACAGTAATGCCGGACCCTGTATGGCCGGTGGCGGGCGGCCGGTTTTGTCTGGGCGCATGGATACGGGGCTGGCAGGGGCGGATGCCACCTGAGTATATTAGGCAAGTCCCGTTAACGAAACCGGTCAGGCCATGCCCGGCGATAACGCCCGCTACGAGTGGATCCACACGGTTGACTATGAGGATTTCGATGTGAAGGTCATCGCGGCGTCACATGAACGCCCGGTGCTGGTCGACCTGTGGGCGCAGTGGTGCTCACCCTGCGTGGTGATCGCGCCGGTACTGGAGCGCGTCATTGCCGGGTACGGCGGCAAGGTGCACCTGGCGAAGGTCGAGGTGGATGCCGGTCGGAACATGAAGCTTGCGGGCCACTACCGTGTCAGGGGCTTTCCCACCATTCTCCTGTTCGAGGACGGCGAGGAGCGTGGCCGGTTCCACGGAGCGCATCCGGTGCCTTTCGTGCGTGCGTTTCTGTCCAGGCACAGCAGCAGACTGCAGGACTGAGCAGGCCGGGTGTGTCCCAGCGTCCTTGATGCCAGCGATTATCCGGTAGTGATGCCGGGGGGGCGCCGCTTGCCGCCGTGCAGCGCTCACGGCCTGCCGATTCGCGACAGCAGGCCGATCGCGATACTGGCGAGCAGCACGATGCAGGCCGTCAGCAGGATCTTTTTGGTGAAAGCGCCGAACATCGCCAGCGAGATGGCATCCAGGACGACAAGGATCGCCATGGCAGCGAGCAGCAGGATGGCAATGGCCGCAACCAGTTTTGCGGCGCCTGCCAGTGCCAAGCCGCCTGCCGATGCCTTGTCTTGCCGGTCCGTCATATCCTGCCCTGCCACTGGAATCTGTGAAGCGGTGTGCCGCTGTGAATGCTGCCCGCTTCAGCCCGCGTTACTGCATGGCGGGATGGTAGTAACCGCTGGGCCGCCATTCACCGGTTGATTGCGGCTGGTAGCCGGGCTGGCCGGTGCCCTGTGACGGTGCAGCCTGCACGTCAACCGGCGTACCGGAGCCACTGATGCTGACTGCAGGTGCCGGTGTGAGCTCCCTGACGGTCGGAGCGGTATGGGCGGGCGGCGGTGCGGCTGTTGCCGCCGGTTTACTGGCAGGGTAATTGCCGTAGTGCTGGCTGGCTGCGGCCGCGGCGGCCTGTTCCTGCTCGAGTTGCTCAATGCGCTGCTTCAGTTTCCTGATTTCACTCGAGGTGGTGCTGTCCGCAGCGGCCGGCGGGTTGTGGGCGGGCGGCGCATAACCGTAGGCGGGGGCGGCATAGCCCGGCGGCGGGTAACCCGGAGCACCGTAGCCCGGGGCGATGTAACCCGGGGGTGCGCCGTAGTAGCCAGGACCGTAACCCGGACCCCAGGGGCCATCGTGGTAGTCATCACGGTAGTCGCGGTCACCGCCGAACCAGCGGGACGGATTCATCATATCACCGAAGTCGAACGCCCCTGCAACCGGGCTGCTCAACACGCCAATCACCAACAGGACAGAGCCTGTCAGTCGGGTAATCTGTTGCATCATGTCTGCTCCTGTCGCCATGCGGTACTGGCCGTTACCCCGCGGGGAAAACTTGCCCGGCAACCCGGCAAGGTTGCCTGTAGTGCGCCGGGACCCGGGCGCTCCGGCAGCCGGACCGGGCACATGCCCGATGTGCAGGGAATCACAGCCAGGTCAATTATTCCATCCCGAGCGGACTGTGATCAAACCCGGGCAGGGTGCAGGCCCGCGACGGGGGGCCTGCCAGCCCCGGGGATAATGAAAAAGTCACTTTATTTCAGTGGCCTTGCCGCGCACCTGGCGTCATTTTCCCGAAACATCCATGCGGTAAAATACCGCCTGGGGTACATCGGAGGGGCGATACAGAAAGAATTCGTGTCACCCGGGAAAGGCGTCTTGTTGATATGTGCGATGACCGGTTTGACGGTATCCGTTCCCTCATCGGCCTGCTGGCGCTGGTGATGGCTCCGGTCCTGCTGCGCTACCGCCTGTGGCTGGATACCGCGGCCGGATCCGATCAACCGAAACACAATTCCGTGCCAACATGAAAAAGCCCCTCCATGAGGGGCCTTTTCGCATCCAGGGCAAGCTGTGCCGGGCCGTGTTTGTCGCGAACCCGGTCCCGGGTGGAGGGGTTCAGTCCGGCCGGACGGCATATTTGCCGCTGCCGAGAAAGGCGATGGCCAGCGCGCCGAACAGGTAGAACGCCTGCAACTCCAGCCGCCAGCCGCCATGCTCGGTGAGGGCAAGGATGTCGCCGGTGTGTACCAGCAGGACGGCAAACAGCATGTTCACCACAACGAGCAACCCGCCAATACGGGAGAATATGCCGAGAATGACCATCAGCGGGGCGATGATTTCGCCCACATAGACACCGTAGGCCAGCATGGCCGGCAGACCGGACTCGGCAAGCTTGCCGCCAATGAAGTCGATAGAACCCGAATGCATCAGCTTGCTGACGCCGTGGAACAGCATCAGGCCACCAACCGTCAGGCGCAATACCAGTTTGCCTGCCGCATCATTTCTGAGTTGATCGAGCATTATCATCTCCCCCCCTGTTGACTGACAGATATCTGGCCAGTGACCGGCCGGGGCGTTATCCGGATGCGCCCTGGCCCATCAGTCCCCGGATGCGCCTGACATAATGGCGTGTCTGGCCGGGCACATGATATTCGACATGTTCCCATGCCGCATCCGGCGGGTCTAGGCGCTGAAAGGTATTCTTGATGCGTGTGTAGCCGGCATTGTAGCTGCCGAAGGCAAAGTACAGCCGCTCCTCGCCGGGCGGCGGCGATACCCAGCGCGTGTAGAGCAGGCGGTCGTAATAGATGCCGGCGGCGATATTCCAGCGCGGCGAGTCCATGTCCTTGAAGTGGGGGTTCTTGTTCTGGATCTCCCGGTAGGTGCTTGGCAGGATCTGCATAATGCCGCGGGCGCCGGACTTGCTTCTTGCCCGGGGCTTCAGGCCGGATTCCGCGACGGCCTGTGCCTTGAACCAGCGCCAGTCGAAGCCCGGGCCGAAATAGTGCTTGGCGTATTTCCTGAAATGCGTGTCGTACTTGTCCGTCCAGTCGCCGACCTTCTGTTTCTGGCCGTTCGCGGCCTGGCCGGCCGCGGCCGCCACGGTGCAGACCAGAAGTGCCAGCACGGGATAGTGCATGGCTAGTTGAGGCCCATGCCGATGACCAGGCCGATGCCGATACCGATGCCGATGAACATGCCCATGACCATCATGCCGACCGCCTGGTTACCCTTTGCGAGTTCCTCGCCGATATCGAAATTGCAGACGATGCGGTTGAACAGGGTGCAGCCGAGCCACATGAAGACCAGGGTCATCAGCCCGCCGAGCGCGGCGTAGAAGAAATTCAGCAGAATCGGGTCGAGCGTGTCGGTCATGCCGGTCACCTCCGGAGTGCTTCTCTGGGTTGCCCCTAATATAAGCAGTTTTTCCGGCGGTTCCAAACAGGCAGAAAAAAGCCCCCCGGATGAGGGGCTTTCGTATGGCAACGGCGACAGATTTAGAAATCTGTCCCCCTTTTGGCGGCTACTTCGAGGCGATCTCCTCGAGCTGCCTGGCCTTGATGACCTGGCCGTCGAGGCCGGCTTCCTTGCCGCTCTTGCCGTAGGCGACGCTCATCAGGGTCGAGTAGTACACGACCGGCATCTTGAAGTTGGTCTTGTACTTCTGGTTGATGTGGTTCTGGTAGACCTCGACGTTCATCTGGCAGACCGGGCAGGGGGTGACGATCATGTCGGCACCGCCGTCGTAGGCGGACTCGATGATGTCCTTGATCAGTGCCTGGCTCTTCTCCGGCTCGGAGAACGCAAGCGCGCCGCCGCAGCAGGACACCTTCTTGTCGTAGTTCTCGACCGGCTCGGCACCCATGGTCTCGACCAGCTTGTCGAGGTATTTCGGGTTCTCGTAGGACTCGCCGTCGATGCCGAAGGGGCGGTTGGTCTGGCAGCCGACGTAGCCGGCGATCTTGACGCCGTCCAGCGGCTTCTTCACGTGCGAGCCGAGCTCGTCGTAGCCGAAGTCCTCGATCAGCACCTCCACCATGTGACGGACCTTCTGGTTGGCCTCGACCTTGAGGCCGGCCTCGGCCAGTGCCTGGTTGGTTTCCGCCATCAGCTTGTCGTCGTCATGCAGGCGTTCCTGCGTCTCCTTGGTGGCCAGCCAGCAGGCCGCGCAGGTGGCGACGATGTCCTGGTCGGGATGCGCCTGCTCGGACAGCGCCATGTTGCGCGCGGAGAGCGCGAGACGCGGCAGTTCACCGCCGCCGGCGTAACCGATGGAGGCCGAGCAGCAGTTCCAGTCCGGGATCTCGTTCAGCTCGATATCCAGCACATCGCACATCGAGTCCACGGAGACCGTGTAGTTGGAGGCCGAGGCTGCCTTCTGCGAGGAACAGCCGGGGTAGAATGAGTAGGATTTCTTCGCCATGATCTGTTACCTCACTTGCCCGCGACGGGGATACGGGCAGCTTCGAGTTCTTCCGCCTTTTTCAGGATCTTTTTCAGTCCGCCGGCGTCCTTGCACTTGTGGCCGCCGAGCAGTTCCATCGGGCTGAGTCGCCTGGTCTTCAGCATGCCCAGACCGACGTCCTGCATCTTCAGCGAGGTCTTGATGCCCTCGCCGATGCCGTTCATGAAGTACAGTGCCAGTCCCAGCTTCAGTTCGTTGACGCGGCCGGTCCTGGTGAGGTTGTCCCAGAACAGCTGCGCAAACTTGTGGGTCGGCTGGTTCTTCGGCGCTATGCCGAGACGCTTCGCGTAGTGCGCCAGGCCGTGCATGATGTGGGTGATCGGCAGCTCTCGAGGACAGCGCACGATGCAATTGTAGCAGGAGGTGCACATCCACATGGAAGAGGACTCCAGCACTTCATCACGCTTGCCGGCGCGGATCATCATGAACAGTTCCTGCGGCGGGTGGTCCCAGTGCGGGCCCAGCGGGCAGGAGCCGGAGCACACGCCGCACTGCATGCACATCTTCACCCATTCGCCTTCCTCGACATTCTCCTCCACTTCGCGGAGAAAATTGTTGCGGTACTGTTCGACCATTTGTTGATTTGCATCAGTCATGATTTTCTCCTAGAACTTGAAGGGGCTCATACCGACTCTTTCAACGGTCTCGGCCATGTCATTAATCAGTTGCGGCGCCCGCTCGATATCGGTGATCGCGACCTCGTAGGTTGCGACGCGATCCTCCTCGAGGCTCAGCGATTGCAGCGTGTCATCGATCTTGCTCATGCGGATATGAGCGATCTCGGAACCCTTCACAAAGTGACACTGGTAGTTTTCACCCTTCTGGCAACCCATCAGGATGATGCCGTCATAACCGCTGTTGAGTGCATCGGTTATCCATATGGTGTTGACCGAACCAAGGCAACGGACCGGAACGACGCGGGCGAATGGCGAATAATGGTTGCCATTCTGTGCGGCCATGTCGAGCGCCGGGTAGGCGTCGTTTTCGCAGGCCAGCACCAGGATGCGCGGCTTCTCGTCGAACTCGTCCGGGATATCGATGTTCTTCAGCTGCTGGCCGACGGTCTCCACCGAGTAGTTTTCGAAGGAGATCACGCGCACCGGGCAGGCGCCCATGCAGGTACCGCAACGCCGGCAGCGCGCCTCGTTGAACTGCGGGTAGCGCTCCTCGTCCTCGTCAATGGCGCCGAACGGGCATTCCACCGTACAGCGCTTGCACTGGGTGCAGCCTTCCTTGCGGAAGCTCGGGTATGACAGGTCGCCGGAACGCGGGTGCGCGGCGCGGCCGAGCTTGGCGTTTTCCAGTGCCTGTATGGCCTTGAGGGCGGCGCCGGTCGCGTCTTCCCTGGCCTGGGCCATGTCCATCGGGCGGCGTACCGGGCCGGCGGAGTAGATGCCGGTGCGGCGGGTTTCATACGGGAAGCAGATGAAGTGCGAATCGTTGAAGCCGTACTTCAGGTGCGGCAGGTCCGGGCCCTGGCGGTAGGTCAGGTTAAGGATGGATTCGACCTTGACTTCCGGGGCAGCGTCTTGCGCACCCTCAGCCTCGTCTTCATCTTCCGTAATCGGCAGGTCGATATCGACACCGGAGTTCGGGATCTGGCCGGTGGCCAGCACCACGAGGTCGGCGTTATCGCTAACGTCCTGGTCCAGGATCAGGTCCCTGAAGTTGACCGTCAGGCCGTTGCCGCCGGCCGTGACCTCGCTCACGCTGCCCTTGGTGAAGGTGATGCCCTTCTGCTGGCCGCTGCGATAGAAGTCCTCACCGCCGGCACCCGGGGTGCGCATGTCGGAGTAGATGATGTTGGTGTCGATCTGCGGGTTCCGGTCCTTGAAGTACATGGCCTGCTTGACGGATGTCAGGCAGCAGTGACCGGAACAGTAGGGCAGGTGGCCTTCTTTCTGGCTGCGCTGGCCGGCGCACTGGACGAACACGACTTTGCCGACTTCCTTGCCGTCGGACGGGCGCTTGATGGGGCCGCC
>JBFELL010000040.1:0-18433 GCA_041552135.1 Gammaproteobacteria bacterium
AGCCAACGGGGACAGATTTATTTGGCCTTGCCAAATAAATCTGTCCCCTTTGGCCAGGGTCAGTCGGCAAAGTCCGCATCACACAGGCCGAAGCGCTCGATGAGTTGCTCCCGGGTGCCGGCGCGAAGCACGGCGCCGTCCGCCGGCGGGTGCGGCTCTTCGGCCATGCGCTCGGTCTCGTCGTCGTAGCGCCAGGCGCGGGAGAGCGGCCGTTCGGCTGCATCCAGCCATATGTAGTATTTCACGGCGTCGCAGGGGGCGGGCGTGATACCAGCTCGCGGGCGCGGATGTCGCGTGTCCACTGTGTTACACCGTCGGCATTGATTACCGACAGCTGCAGTGTGCGCTCGCTCTTCGGTCCGCTGATGTCCAGCTGGCAGAAGTTGCGCTCGGCGACATAGGTTCCCGGCACCAGGCGCGGGTTCGCCCGGCCGAAGCCGCGCTGGTGCGGTCCGGAGGTCAGTGGCGAGCAGGTCAGTTCATACAACGGGTAGCTGCGGTCACGGGGCAAGCGGAACAGGGCCGAGTAGTGGGTGTCGCCACTGAGCAGCAGCACGCCCTCGATGCCGGTTTCTTCCAGCCAGGCGAGGAAGTCAGAGCGCTCATCCGGGAAGTGGGTCCAGGCCTCCTTGCCGGTGATGTCATTGAGCAGCTGGCTGCTGCTGGCGATGATCTTGAACGGGGCCTTCGAGGCCAGCAGGGCGTCTTTCAGCCATGCCAGCTGCACCTCTCCAAGCAGGGTCTTGTCCGGGCCGTTCGGGGTACGGTCGTTATCCCGCCAGGTGCGGGTATCGAGCAGGAAGAAATCCACATCGTGAAAGACCGTCTTGGTGAATATCCCGCCAGAACCGTGCAGGCCGTAAGCCGGATTTGCCCAGTAGCGCCGGAACAGTTCCCGGCTGGTATCGGCGAAGACGAAGCTGCGGCTGGCGTTGTCGTGGCCATAGTCGTGGTCGTCCCAGATGGCGTAATGATGCGTCGAGCGCAGCAGCGGCTGCAACTCGGGCAGTGCGCGCGTGTGGCGGTAGCGCTCGGCCATGCCCCAGCGGCTGTCATAGTCCGCCTCGCGCAGGTAAACATTGTCGCCGAGCCACAGCATCATGTCCGGTGATTGCGCCGCCATGGTCTCGAAGATGTCGTAGCGCTCGCCGTAGGGCTTTCCGGGCCGGTCATAGTCAGGCTCGTTGATGTAGGCACAGGAGCCGGCAAGCAGCCGAAAGGGCGGTGGATCGCTGCGCCATTGCCAGAGCGGCTGGGTGCGAAAGTAAAGCGTCTCGCCGGTTGTCAGGACCTTGCCATCGGCGACAACATGGTAGGCATAGCGCGTGCCTGGCTCGAGACCGGTCAGCTCGAAGTGTATCGCGTTCTGTGTCTTTGCCGACGTCGCTACAGCTGTGCTTGACCGGATCTCTGCCGGCAGGCCGTCAGGCCAGTAGTCTATCCGCACATCCGCCGGCCCGGAGAACTGCACCCAGAGGGTGACGGCGCGCATGGCGCTGTGTCCGGGCATCGGCCCGGCGGTGATATGGACCGGCGCTGCGGCGTACGCCCCCGTTATGACGGCGAGTTGCGCAACAAGAAGCAGTAGGACGAGTGTGATGCGTGGCATGGCGGCGGGCAGGCTGCCGTGGTACGGAACCGGCCCCGGTCCTTGCTATTCCAGGGTGAGGGTTCTCTCGTAGGGCATGGGTTTCTTTCCGTAGATCAGGTTGAGTTCTCTCTCGTAGCTCACCTTGACGATGTAGGCCTCGCCGTCCTGCGTCACCTTGAAGCTGTCCCTCAGGTCTTCCATCTGGTTCAGGTTCAGCTGCTTGTTGATCATCTTGCTGACATCAGCGGCACTGCTGAAGGGTGTTTCCTCCCGGGACTTTTCGAGATTGGCAAGGATGGAGTCCACGGTGCCGGCCTCGATGTACTGCGGGATGTATTGCAGGCCGATGTAGGCGCCTGCGCCAATGATCGCCAGGATGATGACGAGGCCAATGGCGGAAATACCCTGCTGTGCTCTTTGCATGGAATTCATGATGTCATGTGTCCTCGATGATATGGCGGATCAGGCGTTAGAAGACAGAATACAAACGGCATGGTACGCACGGTTCGCGTGGGCTTCAATAAACCCTGTTGTCGTCCCTGGTGCCCGGACCAGGGGTGTTATGGCCTGTTTGCAGATATTTGCAATTCCTGCAGGTGGAACGGGGCCTGCCCGCGGGGAAGGTCGCGGTCTTCGGGAGGGGGCGGCTGAAGGTGCTATGCGGGGGCTGTCGCGACTAGCGGGTGCTCAGGTATTTCGCCGGGTTGACCTGCTTGCCGTCGCGCAGGACCTCGATGTGCACATGCGGGCCGGTCGAGCGGCCGGTGGAGCCCATCAGGGCGACCGCCTGTCCCTTCCGGACGGTATCGCCGGCCTGTACCAGCGGTTCCCTGTTATGGCCGTAGCGGGTGATATAGCCCTTGCCATGATCGATCTCGACCAGGTTGCCGTAGCCGTTGCGCTTGCCCGACCAGATCACCACGCCGTCGCCCAGCGCCAGGACGTCGCTGCCTGCCTTGCCGGCAATGTCGATGCCCTTGTGGTGTTCCTGCTTGCCGGAAAACGGGTCGATACGCGAACCGAATTTTGAGGACAGGTGGCCGTTTTCGACCGCATTGCCGGAAGGCATGACGCGATCATGCAACTGCCGGTGCCGGAGCAGCTGTTCGAGAACCGCCAGTTTGTACTGGCGGTCTGCCATGGTGGCATCCAGTTCATCCAGCATGCCGAGGAAATCCGGTACGCTGGTGGCGGTCAGTTGCGTTGCATCACGGGGTCCTCCCACGGGGGGTGCGATGTTGAAGTCGAATTCCGCGGCATCGAGATCGGCCTGTTCCACAAGTCGCTCCCCCAGTGCATCCAGTCGCAGCATCTGTGCCTGCATCCGGCCAAGGCGCAGCGTGAGTGCGTCCAGGTTGTCGCGGGCGCTGTCCCTGGCGGTATGGAGGTCTGACTGCTGCTGGCGGGCGAGTTCCTGCAAGGAATCGACTTCGGCAAGCCGGCTGCTGGACTCGGTGATGATGCCAAGGCGAAAGCCGCCATAGAGAATGGCCCCGCCCAGCATGAGAAACACAAGCAGGGCAAGTTGCACGGCACGCCGCGGATTGATTTCGAAACTGCGTACCTCACCGATGCGGTCGGTGAACAGTATGATATTCAGAGTGTGTCTCATTGTTGTTGCCGTTCTTGTTTGACCGGATTGGCCGTCCATTCATCCTGCGGGGAGGTCAGGTTGCTGTCCTTGTTACGGCAGTGACCGGCTGTGCCGCGGATCCATACATTAACAGATTGGGAGAATGTCGGCCGTATGGCAATTGGCCACAAGTACAAGTAGTTCGATATATCAACATATAAAACAGTTAGATAAATTATAAACCTTATAATATTTCTCAAGAATCGCGTTGACGCCGGACATCGGATTGGCTCGCCCGGCGCGGTGTTCAGGGTGCCGCTGATGCCGCGTGTTCGCGGTCCGGTGCGATTGACGGCAGGCGCTCTGGCGGGGTTTTCGAGGGGTCGGTGCGTGCTGACGAGCCGGCCTTCGTTCTCCTTGCCGATTCTGTTTCAATAGGCGGGCCGGGGCGGCTGGCCGCGTGTTGCCGTTGATCCGGAGTGCACTGCTGGAAATTTTTCGCGGGGTCAACGCTGGTATGGGTACACACTAGAGGAGCGACAATGGACAATGTATCAATCTTCGTACTGGTCATTCTGGCACTGGGTATCGTCACTGTCTGGATGGGCGTCAAGTCGGTGCCGCAGGGATATGAATGGCCGGTCGAACGCTTCGGCCGTTATCAGCGGACTCTGGCCCCGGGCCTCAATCTGATCATCCCGTACATCGACCAGATCGGCAATAAGCTCAACATGATGGAGACCGTGCTCGATATCGACAGCCAGGAGGTCATTACCAAGGACAACGCCATGGTGCGGGCCGACGGCGTGGTTTTCTTCCAGATCATCGATGCGGCAAGGGCGGCCTACGAGGTGAACGACCTGGAGCGCGCCATCAACAACCTCACCATGACCAATATCCGTACCGTGATGGGCAGCATGGATCTCGACGAACTGCTGTCACAGCGCGATGTCATCAATGCCAGGCTGCTCGAGGTGGTCGATGCGGCGTCCACCCCCTGGGGGGTGAAGGTCACCCGCATCGAGATCAAGGACATCCAGCCACCGCAGGACCTGGTCGATTCCATGGCCCGCCAGATGAAGGCCGAGCGTGACAAGCGTGCCGCCATCCTCGAGGCGGAGGGCAAGCGGCAGTCGGAGATCCTGCAGGCGGAGGGGGAGAAGCGCGCCGTGATCCTGGAGGCGGAGGGCCGGCGCGAGGCCGCCTTCCGCGACGCCGAGGCCAGGGAGCGCGAGGCGGAGGCCGAGTCGAATGCCACCCGGATGGTGTCCGAGGCCATCAGCGCCGGTGACATCAATGCCATCAATTACTTCGTCGCGCAGCAATATGTCGATGCGCTGAAGTCGATCGGTATTGCCGGCAACCAGAAACTGGTGCTGATGCCGCTGGAGGCCAGCAGTGTCATCGGCTCGGTCGCCGGTATATCCGAAATCGCGAAAGCGGCATTCAGCAAGCAGGAGCAGACCTGATGGAGGCGCTGGATTTTACCCTCGACTACTGGCACTGGTGGATACTGGGCGGCACGTTCCTGCTGCTCGAGGCCTTTGTCTCGGGATTCTTCTTCCTCTGGCTGGTCGTGTCGGCGGCGGTCGTCGGCTTCGCCATGCTCGTGTATCCCGGGATGGGCTGGAAAATCCAGCTGCTTGTCTTCTCCGTGCTTTCTGTTGCGACCATAGTGGCCTTTCGCGGTTACCAGAGAAAACACCCGGCCAGGACGGACCAGCCGGAACTGAACCGCAGAAGCCGGCAGTACATCGGCCGCAGCTTCACGCTGGGCGAGCCCATCGTCAATGGCATGGGCAGCCTGCATGTGGACGACAGCACCTGGCGTATCGTCGGCGATGATATGCCTGCCGGAGTAACGATCACCGTGGTGGGGGTCGATGGCGTGCTGCTGAAGGTGGAGAAAAAGGCCTAGCGGCGGGCGGTCATGCGAACATCCGCAGGCGCGAATTTGGTCGCGATTATTCCCGGCCAGCAGAAAGCAATCGCGACTCAATTCGCGCCTGCCTTGCATCAATGCATCAGGACACAGGGGCAGCCGTAACTGAACCATGAAAACACGCGCAGAAGAAATCAGGGACGAGGGGATGGCAACCGGCCTGAAGCGGGCGGACATGGACCCGGACCCGTACCGGGAGTTCGAGAAGCGTTTCACACTGGCCATCGAGTCGGGCATACCCGAGCCGAATGCCATGAGCGTGGCCACGCTCGACGAGCACGGCCAGCCCTGGGTGCGGACCGTGCTGCTGAAGACCTACGACGAACGCGGCTTCGTGTTCTTCACCAACTACGAGAGCCGCAAGGCGAGGCACATTGCACATAATCCGAAGGTGGCGCTGTCGTTTCCGTGGTTTGCGCTGGGCTGGGAGGTGAAGGTCACCGGCGAGGCGAAGCGGGTGTCCTTTACCGAGTCGGCAAGCTATTTCGCCACGCGCCCGCGCGGCAGCCAGATCGGCGCCTGGGCCTCGCCGCAGAGCCAGGTCATCACCTCGCGTTCCCTGCTGGACGCCAAGGTGGAGGAGATGAAACGCAAGCTGCACGAGCACGAGGTGCCGCTGCCGGCGTTCTGGGGCGGTTTCCGGGTGCGACCGTCCACCATCGAGTTCTGGCAGGCGCGCGACAACCGCCTGCATGACCGCTTCCTCTACCGCCGCGACGAGACTGTCGACAGCGGCTGGCGTATCGAGCGACTGGCGCCCTGACAGCTGCATCAAGGCCGGGCCCTGACGTCGACCCGGGCGCCCTCCCATGGGCGCGGCTACACGGGACCCCCACCGGGCGCTGTCCCGGGCCGCTGCGGCATGCCGGCGGGTTTGCGGGCGCTGCCTTGTGGACAGGGCGCTTCTATCCAATAATGGATTTACAGAACGTAGCGTGTCGCATACAACCGACAGGGAGGGGCACATGGCCGTCATAGGCATCGATCTGGGCACGTCGAACTCGGCAGCCGCCGTGCTGCGGGGCGGGCGGCCGGTCATCATCCCCAGCGCCGAGGGCATCAGCCTGGGCGGCAAGGCCTTCCCCAGCTACGTGGCGATCACGGCAGACGGGCAGACCCTGATCGGCGAACCGGCGCGCCGCCAGGCCGCCGTCAATGCCGAGGGCACCGCAACCGGTTTCAAACGCAGCATGGGTACGCGCGACAGGATCCGGCTGCACGGCCAGGCGTTTTCCCCGGAGCAGCTCTCCGCCTTCCTGTTGCAGAAGATCAAGCGTGACGCCGAGGCGTTTCTCGGGGAACCGGTAGAGAAGGCGGTGGTCACCGTCCCGGCCTACTTCGACGACAACCAGCGCAGCGCCACCAAGGACGCCTGCCGCATTGCCGGCATCGAGGTCGCGCGCCTGGTGAACGAGCCGACCGCGGCCTCCCTGGCCTACGGCCTGGACCGGGTGGACGAGGAGTTGCGGATCGCCGTCGTCGATTTCGGCGGCGGCACGCTGGATGTCACCATTATGGAATTCGGCAAGGGGGTCTTCGAGGTCAAGGCCACCAGCGGCGACACCCGCCTGGGCGGTTCCGACATGGACCAGAAACTGGTCGACCACCTTGCCGGGCGCTTCTACACGGAAACCGGTGTGGACGTTCACAGCGATCCAAAGGCCCTGGCCCGGCTCCGGGAAGCGGCGGAGATCGCCAAGATCGAGCTCTCGACCAGCATCAACACGAACATCAGCCTGCCGTACCTGGCGGCGGTGGCCGGCGAGCCGAAGCACCTGGAGGTGACGCTGTCCCGCGCCGAACTCGAGCGGCAGGTGCGGGAAGTGGTCGAGCGCTGCCGCGGGCCGATTGACCAGGCGCTGCACGATGCCGGCGCCAGCGCGGGGGATGTCGACAGGATCGTCTTTGTCGGTGGCCCGACCCGCATGCCGGTGGTGCGGCAGTTCTTCGAGGAACTGTTCGGTCGCAAGGCGGAGATGGGCGTCGACCCGATGGAGTGCGTTGCCAGCGGCGCGGCGATCCAGGCCGGCGTGCTCAGCGGTGAGGTGGGCGATATCGTCCTGGTCGATGTCACGCCGCTCACCCTGGGGGTCGAGACCCTCGGCGGGGTGGCCACCTCGCTGATTGCGCGCAACACGCCCATCCCGATCAAACACACCGAGACCTTCACCACGGCAGCGGACATGCAGACCTCGGTGACCGTGCATGTCTACCAGGGGGAGCGTCCCATGGCGCGAGACAACACCAGCCTGGGTGAATTCAACCTCGAGGGCCTGCCGCCGGCACCACGCGGCGTGCCCAAGATCGACGTGACCTTCGATATCGATGCCAACGGTATCCTCAATGTCACGGCCAGGGACCAGGCGACGGGCAGGGAGCAGTCGATCAGCATCAGCGGATCCACGCGGCTCTCGGAAGATGAAAAACAGCGCATGGTCGACGAGGCCGAGCGCTATGCGGAGGATGACGCAAAACGCCGCGAGAAGGCCGAGAAACTCAACGCGGCGGATTCCCTGTGCTACCAGGCGGAGCGGATGCTGGCCGATTACAGCGACAAGCTCACCGGGGACATGCGCAACCGCTTGCAGACGGTCATGCACAGCACGCGGGAGGCCCTGCAGCAGGGCGACGCCGAGCTGGCGGAGCAGCGCAGCAAGGAGCTGGAGGAGGTGCTGCGCGATGCCGGCGTGGCGCTGTACTCACAGAGCCCCGAGGCGCCGAAGTCGGGCGCCTACGCGCCTCACCCGTATCCGGACACCAGCGGCGCAGGCGTCGGGGAAAAACCATCGGGTTCCGGGGAGCGCGGCCGCGTGGTCGATGCCGATTACGAAGAAAGCAGCTGATGCGGATGCATGGCACACGAACAGCGTGATTACTACGAGGTGCTGGGCCTAGCGCGCGATGCGGATGCGAGGGCGATCAAGGAGGCCTTTCGCAAGCTCGCGATGAAATATCACCCGGACCGCAACAAGTCGGCCGATGCCGAGGCAAGGTTCAAGGAGATTGCCGAGGCCTATGCCATTCTCTCCGATCCCCGCAAACGCGCCGACTATGATTCGCACGGCTTCGCGGGGGTCGCCGGTTTCTCCGCCGAGGACCTCTTCGCCGGCATCAATTTCGAGGACATCTTCGGCGGCGCGGGGTTTGGCGTCGACCTCGGCGGCGGCCTGTTTGGCGACCTGTTCGGCAGGCACCGCCGCCGCGCCGGGCCGGTGCGCGGCCGTGATATGGAGGTCAAGCTGGTTATTCCGCTGGAGAAGGTCAACGAGGGCGGCGAGGAGATGGTGCACTTCAGCCGACCGGTGCTCTGTACCGCTTGTAAGGGCAGCGGCGTGGAACCGGGAACCGAGCCACGCAACTGTGAAGCCTGCGGCGGCAGCGGTCGTCAGGTCACCACGCGGGATGAAAGCAAGGAGCAGGGCACCATCCGCTTCCAGCAGATCACCACCTGTCCCGTGTGCCACGGCCAGGGGGTGTTCATCGACCACCCCTGCAGGCAGTGCGGCGGTAACGGCAGGCAGCAGACGGACGACAAGCTGAAGGTCACGATCCCGCCGGGTGTCGAGGAAGGCATGGCACTGCGTATTCCGGGGCATGGTCTGCCCAGTGAAGAGGCGGGCGGCGAAACCGGTGACCTTTATGTCGTCGTGCACACGGCGCCGGACGCGCGTTTCGTCCGCCAGGGGGCAGACCTGTGGCGGACGGAAACCCTGGAAATAGCCGATGCGGTGCTCGGCACGACCCTGAAGATCGATTCCCTCGATGGCCTGCTGGATGTCAAGGTGCCGCATGGTACCCAGCCCGGCGAGATCCTGCGCCTGCGCGGCAAGGGGCTGGTGAAATTCGGCGGCTATGGCCGCGGCGACCTCAACCTGCGCCTGTCGGTCCACGTGCCGGAGCATCCCGGCAAGGCGGAAAAGGCGCTTTACCGGCAGCTGCAGGAGCAGGGCGGCAGCCGGAAAAACCGCAAGGGCTGGTGGAAATGACCACCGGGCCGGCGGGCTGAGACAGACAGGTGCTGGCATGCAACGCATCCCCGAACCCGAGTTGATGGATGACCCGGTCCAGGCCGAGGCCTATGCGGCGGCAGACTTTGACGAGGCGCACAGCCGCATCGTGGCGGCCTTTGACGCGTGTTTTCCGGATGCCCGGGTCGCGGGACGCATCCTCGATCTCGGTTGCGGGCCCGGGGACATCAGCTTGCGCTTTGCCGCGCGCTACCCGGCGTGCACGGTCACCGGTGTGGACGGCTCGGCGGCCATGATCCGGCTGGCCAGGCGGCGCAGGGCAGACGATCCCGCGGGCGATCGCGTCGCCTTTGTCGAGGGATCGATTCCCGCTGCGCCGATTCCCGCCGTGCACTATGCGGCGATCATCAGCAACAGCCTGCTGCATCACCTGCACCGGCCGCAGGTGCTGTGGGAGACCATCGCCTCGTATGCGGACACGGGCACGTGCATCTATGTCGTGGACCTGCGGCGGCCGCAGAGTACCGACGTGGCCCGGCGCCTGGTCGAGGATTACACCGCCGGGGAGCCCGACATTCTGCGTCGGGACTTCTACAACTCCCTGTGCGCCGCGTTCACGCCAAGGGAGGTCGGGATGCAGCTTGCCGCAGCCGGTCTGGGCGGGCTGTCGGTGCGGGTGATCAGTGACCGGCACCTGGCAGTTCACGGCACCTTCGCTCGGGGCATGCCTTGAGGTCGTACGGGCCGCTCCCGTGACACATGAGACCCGGTTCGGGCTGTCGCTTGCCGGGGCGGCCCCTGTCCCGCGGTGATCCGTTTGAAAGGAGCCTTCCTGCCGGCCGTATCCTGCATATCCGGGGTACACTGAGGCATGGCCCGCCGACCCAGCGTCAACGAACAGCGTAGCGGCAGTCGCAACTTGCGGGTGCTGCTGCAGTTGTTCGGCTTCCTGCGCCCCTACCGGCTGGTGCTGGCAGCTGCCGCCGTGGCGCTGGTCATTGCCGCCGCCAGTGTGCTGGGTTTCGGTGTGGTGCTGCAGCGGGTGGTGGATCACGGTCTCGGCAGCGGCTCGGAGGCGGCGCTGAACCAGGCGTTGCTGCTGTTCCTGGCGGTCGTGACGGTGATGGCCATCTCGGTCGCGGCGCGCGTCTACCTGGTTACCTGGATCGGCGAACGGGTCGTTGCCGATATCCGCAAGGCCGTGTTTGCCCGCGTGCTGGCACTGGAGCCGGCCTGGTTCGAGGTGACACGCACCGGCGAGGTCATCTCCCGGCTGACCACGGATACCTCGCTGTTGCAGGTGCTGGTGGGCTCGACGCTGGCGATCGCCGTGCGCAATCTGCTGTTGATCAGTGGTGGCCTGGTGATGCTGGCCATCACCAGTACCAAGCTGGCGCTGCTGGTGCTGCTGGGCGTGCCGGGCATTGTCCTGCCGCTGTGGCTGCTCGGGCACCGGGTGCGGCGCCTGTCGCGCACCAGCCAGGACCGCATTGCCGATATCGGCGCCTACGTGGACGAGGTGCTCTACGGTATCCGTACCGTGCAGGCCTTCTGCCACGAGCACATCGACAGCGAGCGCTATGGCGGGCGGGTGGAGGCCGCGTTCGGTGCGGCCATCCGGCGCAGCCGCATCAGTGCGCTGTTGACCGCCCTGGTCATGCTGTTCACCTTCGGCGCCATCAGCATCGTCCTGTGGGTGGGCGGTCATGATGTGCTGGCCGGGCGCATCAGCGGCGGGCAACTGTCGGCCTTTGTCTTCTATGCCGTGCTGGTTGCCGCCTCGGTCGGTGCGCTGAGCGAGGTGGCCGGCGACCTGCTGCGCGCCGCCGGCGCCACCGAGCGCCTGCTGGAACTGCTGAACACCAGACCGGGGATCCGCCCGCCGGCCAGTCCGGTGGCCTTGCCCGAACCGGCGCGCGGTGCCGTGGTGTTTCGCGACGTCAGCTTTCATTACCCGTCGCGGCCGGCCACGGCGGCGCTCAGTGACCTCGACCTCGAGCTGCAGCCGGGCAGCCGGGTGGCACTGGTAGGTCCCTCGGGGGCGGGGAAGTCCACCGTGCTGCAGCTGCTGCTGCGCTTCTACGACCCGGATGCCGGCGAGGTCCTGTTCGACGGCGTCGACCTGCGCATGGTCGATCCGCGTGATCTGCGCCAGCGTATCGCGCTGGTGCCGCAGGACCCGGTCATCTTCGGCGCCGATGCCTGGGAGAATATCCGTTACGGTCACACCGGTGTTGCCGATGCGGCGGTACGCCGGGCGGCCGAGGCGGCGCATGCCGCGGAATTCCTCGACCAGCTGCCCGAGGGCTTTGACACCTTTCTCGGCGAGCGCGGTGTCCGCCTGTCGGGCGGACAGCGCCAGCGTATCGCCATCGCCCGCGCCATCCTGCGTGACCCGGCGCTGCTGCTGCTGGACGAGGCGACCAGTTCGCTGGACGCCGAGAGCGAGCGCCTCGTGCAGCAGGCGCTGGAGGGGCTGATGCGAAACCGCAGCACGCTGATCATTGCCCACCGGCTGGCCACCGTGCGCATGGCAGACCGCATCCTGGTCATGGACCGGGGGCGCCTCATCGCCAGCGGCCGCCACGAGGAACTCGTCGGCGAGGACGGCCTGTATGCGCGGCTGGCCGCGCTGCAGTTTCGCGATGCACCGGGGCCCGACGTGGCGCTGGAGGGCGTTGGCTGACGGGCCTGCCACCCGGCACGTCCCGCGGCGTTATACTGGGTGGCAGGGGCAGTGCACATGCACGGCAATGACAACAGCGGCAACCATGTCGCGACACGATCCGGAGGGGCATTATGTCCGATTCCATCAAGTACACCCTCGACGAGCGGGACATCCCCCGGTCCTGGTACAACATCGTGGCCGACCTGCCGAGTCCACCGCCGGCGGTGCTGCATCCGGGTACGCAGCAGCCGGTCGGTCCGGACGATCTCGCGCCGATTTTCCCCATGGCGGTGATCGAGCAGGAGGTCAGCACGCAGCGCGAGATCGACATCCCCGGGCCGGTGCGCGATGTCTACCGGCAGTGGCGGCCGACGCCGCTGTACCGGGCGCGTCGCCTGGAACAGGCGCTGGATACGCCGGCGCGCATCTACTACAAGTACGAGGGCACCAGCCCCGCCGGCAGCCACAAGCCGAACACGGCGATCCCGCAGGCCTTCTACAACAGGCAGGAAGGCATCCGGCGCATTGTCACCGAGACCGGGGCCGGGCAGTGGGGCTCGGCGCTGGCGATCGCCGGGGCCTTCTTCGGGCTGGAGGTCGAGGTCTTCATGGTCAAGGTGAGCTTCGAGCAGAAGCCCTACCGCCGCAGCTTCATGGAGAGCTTCGGTGCGAAGTGCATCGCCAGCCCCAGCGAGCTGACCGCCGCGGGGCGTGCGATCCTGCAGGACCATCCGGACAGTACCGGCAGCCTCGGCATCGCCATCAGCGAGGCGGTGGAACGGGCGGTGCAGTCGGATGACAGCAAGTATGCGCTGGGCAGTGTGCTGAACCATGTCCTGCTGCACCAGACGGTCATCGGCCAGGAGGCGCTGCGCCAGTTCGAACTCGCCGATGACTACCCCGACGTGGTGGTCGGCTGCACCGGCGGCGGCAGCAATTTTGCCGGCATCGCCTTCCCGTTCCTTGGCAAGCGCCTGCGTGGCGGGCCGGAAACGCAGTTCGTCGCCGTTGAACCCGCCGCCTGCCCGACGCTGACGAAAGGTCGCTACGCCTACGACTTCGGCGATACCGCCCACCTGACGCCGCTGGTGAAGATGCACACCCTCGGTTCGAGCTACGTGCCGCCGGGCTTCCATGCCGGCGGTCTGCGCTACCACGGCATGTCACCGTTGCTGAGCCACATCACGGAACTTGGCTACATCCGGCCGCGCGCCTACCCGCAGCTGGCCTGCTTCGAGGCCGGGCTGCAGTTCGCCCGCGCCGAGGGCATCCTGCCGGCGCCGGAGGCCAACCACGCCGTCAAGGGCGCCATCGACGAGGCGCTGAAGTGCCGGGAGGAGGGCGCCGGCCGCTGTATCCTGTTCAATCTCTGCGGCCACGGCCACTTCGACATGCAGGCCTACCGCGACTACATGGACGGCAAGCTGGTCGACCAGCAGTACGACGAGGCCGAGATCGCCATGGCACTGGCGGGTCTGCCCTCGGTGGCCTGAAGGCCGGCGGTGACTGGCGGTAACCATCCTGCCGGGAGTTGACCCGGGGCTGTATCAGGGAGGCGTATGGCAGACGCGGCAGGGCATATCGATCTTTTCTACCGTCTCGAATACCCTGGTCAAGGGCGGCATCGTGCTTGGTCTGGGCTCGGCGGTGCTGCGCAAGGTCATCCTGCCCGGTCTGCTGGCTACGCTCGCAACGGCGATCGGCGTGGTGTTTATGCTGTAGTTCCAGCCAGCCTGCCCCGGGTCGTGCTCGCGCCGCCCGTCCTGGCCGCAATTATGCCAAGCAGCGCCGGGGATGCCAGAGAGCCGCCGGATACCGCGGCAATCATGCCGGCCTGTCTCCGAAAGTCGCCGTCCATTACCCGGTGGCGCTGCGATCCGGGCAGTAGCACGATTGCCCGTATCACAGCGAGGCGCTGAAGTGCAGGCAAGAGGGCGTCAGCCGCTGCATCCTGTTCAAACTCTGCGGACACGGCCACTTCGACATGCAGGTCTGCCGTCCATGGTGCAAGCGTCGGCGGCATCCCGTCGGCAGGCCAGGGACAGGTGCCCTAGAGTGTGTGGGTGGCATGCTCGGGGACCCGTGAGGCTGTCAGTTCTGAACTGGTGTAGAAATACACGAAGTTCTCACCCGTCGCCCTGTCCGTGCCCTTGATCATGGATTGTGACGGGTTGCTGGTGACCGTGATGCCGGTCGAGGACAGGGTGTCAGCAGGACTGAAAACATGGTTCAGCCGTTCGATTTCTCCCAGCGCACTGAAACCGAGTTCGAAGCTGTCCAGGTCATCCAGCCCGAGGGACAGTTCACCGTAGTTGAACGTGGCCGAGGTGACTGCGCTGAGGTCGAGCACGCAAGGCAATGTGTTCTTCAATTCAATGACGATGGTGACATCGGCCTCGGGCGGTATGCCGCGGGCGTCATCGCCACTGAAGCCCAGAGACGCAGGGCCGGTTTTCACCAGGTCGGTGTAGGCCAGGAACAATACCAGTCGTGACATCAGTCCGCCCCCCGGGTTCAACGATGTTCAATGCAATATACGCAAGATTCGCACCAGTGTCGCCAAGACACTCCGGGGCAGGGGATTATCAGGTTGCCAGTTATCCGGCAGGCAAGGAAAATGCTCGATCTGTAAAAACTGTTGACACGATCAAGCGGTATTTTTCTGACAGGTATCACCATAAACCGTGTAATCCGCCCGGTACGTGGAATGCAGCGCCGGCTGTCGTGCTCTGCCCGTTTACCCGAGTCCCTGCCCAACGCGACGGCTGACCATTACTGCGGTAACATGAGGCCATGCTAACCCCAATGGCACTTACTTAAGTCCTGATCCCGGTAAATAGCCACGGAATCACACGGAAGATATCGACATTGTTAATGAATATTCCGTGTTTTTCTGTGTGCTTCCGTGGCGAATTGGGGTTCAATGGGGACGACATCATTTAAGTAAGTGCCATTCATGCTAATCCGATCTCTCGCCCTGCTGTTCGCGGCCTGATGTCAGACGACCGGCCAGGGAAACCGGCATGAAATCGGGACCTGTCCTGCTGGTTATTTTCGATGGCTTCGGCCTGAATCCGAGCCGGGCGCACAATGCCTGGGCGCTGGCCCGCACGCCGCATCTCGACCATTATTTTTCCAGCTGGCCGCATACCGTGCTGCAGGCCTCCGGCAGGGCAGTGGGCCTGCCGGACGGACAGTTCGGCAATTCCGAGGTGGGTCACCTGACGCTGGGGTCGGGACGTATCCTGGAGCAGGAACTCCTGCGCATTATCAACGCGATATACGATGGCTCACTGGCCGGCAACCCGGTCTGGCAGGACTTGCTGCAGGGCGCCCGCTGCCTGCACCTGGTCGGCATGGTGTCGGACGGCGGAGTGCATTCCCACATCAGGCACCTGTTCGGCCTGCTCGATCTGCTGCAGGACAGCGGCGTCGAGCCCGTGTTGCACATGATAACTGATGGCCGGGATACAGCCCCGCGGGCCGCGCTGAAATTCCTCGAACGGCTCGAGGAAAAACTGGCCAGCGCGGGTGCGGGATACATTGCCACGGTCAGTGGACGCTATTGCGCCATGGACCGCGCCAAACACTGGGATCGCACCCGGCGTGCCTGGAATTGCATGGTGCGAGGCGAGGGGCTGAGCGCGCAAACCCCGCGTGCCGCCATCGAGTCGGCCTATGCGCGTGATGAAGGGGACGAATTCATCCAGCCCACCGTGATCGGCGGCTACCGGGGCATGGATCCGGATGTGCCGGTGCTGTTTTGCAACTTTCGCAGCGACCGCGCCCGCCAGCTGGCGGCGGCATTCGGCCTGGCGGAGTTTGACGCCTTCGATCGTGCCGGTATCGTTCAGCGGCGTCTGGCATGCATGACCGAATACGACGCCAGCTACCCGTTTCCGGTGTTGTTTTCACCGCAGTCACCGCAGCGGGTGCTGGCGGAAATCCTCAGTGAGGCGGGACTGCGGCAGCTGCACTGTGCCGAGACCGAGAAGTACCCGCATGTCACCTATTTCTTCAACGGCGGCCGTGAACAGCCCTTTCCCGGCGAGGAGAGGATCATCGTGCCGTCACCCGAGGTGGCAACCTACGACATGCAGCCCGGGATGAGCGCCGCGAAGGTCGCCGACGAGCTGATCGGCGCCATCGAGCGTGGCGCCCACGATTTCATTATCACCAACTTCGCCAATACGGACATGGTCGGGCACACGGCGCATCGCGATGCCGTCATCCGGGCCGTGGAAACCATCGACAACGAGAGCCACCGTGTTTTCCGTGTGGGCCTGGAGCGCGGCTGGCGCATATTGCTGACAGCAGACCACGGCAATTGCGACGAGATGGTCAACCCCAATACCGGCGAGCCCCATACCCGGCACAGCGAGTACCCGGTGCCGCTGCTGGTCATGGGGGCAGGGCCGGTGCGCCTGGGGACCGGCCGCGGCCTGGCGGACATCGCCCCCACCATTCTCGACCTGCTGGGCCTGCCGCGCCCGCCGGAAATGACGGGGCGCAGCCTGTTTCTGAAGGACGGACTGTTATGAGTGCGAGGCAGCCATGAACGATAGCCGCGATTCCAGCATTGCCGTACTGGCAATCAATCCGGCCGTGGATATCAGCTACGAGGTGTCGCAACTGGTGCCCGATCGCAAGGTCCGCGCCGACCGCACCCGCTACTACCCCGGCGGCAATGGCATCAATGTGGCCATGGCGCTTGCCGAGCTGGGCGCTGCATTTCGCTGTTGCAGTGCGGTCGGTGGCGAAAGCGGTGACCTGCTGTTGCGCCTGCTAGGCGATCGCCTGGGGGAGAGTCACAGCGTTTTCCGTGTCGGCGGGGAGACCCGCGTCAACAGTACGGTGCAACAGAAGTCGCCGGCGACCCAGTATGAGATCGACAGTTCCGGCCCCGAGATCCCTGCCGGTATCCTGGATGAGATGGACCGCTGTTTTCTGTCTGCCTGCGGCAGTGGCTTTGGTGTGCTGACCGGTTCCACTCCTCCCGGGGTGCCGGAGACGCACCGCCGCCGGCTGGCGGAACAGATCAAGGCGCAGGGTGGCAAGGCAGTGGTGGACGCCTATGGCCCGATACTCGCGCAGGCGTTGCAGGCGCAGCCGTACCTGCTGCGTCTCAACCGCTATGTGCTGGAGATGACAGCGATGCGGCGCCTGGAAAGTCTGGAGGCGGTTGCCGGTGCGGCCCGCGAGCTGCAGCAGGGCGGGGTCGGGCATGTCTGTATCTCGCTCGGTAGCGACGGCGCAATTCTTGTCGATGCAGACAACAGTTACCACTGCGCGGCACCGCTAATGCATGTACAGTCGACCGTTGGCTGTGGCGATGCACTGCTGGCAGGGCTGGTGGCTGCGGCATCGGCTGGTGAGGATGTCACCTCCATGCTGCATCTCGGTGTCATCTGCGGCAGTGCAACTGCGGGTCATCCCGGCACGGAACTGTTCGGCCGCGATGAAATCGAACAACTCAAGGACAAGGTGGAAGTGACGACACTGGGTCTCTGATATAGCGTCAATACTCAGCGTGCCTGTTCCGCCTTTCCCGCGTATTCAGGAGATATCACTGCATTGCTGCAAATATTGCATCCGCCCTTCGCACTGGCCCGGTCTGCATTACTCACCCCCGGTCATGGCCTTCAAGCTGGCGAGAAGGGGGTGTGCGGGGCAGCCATGAGGAGACACGTATGTACCTGCGCCTGACATTCATGATTATTTGCCTGGTCGCGATCCATGCCTGCGCCACTTCCCCAACCGGTCGTTCCCAGCTGACCCTCATGCCGGAGAGTCAGCTGAACCAGATGGGGGAGCAGGCCTTCCGGCAGATCCAGAAGGACACCCCGGTCGATCGCGATGTGGTCACCAGCAATTATGTGCAGTGTGTGGCCAGGGCAATTACCCGTGAGGTCGGGGGTAACTGGGAGGTACTGGTGTTCCGGGATGACGCCGCCAACGCCTTTGCCTTGCCGGGGAACAAAATCGGGGTGAACAGCGGCCTGCTCGATGTGGCGGAAAACCAGCATCAGCTGGCTACCGTCATCGGGCATGAGATCGCCCATGTCCTGTCGCATCATGCCAACGAGCGGGTCTCGCAACAATTCGCGGTCGAGCAGGGGATCAACCTGATCAGTGCCGTGGCCAACCCGCAGTCCGGCACCGGACGGACGGTGATGGGTTTGCTTGGCGTCGGCGCCCAGTACGGCATCCTCATGCCCTACAGCCGGATCCAGGAGAGCGAGGCGGACATCTACGGTCTGGATCTGATGGCGCGGGCCGGCTTCGATCCCCGCGAGAGCGTCCAGCTGTGGAAGAACATGACCCGCAGCGGTGGTGGCCAGCCGCCCGAGTTTCTCTCCACCCACCCGTCCCACAGCACGCGCATCAGTGGATTGAACGGGCGCATGCCGGTTGCACTGCAACTGCAGAACAGGGCCCGGCAGGCGGGCAAGCGGCCGGTCTGTGACCGATAGCTCGCCGCATCTCCAGGCGGTCGCCTTCCCGGCTGTCACAGGCCCGCCACGTCGGGATTGTCCGGCAAGGGATTGCTGGCAGTGCTCTGGCGGCACGAGAAATCATCAGGGTCCGGCGAAATGCCGGTCTGGACAAGCGAATAGGTGCAGATAACGCTGTCGCGTTTTGCAAATAAATCTGTCCCCTTTGATCCCTTGATCCCTATGCCCCAGGCGCA
>JBFELL010000041.1:0-18217 GCA_041552135.1 Gammaproteobacteria bacterium
CTGCCGGCCGGCAGTTATGCCACCAGTGTGCTGCGCGAACTGCTGCTGAGCAGAGAATGATGCCTCGTTATCTTTCGGGTTACGGTGCTGCGCACCTAATCCTACGCTACTGAAATTGTTTTCAGCAAAAACACTCAACTGGCCACGGAAGCACACGGAAAAACACGGAAATCATGTTCGTAAGCTGTTTTTCTTCCGTGTGCTTCCGTGGCGAAATTCATAAGCCTAGCGCCGGGTCCGCAGCAGCACGTACATGGCGCCGGCGCCGCCGGCATGCCGCGGGGTCGTGGTGAATGCCAGCACGTCGGGGTGCTGCCGCAGCCAGTGATTCAGCCGGTTCTTGAGTACCGGCGACCCGGCCCTGGAGCCGTAGCCCTTGCCATGGATAATACGCACGCAGCGGATGTGCCGGTCGCGGCAGAGCGCCAGGAAGCGGATCAGTTCGTTTTCCGCCACCGGAATGGTCATGCCGTGCAGATCAAGCCCGGCCTCCACCGGCAGCTGTCCGCGGCGCAGGCGTTTCAGCAGGCGCTGCTGCAGCCCCGGGCGGGCGAAGAACAGGGTGTCCTCGGCGTTGACCGGGCTGACCTGCGAGCCCTCGGATAACCCCGGGCCGGCCAGGGGCAATTCCGCGTCGGGGATGATGCGCGGCCTGGGTGCCGGGCGCTTGTGCGAGTGCTGGACACGGTCATGGCTGATTTTCCTGACGCTGCCGATGCTGCGGCGGAACAGGTCGCTGTCGTCGGTATCGGATTTGGATGATTTCGCCATGGGTCTGCGTGCGGGGCGGGTCGGGTAACTGCCTGCACGCTAACCGGATTATTATCGCCATGCAAGCCATGCGGGGTATTTTGTGTTCCCGCTCACCGTATAATAGGATGCCTGCCTTGTTAACGGCGTGATGTTCAGCATGCATATCCTCATCAGCAATGACGATGGTTACCAGTCCCCCGGCATCCGGGCGCTTGCGACTGCGCTGGGCGAGATTGCAAGGATCACCGTGGTGGCGCCGGATCGTGACCGCAGTGGTGCCAGTAATTCCCTGACACTGGACAGCCCGATCCGGGCGCGCCGGATGGAGGGTGGCGTGACCAGTGTTGACGGTACGCCCACTGACTGCGTGCATCTCGCGATTACCGGTCTGCTGGATATCGAGCCGGACATGGTCATCGCCGGGATCAACGCCGGCGCCAATCTCGGCGATGACGTGCTGTACTCCGGTACCGTCGCCGCGGCAATGGAAGGGCGCTTCCTCGGTCTGCCGGCCATTGCGATATCGCTGGCGTCGGAAAAGCCCGGGCATTACGACACCGCTGCGGGTGTGGCACTCGAACTGGTGCGGCGTCTGCAGTCCGGTGCCCTGCCGGCTGATACCATCCTGAATGTCAACGTGCCGGACGTCACACGAGATCGCCTGAAGGGCATGCAGGCAACCCGTCTTGGTCACCGCCACAAGTCCGAACCGGTTGTTCCCATGGAGGACCCGCGTGGCCGGCCGGTATACTGGGTAGGCCCGGCAGGCTCGGAGCAGGATGCCGGCCCCGGCACCGATTTTCATGCCGTGCGTACCGGTCATGTCTCGGTGACGCCGCTGGATGTCGATTTGACGCGCTACACGGCACTGGAACAGGTCGGAAACTGGCTGGGGCAACCGGATTGATTCTGGTCCGGAGAGTCGCGAGGAGATAAGGACAATTACTGCTAACAGGAAAACAGCGTGCTGTGCCTTCAGTGCCGGGTATCCGTGTGAAGGCAGTCGGGGTTTGCGAGTGCAGTGTGTGTTGTGCAGCGGGGGCAATAGCTGCCGGGTAAACAGGGAACTGTGGCCTTGAACTCCATGGTCCGTGGTATTGGCATGACGTCCCAGCGGACCCGTGACCGGCTGGTGGATCGACTGCGCCGCGAGGGTATCCGCAACGAGGCGGTGCTCGATGTGATTCGCAATACGCCACGGCACCTGTTCGTCGACGAGGCCCTGTCCAGCCGGGCCTATGAGGACACCGCGCTGCCGATAGGCTACAACCAGACCATCTCGCAGCCGTACATCGTGGCGGCCATGACCGAACTGGTGATCGCCAATGCGCCGAAAAAGGTGCTCGAGATCGGCACCGGTTCGGGTTACCAGGCCGCGGTGCTGGCGCAGCTGGTCGAGAAGGTCTACACGGTCGAGCGCATCGCGCCACTGGCGTCGCAGGCCAGGCAGCGTTTCCGCCAGCTGGGTCTGCGCAATATCCGTGCCTCGCACAGCGACGGCACCATCGGGCTGGCCGAGTTCGCGCCCTTCGATGCGATCATCGTCACCGCTGCCGCCGAAAGCATCCCCGAGGAGCTGCTGCAGCAGCTTGTGCCGGGCGGCCACCTGGTGATACCCGTCGGCGGTCGCGACTATCAGGTGCTCAAGATCATTACGCGCGGCGAAGACGGCTACACCTCGGAGGACCGCGAGGCCGTGGTCTTCGTGCCGCTGCTGAAGGGGCAGGCCTGATGGCAATCTTCACGTCGTTGTATGACCGTTGCATGAACTGGGCACGTCACCGCCACGCGGCGTGGTACCTGGGCGGCCTGAGTTTCGCCGAGTCGTCGTTCTTTCCGGTGCCGCCGGACGTCATGCTGGCGCCCATGAGCATGGCGCGCCCGGAGCGCGCAACCGGGTATGCCCTGCTGACGACGCTGGCATCGGTCATCGGTGGACTGTTCGGCTACCTGATCGGCTACTTTGCCTTTGAGGCGATTGCGCCGTGGCTGGAGCGCACGGGACACATGGTGGGCTATCTGAAAGGCAAGGCCTGGTTCGAGGAGTGGGGCTTCTGGGCGATCCTGATTGCCGGGTTCTCGCCGATCCCGTACAAGGTGTTCACCATTGCTGCCGGTTCGCTGGCCATGAACCTGCCGCTGTTCGTGGTGGGTTCGCTGATCGGTCGCGGCGGGCGTTTTTTCCTGGTCGCCAGCCTGCTGGCATGGGGTGGCCCGAAAATGGAGGCGGGATTGCGCAAATATATCGAACGCATCGGCTGGGCGCTCGTCGTTGTTGTCGTCCTTTTATACCTGTACTTCAGTCGCTGAGTGTCTATGTCGGTACGCTGGATTTGCCTGTCGATGCTGGTGCTGCTGGTTGCCGGTTGCAGTTCGCAACCGGTGTATGCGCCGGTTGGCGCGCGTGACAACGCACAGAAACCGCCCGCGGCGAAAACCACGGCAGCGAGGAGTGCACCGGCAAGAACCTACAAGGCACCGGCCGGCCGGCAGGTCGCCCGCAACAGTTCCGGATATCATGTCGTGCGCCGGGGCGAGACCCTGTACTCGATTGCCTGGAAATACGGTCTTTCCTACCGCGAGCTGGCGGCAATGAATCATATTCGCTCGCCCTACACCATCTACGCAGGACAGCGGCTTCGTACCTCGTCCTATAACCGCAGGACATCCGGCGCCGGCAGGGCACAGCCGCGGACTGCCGCCAGACCTGCGCCCGCGCCCGGGACTGTTGCGGCGAAAAAACCCGCGCCGGCGCCTGAACCGGCAGCAAGCGCCAAACCGGTGTCAGCCACTAAATCGTCGACTGCGAAAGGTCCTGCAACACAAGCTGTAGCGATTTCGGACAAACCGCTACCGGGTGCCGTGCGGCAATGGGTCTGGCCGACGAAGGGGAAGTTGCTCAACGGTTACCTCCCGGACAACCCCGGCAAGAAGGGTATCGATATCGGTGGCCGGTCTGGCCAGACAGTGATGGCAGCCGCGGACGGCAAGGTTGTTTATGCAGGCAGTGGACTTGTCGGCTACGGCAGGCTTATTATTATAAAGCACACGGACAGTCTGTTGAGTGCCTATGGCCACAACAGTGAACTGCTGGTTAGGGAAGGCCAGCATGTCAAGGCAGGTCAGACGATAGCCCGGATGGGCAACAGCGGCACGGACCGGACCCAGCTCTACTTCGAGATTCGCAAGGACGGCAAACCGGTCAATCCACTGCGCTATCTGCCAAAGGCCTGATGCGCCGCGGGGCACGGCGGCATCCATGCCGGGAAGGTAATTAATAACAAGCCGGAATGACCATTGAGTGATCGTCACAAGCCATCCGGCCCGAAGCGCAGTCATGGCGGGGCCGTGTCTGGCAAGGGTCGCGCAGATGCTGGCACCTCCCCGTCAAAGGGTGAAGGTTCCGCTGCGTTCGCCGGTAAACCGCGTGCAAGCCGTTCCTCCTCCGGATCCGAGAGCCATGACCCGACACGCCTCTACCTGAGCGAGATCGGCGGATCGCCGCTGCTGTCGGCCGAAGAGGAAGTCTACTTCGCACGCCTTGCGCAGCAGGGGGAGGAGAGCGCACGCCAGCGCATGATCGAGAGCAATCTGCGGCTGGTCGTCAAGATCGCACGGCGTTACATGAATCGCGGCCTGGCGTTTCTCGATCTGATCGAGGAAGGTAACCTCGGCCTGATCCGTGCCGTCGAGAAGTTTGATCCTGAACGCGGTTTTCGTTTCTCAACCTATGCCACCTGGTGGATCAGGCAGACCATCGAGCGGGCAATCATGAACCAGACCCGCACCATTCGCCTGCCCATCCATGTCGTCAAGGAAATCAACGTCTACCTGCGTGCGGCGCGCACGCTGGCGCAGAAACTGGACCACGAACCCAGTGCCGAGGAGATCGCCGGCCTGTTGCACAAGCCGATCGAGGATGTCGAGCGCATGCTGGGTCTGAACGAGCGGATTGCCTCGACGGACAGCAGCATCATGAACGACTCCGGCAAAACCCTGCTGGAGACCATTCCGGACCGGGAGGCGGCCGATCCGGTGGAGATGCTGCAGGACGACAACGTCCATACCAGCATCGACGAGTGGCTGGGGCAACTGAGTGACAAGCAGCGCGAGGTGGTCGAACGACGCTTCGGGCTGCATGGTCATCCGGTCTCCACCCTGGAGCAGGTCGGCAGGGAAATCGGCGTCACGCGCGAGCGCGTGCGGCAGATCCAGATGGATGCGCTCAAGCGTCTGAAGAAGATCCTGGAGGCGGAAGGTTTCTCGATCGATGCGCTGTTGAAATAGCCCCGGCACACGCCCCCCGGTTCGCGCCTGCCCACCTTCGTATCCCTGCCGGCGGCGCGTCGGGTCGCTTGCGTCATCTGGATACTCTTGTGCCCATGCAGCGGTCTGATAGACTCGAAGGCCATTTCTGCAGGCATGAGTCATTGCATCGATGAGATCCGGGCAGCACGATTATTGTTACCAGCAGATTCATATTGATGCGGCACGTAATGCCACCGATGATTTCAACCCGTTTCATGACCGGAAGAAGTGGCACAGAATTCACGGCAATCCATTCGGAATGCCGATTGTGCTGGGATTCCAGATCGAAGCATTGGTTGAATACCTGGTTACGCTGTTTCGCGAGCAGGCCGGTGAGCCTGCACTGATAGATCATCACCAGCTGCATTTTTCCAACTTCCAGTTTGCCTTTGCCGATGTGCTGCGCCCTGGTGAACCTTTCCATGTCAGTATAAAAAGAACGGTCAACCGGGTCAGTGAGTCGGGCCAGCTTGCCAATCGTATTGTGGTAAAGAAGCAGGGAGGGCTGGTATTGCTTGGCTTCCAGCGCGAGTCGACGGCCCCGTTGTGCATGCCCGAAGCGGATTTCGCCGGACTCGGGGAACTCGATACTGCCGGGGACAGGAGCTGGATAGCGCAACACCGCTATTTCATGAAACGAAAATTCATGAATACCGGCAACGGGAAAAACTTTCTGGCCGGTTCGCTGGTTGATCAGCACTATTACTTTGATGAAATGGAAGATCGCGTACAGTTCCCGGCAATGTTCCCGGCTGCATTGCTGTCCTGTGCCCTGCTGGAAAAGGCAAAACAGGAAAATTATGCCTTTGAAAGCAACCCGGTTGTGTATACCAGTCACCATATTTCCGTGGACCGGCGGCTGCTGCAGACACTGCAAAGCAACGACCGCTTGTCCCTGCTTGTGACGGTTCCCGAGACAGTGCCTGCCGGAAAAGGACTGGGAAAAAAGGGATTCCCCCAGCAATTGCATCGCTGTTTTGGCCTGCTGGCCGGAAATCGAATTCTGTTTCGCGCCGAAGTGGTCATGGCGCCGTTGCAGGCAATGCTGCAGGCAGCGGCCCGGGCATGAAGGCAATGACCTGCCGTGCTCATCTGTCGCTGGATCAAAGGGGACAGATTTATTTAATCAAAGGGGACAGATTTATTTGGGAGCCGACGGGTCCCGGAAGGGGCGGGCAGGAATTCCGGGGGAGTGGCGCGGGGAGGTAGGCGGTTTTCAGCCGGGAGCCTGGAAAACAGGCGGCTTGTGTTCCCGAAACACGACATATTCATGGGGGGCCGCCTCGGGAGGAACGCGGTGTGATCTCAATCTGCCGGTGTGCCGGCTTTCTTGTCATCAGGGGGTTGCATTTGCCCTCATGCGGTCATCGCTGACCACCCTGAGCTCGGGTACGGTGGCGACCTGATCGCCTTCCAGCACGAGCTTCAGATACGGTGTCTTGTCTGCGGGTGAAAATTCAATCTTCAGATCATGCGGGCCACGCTCCAGTGCCAGGGTGGAAAAACGTGTCTGTTTCCTGTCCAGGCCCTGGCCTGACAGCAGGGGGCGGTCATCGACAGCGAGACTGATTTCTCCCGAGCCGGTAATGACGAGTTCGAAAAGGCCGTCGCGAGCGACCGTGAACTGCCCCGCCATGCCGAGGTGTTGCACACCGGTCAGATTACCCAGCTTGCCGTTCAGTTTTACCCGTTTGGCCTCTTTGAGATTGCCTTCGGTCCCCGCTACCTCCATCTTTTCGCGCCCCGGCCGGTGTGGGTCGGCTGCCTTCACGGCAAGCTTCGGCGGCGCAATATCGATCTTCAGGGGGGCACTGCGTACCACGGTACCGTCGTCAAAGGTCACACGCACACCCAGTGACACCGGGCCGACGCCAAGCCTTCGCGAGCCAACCCGCAGTTGCCAGCGCCCCCCGTTGACGGGGCCGGATGCCAGTTTCCGGTTGCCCTGCCAGATCGCCGCCTCCCTGCCGCCGATGGCGGTACCCGTGAGGGTGATATCTTCGCCATAACGGGCCGGCTGCCGGGTATCCAGCAGGAGACGATGGTCGCTATTGGCCAGCATCACACCGAAACGAGCGTATGAGCGGGTTTCAACGGGGCCGTCTTCCTGGGCCACCAGCCGTAGATCATGAAAGCCGTCATCCATGCCTTGCGTATCCCAGGTAAACGTCTTGCCCGCTTGTGCATAGGCCAGCAGTTGACCATCCACCCATAACTCAAGCAGGGCAACGGGGCGCTCCGGCGCCGGCACCACCTTCGGCTGCAGTGTTACCACGCCCGACCAGGGGGTATCCGTATCGGGTGCAGCCAGGTCCACTTCGGCAAAGCGGGCATACGGCCGGGCCAGTGGATCACCGACAATCAGCAGCTGATACGGTGCTTCCACGCTCTGGTAGAAGGCCTCGGCAAGGGAACAGCCGTCGGCATAATGGACATGCAGCAACGGCACCGGAAATTTTGCCTGCAGGCTGAACGGTTCGGCCACCGCGCCACTTGCACCGGCAGCGCCGTAACGGAGAAACTCCGTGAGTTTGGTCTGCTTGTGGGTGTTGAAATGCCCGCCGTAACTGGTCAGGGATTCGGCGATGGCGCCGGGCAGCAGGCGACTGCCGGAGGACTGCCAGCTGAATCCTGCAGCACCCACCACGGCGCCGATAACATCCGCCTTGCCCTGTGGCAGGATACCGTCCTGCCTCGCTTGTCCCCGGCTTAGAATTTCGGCACGATGCCCGCGGCGTTCCAGTGCGGCGACGGTTTCCAGGAACAGGGGCTGGCGGGTCCCGGAGCGCACGTTGTCGTTCACCAGCAGGTACACCGTGCCGTCCGGCCGGGCCCCGTCGCTGGATTGCGCGGACGCGAGGTAGTTTTCCACCTCGGGGAGGCTGTTCCCGTGGGTGCCGGTGTAGGCCAGCATTGTCGAGAGATAGTAGCTGTTGACGGAGTCGCTCCTGAACAACTTCACCGACTGTGTCGCACCGGTCCACTCATAGTGAGTGCTGAAACCATGGGCTGCCTGAAACGGGCCATTGCGTCTTTCCATGCGATCCAGCAGGCGCTGCCACGCCGGATCGTCAGAGAGCCGTTTCAGATAGCGGTCATTCCGGCTTTGCAGGCTGCTGGACCAGCCATGGTTGACCGCCTGCTGCAGGGCCTCCATGGCCTCCCCGGTATTACCCAGGGCGGCATGACTGCGGGCCAGCCCGTGCCACAGGCCGCCATGCTCGGGAAAACCCTGAACCAGGGCGTCGTAGCCTGCAAGCGCTGCCTGGAAATCCTTTTTCCGGAAGCTCTTTTCCGCCTTGCGCAGCTGGCCCCTTTCCGCTTGCGTCAGTGGCCGGGGCAATCCCCTGGCCGCGGCCAGGTTACGGCGGAAATACCGGTTTGCATTGCCTGCCAGGTAATACGGGCTCGCGGTTTCAACATGGCGGGCGAAATAGGTCAGCCCCGTCAGGGACGCCATTTTCCCGTGATATTTCAGCCTGGGGAGCTTGTTGGCCTTCAGGTCCGCCGAGAAATTCACGGCATAGGGAAAACCTGCCGAGTAGGTAATGATATCAATCTCGTCATCAAGCTGGTTCCGGGTGATGAAATCACGGATGGGCTTCCATATGCGGGTCCGGAAGGTGTCGATACCGATGCTGTCCGGGTAGGGGATGTCATGCAGCCAGAGCACATGTTCCGGCGGGATGTCGCGCATTTCAACATAGCTGTTGGCGATTTGCATCGACACCGCGGAATCGCCGTTGACCACAACCAGTACCTTTTCCGGGCCGCCACCCGCGAGGCTGTGATCGGCTAGCAGCTGCATAGCGGCGATCAATAGCGCAGCCAGTCCTGCGTGCCTGCCGGACCGGAACCGGCAATTGCCGCGGCTGTGGGGCGGGTGTACTGCTTTTGACTCAGGCAGCATCCTGGGTGTCAGACGGCGTGCCTGTGGCAGCATCCCTGCAAAACCGGCATGCCGTTTGCCAGCGACGGTATTCAACAGCATCCGCCGTTTTCATGGCCCGGTGCAGTAGCGGGTCACATGGCAGCCGGTCAGCCGATCAGCAATGCCGCCACGACACGCCGGTCCTCGGATAGCAGGACGTTGTAGGTGCGGCAGGCGGCCGCGGTATCCATGACCTCGACACCGATGCCCCGGGCCAGGTAAGCGGCCGTCCATGCCGCTGGCGGGAAGCGCAGGGTATCACCGGTGCCGATGAGGATGATCTCCGGATCCAGCCGGGCGAAGCGTTCCAGGTGCGCGGCCTGCATTTCCTCGAAGACGGCGGGCAGCCAGTCATGGATGATGCGTTTTGGCGTGACGATGACGCTGGTCGTGATGGCTTCGCCATTCACCGTCACCTGGCCGCTGGCATAGGCACTGATGCTGTTGCCGTCGATTCTTTCCTGTGAAAATCGCATAGGGAAACCATACAAAGGCCTGCCCGGGCTGGCAAGCCTGCCGGCAGCCAGCGGGGTGCTGCAGTAAACCGGTGTGTGGTTCGGGACGAGGGACGGCCTGCACCAGACCGGCAGGGTTTGTCTACCCCCTTGTTTGTCCATGGAAATGTAAGTAACGTTACCGCGTATACCCGCTTTCGGAAAAAGCCTTTAACCCTGCATGACTTCCGGTTGTTGACGTGATCGAGGAATTCGCCCGCATCAAGCGCCTGCCGCCGTATGTTTTCAACATCGTCAACGAGTTGAAGGCAACGGCGCGTGCCCGTGGCGAAGACATCATCGACTTCGGCATGGGCAACCCGGACCAGCCGACGCCGCAACACATCGTCGACAAGCTGGTGGAGGCCGCGCAGCGCCCGGACACGCACCGCTATTCACTCTCCCGGGGTATCCCGCGACTGCGCAAGGCGATCTGCGACTGGTACGGTCGCCGCTACGATGTCGATCTCGATTACGACCGGCACGCCATTGTCACCATCGGCTCGAAGGAGGGGCTCGCCCACCTCGCGCTGGCGACCATGGGGCCGGGGGATGCCGTGCTGGTGCCGAACCCGGCCTATCCGATCCACCCCTACGGCTTTGCCATTGCCGGTGCCGACATCCGCCATGTGCCGCTGCGCCCCGGCGTGGACTTCTTTGCCGAACTGGAAAAGGCGATCAAGGACTCCTGGCCACGGCCCAGGATGCTGATCCTGAATTTTCCCGGCAATCCCACGACCCAGTGCGTCGAGCTGGATTTCTACGAAAAGGTCGTCGACATCGCCCGCGAGAACGATATCTGGGTCATCCAGGATCTGGCCTATGCCGACCTGGTGTTCGACGGCTACAAGGCACCGTCCATCCTGCAGGTCGACGGGGCGATGGACTGCGCAGTCGAGTTTTTCTCGCTCTCCAAGAGCTATAATATGCCCGGCTGGCGGGTCGGCTTCATGTGCGGCAACGAAACCCTGGTTGCGGCGCTGGCGCGGATCAAGTCCTACCTGGATTACGGCATGTTCACCCCGATCCAGGTGGCGGCCATCACGGCGCTGGACGGTCCGCAGGACTGCGTGCAGGAGATCTGCAGCATGTACCGCAGTCGCCGGGATGTCCTGTGTGACGGTCTGAACAGTCTCGGCTGGCCGGTGGAGCGTCCGCGCGGCACCATGTTCGTCTGGGCACCGATCCCGGAACCGTACCGGGAAATGGGCTCGCTGGAATTTTCCAAGAAGCTACTGGTTGATGCCAAGGTGGCAGTCTCCCCGGGGGTCGGTTTCGGCTCCTACGGTGATGACCATGTCCGCTTCGGCCTGATTGAAAATGAGCATCGCACGCGCCAGGCCGTCCGCGGTATCCGGGACATGTTCCGCCGGGACCTGAGCCAGGCGCGCGCCTCGGGAGGATAATTCATTGAATCCGGTTAATGTTGGCCTGCTGGGTCTTGGCACGGTGGGCGGGGGGACCTTTAACGTCCTGAACCGCAACGCCAGGGAAATCGTCCGGCGTGCCGGGCGCGGCATTCAGATCACGCACGCAGCGGCGCGCGAGTACGACGCGTCGCGCCTGCCCGGCATCGACGCGATCACGGTCTCGGACGATGCCTTTGCCGTGGTCGATGACCCGGGCGTTGATATCGTCGTCGAGCTGATCGGCGGCTACGAGCCGGCGCGCGAGCTGGTGCTGAAGGCGATTGCCAATGGCAAACACGTGGTCACGGCCAACAAGGCGCTGATCGCGCTGCACGGCAACGAGATCTTCGCCGCGGCGCAGGAGCGGGGCGTCATGGTGGCTTTCGAGGCCGCCGTGGCCGGCGGCATCCCGATCATCAAGGCGATCCGCGAGGGGCTGGCCGCCAACCAGATCGAGTGGCTGACCGGCATCATCAACGGCACCGGCAACTTCATCCTGACCGAGATGCGCGACAAGGGACGTGACTTCGACGACGTCCTGAAGGAGGCGCAGCAGCTGGGCTATGCCGAGGCGGACCCGACCTTCGATATCGAGGGCATCGATGCCGCGCACAAGCTGACCATCCTGGCCTCGATCGCATTCGGTATCCCGCTGCAGTTCGACCGGGTGTACACCGAGGGCATCAGCCACATCACCCGGGAGGATGTCGCCTATGCCGGGGAGTTCGGCTACCGCATCAAGCACCTCGGCTTCACCCGCCGCTCCGCCGACGGCATCGAGCTGCGCGTGCATCCGACCCTGATTCCCGAGCGCCGCCTGATCGCCAATGTCGACGGCGTCATGAATGCCGTGCTGGTGAAGGCCGACGCCGTCGGGCCGACGCTGTACTATGGCGCCGGCGCGGGTTCCGAGCCGACCGCCTCGGCCGTGGTGGCCGACATCATCGACGTGGTGCGCACCCTGACGGCCGATCCCGGGAACCGGGTGCCGCATCTCGCCTTCCAGCCGCAGGCCCTGTCCGATGTGCCGATACTGGCCATGGACGAGGTGGAGACGGCGTACTACCTGAGGATGCTGGCCACGGACAAGCCGGGTGTGCTGTCCGATGTCACGCGCATCCTGGGCAATGCCGGCATCAGTATCGAGGCGATCCTGCAAAAGGAGCCGGCCGCGGGTGCCGCCGAGGTGCCGATCATCATGCTGACACACACCGTGCGCGAGCGGCAGATGAATGCGGCGATCGGGAAAATCGAGTCGCTGGGCAGCATTCATGGTGCCGTGACGCGCATACGGCTGGAACACCTGGACTGCGATTGATTGAATTGCATGCCTGGGACGGGCAAGGCGAAGCGTGCCCGGCGTTATCCATGATGGGCACGTCGCTTTGCTCCTTTGCCCATCCTACTGTGAAAAACCGGAAATAATTGTATGTCTACTGGATCCCGCTACACCGGCCTCATCGAACATTACCGTGATCGCATGCCCGTCACGGATGACACGCGGATCATCAGCCTCGGCGAGGGCAACACGCCCCTGGTCCGGCTGGAGAACATCCCGCGCGAGATCGGCAGCGATGTCGAACTCTACATCAAGTACGAGGGCCTGAACCCGACCGGCTCGTTCAAGGACCGCGGCATGACCATGGCCGTGACACGCGCCGTGGAGGAGGGCAGTCGTGCCGTCCTGTGCGCCTCCACCGGCAACACCTCGGCGGCCGCGGCGGCCTATGCCGCGCGCGCCGGGATTACCGCCTTCGTGATCATCCCGGAAGGCAAGATCGCGCTCGGCAAGCTGGCGCAGGCCATGATCCACGGCGCCGTCGTGATCCAGATCCGCGGCAATTTCGATGACGGCATGCGGCTGGTCAAGGAGGTCGCCGAGCACGCACCGGTGACCATCGTCAATTCCATCAACCCGTACCGTCTGCAGGGCCAGAAGTCCGCGGCCTTCGAGATCGTCGACGAGCTTGGCCGCGCGCCCGACTTCCACTGCCTGCCGGTGGGCAATGCCGGCAATATCACCGCGCACTGGATCGGCTATACCGAGTATGCCGGCATGAACACACAGGCCTGCGCCTTCTGCGGTGGCGACTGCAGGCACCCGGGCAAGACCGTTGCCGGAAACCGTCCGACCATGGTCGGCTACCAGGCGGCCGGTGCCGCGCCCTTCATGCGCGGCGAAATGGTGGACCACCCGGAGACGGTGGCCACGGCCATCCGCATCGGTCACCCGCAATCCTGGGAGCAGGCCTGGAAGGTCAAGGAGGAATCCGGCGGCTGGTTCGACGAATGCACGGATGCGGAGATCCTGGCAGCGCAGAAACTGCTGACGTCGAAGGAGGGCATCTTCTGCGAGCCGGCGTCCGCCACCTCGGTGGCCGGTGCCCTGCGCGATATCCGCTCCGGCAGGATACCGGCCGGCAGCAGCGTGGTATGCACCCTGACCGGGCATGGCCTGAAGGACCCGGACACCGCCATCCAGCAGTGCCAGGAAGGCATGATCACGGTGGATGCCGAGCTGGATGCCGTGAAGGAAGCGATTGTCAGCAACCTGACCTGATACCTCTGCAGGTCGGGTACAGGGAGCGTAGCGACCGTGTCGTACTCAATGCCGGATGCTTTACCGGGCCTTCTCGTAGCTCGGGTTAGCCCGGAGGGCGTAACCCGACGCAATGGTATGCCGGAGTATGGTGCTTCGCACCTCATCCGACCTACAGTTAATCCATGGATACCCGGTGGGGGCGGCGCCCTCGCCGCGATGGGGTGTGTGATGAATCGCGCCGGGGGCGGCGCTCCTACCGTATGAAGCGAAATATCATCCACCGCAGGCCTGACTGTGATCCCGCCACCCTGCCGGACTCACTACCGCCCCTGCTGCGCCGAATCTATGCGGCCAGGGGTATTCAGTCGGCGGACGATATCGACTACTCGCTGGACAGGCTGCTGCCGCCGGCGGAGCTTGGCGGCCTGACCGAGGCTGCCATGCTGCTGGAGACGGCGCTGGCCGAACAGCAGCGCATCGTCATCGTCGGTGACTTCGATGCCGACGGCGCGACCAGCAGCGCACTGTGCATGCGGGCGCTGCAGTCCATGGGCGCGAAGGATGTGCACTACCTCGTGCCCAACCGTTTCGAGTACGGCTACGGGCTGACACCGGAGATCGTCGCGGTCGCCGCGGAGCAGCAGCCGGACCTCATTCTCACCGTGGACAACGGCATTTCCAGTATTGCCGGTGTGGAGGCGGCGCAACGGCGTGGCATGCAGGTCCTGGTGACCGACCATCACCTGCCAGGCGAGACCCTGCCGCCGGCGGATGTCATCGTCAATCCCAACCGGCCCGGCGATCGCTTCCCGAGCAAGCACCTTGCGGGTGTGGGCGTCGCCTTCTATGTCATGCTGGCCCTGCGGGCCCGCCTGCGCGAGCAGGGCTGGTTCGCGGTGCAGGGTATCAGCGAGCCGAATCTCGGCAACCTGCTGGACCTGGTGGCGCTCGGCACCGTGGCCGACGTGGTGCCGCTGGACCATAACAACCGCATTCTCGTACAGCAGGGCCTGCAGCGGATCCGCGCCGGCCGCTGCGTGCCGGGGATCCGGACGCTGCTGGAGGTGGGCCGGCGCAGTGCACCGCGCGTGGTGGCGACCGACCTGGGTTTTGCCGTCGGTCCGCGCCTGAATGCCGCCGGCCGGCTCGATGATATGTCGCTGGGTATCGAGTGTCTGCTGACCGACAGCGAGGCCGAGGCGCGGCACATGGCGGCGCAGCTTGATGCCCTCAACCGGGAGCGCCGCGAGATCGAGTCCGGCATGCAGGCGCAGGCCCTTGCGGCAATCCGGCGCCTGCACCTGGAAGAGAGCAGCCTGCCTGTTGGCCTGTGCCTGTACGATGCCGCCTGGCATCAGGGCGTGATCGGTATACTCGCCTCGCGTATCAAGGAGCAGTTCCACCGACCGGTCATTGCCTTTGCGCGCAGCGGAGACGGCGAGCTGAAGGGCTCGGCACGCTCGGTGCCCGGCCTGCATGTGCGTGATGCGCTGGATGCGATCGCCGCGACGCACCCCGGTCTGATAAGCCGGTTCGGCGGCCATGCCATGGCGGCCGGACTGACGCTGGCGGAGGACGACTTCGATGATTTTGCTGCGGCCTACGATGCGGAGTGCCGGCGTCATCTCTGCGCGGATGATCTCAACGGGACCCTTCACACCGATGGCGAACTGTCGGACGATGAGTTATCGCTGGATGCGGCGTGCCAGCTGCGCGATGCCGGTCCCTGGGGACAGGGGTTCCCGGCACCGGTGTTCGAGGGGGAGTTTGACGTGCTGGGTAGCCGCACGGTGGGCGAGCATCACCTCAAGATGAATCTTCGCCCGGTAGCAGGACAGGGCAGCATCGACGCCATTGCCTTCAATACGGCACCCCTGCCCGATGGCTGCGGGCGGGCACGCATGGTGTACCGGCTGGATGTCAACGCGTATCGCGGTATGGAGTCCGCGCAGCTGGTGGTCGAGTACATCGAGGGACACCATGCGTAGCGGATCATTCGCTGGAGCTACCGGCAGGCAAATCAGGATTCTCCCGTTGCCTGATATCACCCGGCAAGTGAAAACCCCGCGAGCGGTTGCTGCGCGGGGTTTAGCCAGAGCGACTGTCCCGTCGTTGCTAGGGTCGGCCGTTGCCGCGTCGGTCCAGGCCGGCAGCGGCTGCTGTCGGGATGCGGTCCGAGGTGGCATCCGGCATCATTGGCATGGGCGGTGCCGACGGGGGTGTGGCGCCTCCACCGGTGGTCACCGGCGGGATGGTCGTCGGTACCTGGCCGGCCGAGGCGGCGTCCGGCAGGCTCGGTGGCAACGAGGTTGGTGCGCCGCCCGTGCTGACCGAAGCGGGGATGCCGGCGCTGGTGCTGGTCGGGCCGCGGGAGCTGCCACCACCTGCCGGCGGCAGGTTGGCCGGTATGCGGCTGCCGGCCTTCTCCTGGGCATGGTGGTTCCAGTGACTGGTGCCCGGTACGCTGCCGGGGCGGCTGCCTGATCCACTGCTGCTGAGGCGGGTGCTGCTGCCTGGGTTGCTCGGGCGATGGCTCAGGCCGCTGCGATAGTAGCTGGTGTAATCGGCCGCCCTGGAGTTGCGGTGGCTGGAGGCACGTGATTGGGTGGCCGGGTGGCTGGCGGGTATGCGGCCGTGGGTGGTGCCGCTGCCGATACCACCGGTGAGGGTGCGGGCGGAGTTAGGGGTGTTGCCGGCCAGCAGCGGACCGGAAATCATGATGCCGACGGCAGCTGCGACGGCAATCTTCACGATGGGGTTCTTCATGGGTATCCTCGCAATAATGATTATTTGGTATTTTGAATTTGTTATGGTGTGTAGCGCTTTCAAGAATAACAGCTTGCCAGAAAGTCCGTCAATAATATGACGAATGCTGTGTTGGCAGCAGCAAAGGCATGGCAAAGGCGCTGCAGTCGCGCCTGCCATAAACCCGGCCCTGCCGGATCCGCATTGCAGCAGGTCTGGTCCCGCTGAAGGGAAATGTAGTATCTCACTGATTCCAATAGTATGATCTCGCGCTTCGATTTTATTGTGTGATTCGCCAGCCATGCCTGATATCAACGCCATCCGCGCACAGATCAAAGACCTCGACGGGCGCTCCGCCGCCCTCAGGGGGTATCTTTGACTTCGATGCGCGCCAGGAACGCCTGACAGAAGTCAGCCGCGAGCTCGAAGACCCCGAAATCTGGAATGACCCGGAGCGCGCCCAGGAACTCGGGCGTGAACGCGCGCGCCTGGAAGACGTGGTGCTGACCCTCAGCAAGATGGGGCAGGCCCTGCAGGATGCGGGGGAGCTGCTGGATATTGCGGCCGAGGAGGACGATGCGGAAACGCTGGCGGCAGTCGAGGTCGATGTCCAGCAACTCGAGTCCGAGGTTGCGCAGCTCGAGTTCCGGCGCATGTTCTCCGGCGAGATGGACGAGTCCAGCGCCTTTCTCGATATCCAGTCAGGCTCCGGCGGCACCGAGGCGCAGGACTGGGCCGAGATGCTGCTGCGCATGTACCTGCGCTGGGGCGAGCGGCACGGCTTCAGGACCGAGCTGATCGAGGTGTCACCCGGCGAGGTCGCCGGCATCAAGAGTGCCACGGTGAAGGTGCAGGGCGCCTATGCCTTCGGCTGGCTGCGCACCGAGACCGGCGTGCACCGGCTGGTGCGCAAGTCGCCGTTCGATTCCGGCAACCGCCGGCACACCTCGTTTGCTGCGGTTTTCGTGTCGCCCGAGATCGACGATGACTTCGATATCGAGATCAATCCGGCGGACCTGCGCATCGACGTCTACCGCGCCAGCGGCGCCGGCGGCCAGCACGTCAACCGCACCGAGTCGGCGGTACGCATCACGCATGAACCCACGGGTACCGTCGTGCAGTGCCAGAACGACCGTTCGCAGCACAAGAACAAGGCCACGGCCATGAAGCAGCTGAAGTCCAAGCTCTACGAGCTGGAGATGCACAAGCGACGCTCCGACCAGCAGGTCGTCGAGGACAGCAAGTCCGACATCGGCTGGGGTAGCCAGATCCGCTCCTACGTACTGGACCAGTCGCGTATCAAGGACCTTCGCACCAGCGTCGAGACAGGCAATACCCAGGCGGTGCTGGACGGCGACCTGGACCCGTTTATCGAGGCCAGCCTGAAGAGTGGCCTGTAGCCGCCACGACAGATCATGCGCAACGCCGTTGATGGCGTGCCTTCTCCTGCGGGAGGACGCAGTGTTATCTTCTCACCGGTAACAAAAGTTAAGTAAAACATGACAGACCAGGACGAACATGCACTGATTGCCCGGCGACGCGAGAAGCTGAAAACGCTGCGCGAGTCCGGCAATGCCTTTCCCAATGATTTCCGCCGCGATGCCATCGCCGGCGAACTGCATGCCGAGTACGATGACAGGGAAAACGATGTGCTGGAATCGGCGCCGGTGCGGGTCAAGGTGGCCGGCCGCCTGATGGCGAAACGTATCATGGGCAAGGCCAGTTTTGCCCAGCTGCAGGACATGTCGGGCCGCATCCAGCTGTTCCTGCAGCGCGACGCCCTGCCGGAGGGGGTCTACCAGGAGTTCAAGGGCTGGGACATCGGCGATATCGTCGGTGCCGAGGGCGCGCTGTTCAAGACGAAGACCGGCGAGTTGTCCGTCAAGGCGGAGACGATCCGCATCCTGACCAAGTCACTGCGGCCGCTGCCGGAGAAATTCCACGGCCTGGCCGACCAGGAAACCCGTTACCGGCAGCGCTATGTCGATCTCATCATGAACGAGGTCTCGCGCGATACCTTCCGCATGCGCAGCGC
>JBFELL010000042.1:0-17862 GCA_041552135.1 Gammaproteobacteria bacterium
CCCCGGCAAGCCAGCCGGGGTTTTTACCTGACAGGCACCGTCAAGTACCAACGGCTGAGTGGCAGAGTGGTTATGCAGCGGCCTGCAAAGCCGTGGACGCCGGTTCGATTCCGACCTCAGCCTCCATATTCACCTGCTTATGCCTCGCCCGAAGGGACACTAACCCCGGCGGGCAGAGGTACCCGGCCGCTCACCCCAGTTCGTGGTAGACATCGGCCAGGGTATGAGCGGCGTATTCCGGGTCGGTAATATCATGACTGACCAGCTTGCTGATTTGCGAGGTCGAGAACAGCCCGCGGATCATGTGCTGCCGGGTCATCCGGTCAATCTCGACCACCAGCATGTGCTGCCGCTCGTGCCTCCTCAGGGTGCTGATGATGTGCCCGACACGCGCATCACGCACCGTGACCATGTCCACGGCCAGAACCCGGTCCAGTGGCGTCATGATCATGTCGACATGCAGGTCATGATGTGACATCTCCAGCTCCTGCCCCTTTTTCAGCGGCAGGTCACCCAGGATGTCCGCGGCCGTAATGATGCCGATGATGTTGTCCTCGACGTCAGGCACCAGCAGCAGGCGCACACCGGCCACCTTCATCTTCCTGAGCGCCGCATCGATCCGGAAGTGGGGCTCGATGGTGACCGGAACCACCTCCTTGAAGTCCGTCATCACACTGATCGCCGGGTCATCGATATACGCCAGCGGCACCCAGCCTGACGGCGTGTAGCAGGGCGTACCGGGATGCAGTGAGACGGGCGCAAGTACGGCATAGTGCTTGTTGACCATTATCGGCACCTCGACAGCACGACAAGCTGAAGACACAACCAGTTCAGTGATCACTCACCCGTAAGCTTAGTCCATATTTCCGTTATGTCAGACTCACGGCCCTGGTGCCTGCCGCGCCGAGGCTTCTACACGCCGGGCACTCTCTGTAGAATCGCACCGATAGGCTGCCGGCCCGGGTGGCGAAATTGGTAGACGCAAGGGACTTAAAATCCCTCGGTGGCGACACCGTGCCGGTTCGATTCCGGCCCCGGGCACCATTCAGCAAACAGGGACGGTATTCATTTCTGTTCCTGGCCATATACAGCGCCCCGTATCCGCCACAAGCAGAACCATGCCCAACCCGGGGACAGAATTCAATTCTGTCCCCTTATCGGTGTGTCATATCCCCGAACGGTAACGCCGGTTGTAGCGGTCATGCAGCGCCTCGCGCCGCGCCGCGGGCCGGCCACTGGCAGGCAGCGGCTCGAGTGTCTCGCCGTGCTCGGTATAGAGATCCATGTCCTTGGCCCAGCCCTGGCTTTCGAGGACGAAACGGCGCTGCCAGCCGGATTGCAGCGACGGCAGGTTATCATCGAACTCGAGATGCACTTCCTCGCCGGGCCCGATGATGGCCAGCGCGTCATCGGCCTCTACCAGCAGTTCGACTGCCGGACCAAAGTCGGTGTAGAAACCGCGCATGTGCCGCGTATCCCACAGGGGGCTGCGCCGGTCGTAGTCATAATGCGGCTGCCGCTGCGGTCCAGTTGTTCGACGTGCGAATCCGGATACCTGCACCTCGGCATCGGACAGCGGTAATTCGCGGCGCACGGCTGCCGGCACAGGTTCACTGTATACGACCGCGATACGGTCCCAGTAGATTTCCTGGTTGGTTATCAGCCGCAGCGCGTCGGCCCCCTCGGGCAATCCCGTCAAAGGTACCGACATGCGCCGGGGCATACCGGCGGGGTAGCCAAACTGCTCCAGCAGGGTATGCCATTTCCCGTCCGCGCCGCGCGCCTGCAGGGTCGGTGCGCTGTACTCAGCTGAGGCCTGCCAGGCGGCGAACATGGTCTGCGAGTAGGGGTACTCGACCCAGCCATCGATAACGAGCACAGTGCTCGCACCCGGTTTATCCAGGGGGGCATCGAACTCGAGCGTGAGCACCTGTGGTGACTGCAGGCGGCCGATAAAACGGCGATCCAGTTGGCCGACGCGCGGTGCCTGCAGGTCGGCCAGCAACACCGCCGCAGTGACATCACGCCCCTGCATATCGAGCGCGCGCTGTGGCAGCCGCTGCTCACGGTAGAACACCGCCTCACCCGTCGGCTCGGGCCCGAGAATGGCCATGCACTCGTCCAGCACGAGGTCCCAGCCGGGCGGCAGGTCCCATGCCACCAGCCTCATGCTGTCCAGGTAGGCCGCTTCCTCCATGGGCTCGCCGATCTTCAGCTGGTATCGTCCGTCCAGTGCACGGGGCAATCCGGCGGGCAGGAGAAAGTTCTCCCAGGGACGGGGCGGGGCGTAAACACCGGGCTCGACGAAATAGCCCATGCCGCCGACCCCGAGCAGGTCACTGACAAAGACGTAGCGTTCCCCGTCCCAGGCAAACAGCACCGGGCAGCTCGACAACTGGCGCTGGGTCTCCGTGATGCGGTGCAGCTGTCCGGCCTCGAGACCGAGTTCCGTCTGGTAGACGCCATCCGACCAGGTCACGGCGACGAAGTCCGCCTGGCCGGCACCGCCCAGTCCGACGGCCACGGGCTGCAGACTCTGCCCGGGCGAGGAGTGGTGTCTGAAGGTGTCGGTCAGGGTCCAGCGGCTGCCGCTTCGCACGGCAAGCTGTGTACCGATGCCGGAGGCATTGGAGCGCATGGATTCGGCCTGCTCGTCCAGACCGGTAAGCACCAGGCCAATGAACGGCTGCCGCCCGGGGCCCGGCGACCAGATCCGCAGGGCATTGCCCGGATCCAGCGCAACCACCGCCGGTCCGCGCATGACATCACGCTGCAGCGAGATGCCGAAGCTGGAGGGCCGGACAGTCTGCGCAACGCCCTTGAAAATCGCCCCGGTCGAATCATCGTACATCGCAAGCAGTTCCCAGCCAGCCTGCGTGGCAATCCGCAATTCACTCTGACCGTCTCCGTCAAAATCCTGCAGCTCCATCTGTGGTTCCGGGGCGGCATCCGTCGTGTACAGCTCAGCACCTTTCCAGGTGCCGGTGGCATCTTCACGCCACTTCAGCAATGCGCCGCTGTTATCCATGGTGAACAACTCGGGCAGGCCGTCGCCGTCGGTATCGCCGGCCACCGCCGCACGGACGGGGCTTTGCCGGAATACATCGAATCCGTCGGCCGGACGGTAGCGCCACATCAGCTCGTTGAGGTAGACCTCGTGGGGCGGGGCCTCGTTGATGATGACGATATCGGTGTCCCGGTCATTCTCGAGATCAAGCAGCAGCAGCGAGCGCGTGTCCCGTTTGCCGCCATCCAGCCCACGCTCGGCTGCAATCGGCCGGAAGCTGCCATCGAGATTGTTGTTGAGCAGTTCATTGGGAGCACCGCGGTTGACCAGCAGGATATCCAGGTCACCGTCATGGTCGGCATCGAACAAGGCCCCGTCGCGGCTGTCGGCCGCGCCATTGCCTGTTCCGCTCGCTTGCGTCACATCCTGCCAGCGACCCTCCGCCACCTGGCGCCAGAGCTGGTTCGGACCGGTACGCAGCAGGTAGACATCCACCAGGCCGTCATTGTCGTAGTCACCCCATAACGCGGCGTTGACAGCCGGCACCTGCAACAGCGGATGATCGGTGACCGGCGCATACCCTCCACCCTCATCGCCGAGCAGCAGCGAGTTCTCACTGCCATCACCCGCACCGGCGATGAACAGGTCCAGGTGACCGTCGCCATTGATATCCACGGCGGTCAGGTTCGTACGCCGGTCCTTCGGTTCCGGCATGGCATCACCCAGGCGCAGCAACCACACCGGTTCGCTGAACAGCGCTCCCCCGGGTATGTCTGCCTGTGCCGCCACGGGCGCACCAACGGTCACTGCCTCGCATTTGGGCCCCATGCGGGTATAGAGAAAATCCACCAGCTGCGCCCGCGGATTGTTCGCCAGTCGCTGGTACAGCGCCATGCTGTCCCTGGCCGCCTCGAGCCGGTCACTGCCACGGTACAGCTGGGCCGCCGCATAGTAGGCGCTGCGAAGGTAGGGATCAGTCCCGATCACGCGTTCATACCAGTCCAGCGCCGCGGCGTACTCACCCTGCTGCTGAAGGCTCTGGGCGAGGAAGTAGGCCGCGTAGGCATCGTTCGGGTCCTGCTGCAGTACCTGCTCGAACAAACCGGCAGCCGTAACCAGTTCGCCGCGACGGTACTCCAGCAGGGCCGTGCAGTATGTCACCCGGGCATCTTCCGGGTGGCGGGCAGCCAGTGCCGTGAACATGGCCAGCGCGGCGGCCTCGTCCCCATCGAGCTGACGGTTCATCAGGGCAATGGCATGATTGAAGCGAAACTCCGGAACCGAGGGATGTTGCCCGTCAAGCTCCTCGAAAATCGCCCGGGCAGCCTCGTAGTCATAGCGACCCATCAGTCCGACGCCGCGGTTATTGGCGACAACCGCGGCCTCGTCCATGACAACAGGCCCAGTTTCCTCGGAAGCCCGGTCACAACCGGACAGGGCAAGTCCCAGACACAAGAGTAATGTGCAGGTCACGGCGCGGTAGTGCATTAGGTTGTTCCTCGGTTTTCGAAAGACAGGCAGAGACTGTCGCAAACCCGGTTTCTGGCAGACAGTCATCTGCAACGGGTAGAGCATACCGCAAGCCTCGCGCAAAGGCGCTCCAGGGCAGGCCTGCCGGTCGTCATGGCAACAGTTTGGTGGCAGAATAATCCATCATGTCCACGCCATATTACGCCGCCGCCTGCCAGACCGATTTCGCCTGTCCGGCAACGCGCGATGAAATCGGCGAACGCACAGCGCGCATGTGCACGCTGGCCGAGCAGACGATTGTCGGCTACGAGCCGTTTCACGATGTACGCCTGCTGGCCTTCCCCGAATTCGCCCATGCCGCACCCATCTACGACAGTGTGGCGAAACTGCATGACCGGCTTGCCGTGCCGCTGCCGAACGAGCACACCGACCGCTACCAGCGGATTTGCCGGAATTACGGTTGCTACATCCAGACCGGCACGTTCCTGGAGGCGGACCCGGATTTCCCGGACGTGGTGTTCAACACCACCGTGCTGGTCGGGCCGGACGGCGTGTTGTCAACATACCGCAAGGTCAACCCCTGGATCCCGTGGGAACTGCACGCCAGCCCCCATGACCTGCCGGGCTACGAGGCAGAACCGTTTCCCGTGGTGGACACCGACATCGGCCGGCTGGGCGTCGCCATCTGCTATGACTGGCTGTTCCCCGAGGCGATCCGCCAGATCGCATTCAACGGCGCGGAGGTCATCATTCGCATATCCGCCTACATGGACCCGTGGGGTGCCACACCGCCGATGGACTGGTGGACGCTCTTCAACCGTGCCCGGGCGGCGGAGAACACCGCCTATGTCGTGGCCGCGAACCAGGGAGCAAGCATGGCGCACTACCCGCCGTTCTCGTGGCCGGGTGGCAGCATGGTGGTGGACTATGATGGCCGTATCCTGGCCCAGGCAGACGCCGGTCCGGGCGAGAAGGTGGTCGTGGCGCCCATCGACCTTGCCGCGCTGCGCCACGAGCGGGAACGCCGGTCAGGGCATGACATGCGCGCCCACCTGCGCGCCGGCATGTATCCCTACCTCCAGGCAGAGCGGCTGCCCCCGGCGGAGACACACCCCGTCAGCCTGGAAGCGATTCAGGACCGGATCCGGCAGGGCAAGAAACGGACCCCCTGAGCCTGCCTGGAAAATACCCGGCCCGGTGCCGGATCCGCACCATTCAGATGGCCCCGGATGACGGTGATCCTTGCACGCCACCCGGCGGCAGAGCCAGCTAGAAATTCACGAAGGCGGCGATGACCATCCCCACGCCGATGGCAAGCAGAAACAGGGCATCCTTGAGATCGCCGCCCGAGACGCCGGCCTCCGCTTCCGCCGCCTCGACACGGACGATGTCCTCGATGGCGATGTCGACAACGGACGCATCATCTCCCGGCGCTGCCTGCGGCAGCTCGTCATACTCAGGGCTTTCCTCGTAGCCGTGCACATAGCCGTCGTCCACGGCACTGACGACAATGCCGCGCTCCGCGCCGTTGCGGGTCGTGATATGTATCCTGTCACCGACCGCAATCGCCTCACCACTGCGGATCTGTTCCTGCAGCCTGGCCACATCACCATCGGCCGGCTGCAGCGATGCACAGGCGGACAACACAAGGACCAGCATCAGCAGCAGGCATTTCGTGCACGTCACCAACAAACCTCCGGCTCCCGGGTCGCAGAGTGATCAGATCCGCCGGGGCTTTCCGGCAACCGCCACAGGGGCTGCGACACACCCCTATATCGATTCGATACAGCGCGCATCGTTATTGGCCGGCCGGTTGACCCGGGTGCCCACCGGGAAGGCCTCCATCTCGTCCGCCGGCCAGGCGCGCAGGTACGGTTTCACCATGCCGGGGTCGCGCAACCCCGGATCAAGCCACGCGGCGTAATCCCGCGGCGCGACAATCACCGGCATGCGGTCGTGCACCGGGCGGATCGCATCGTTGGCCGCCGTGACAATAATGCTGCAGGACTCGATGACCCCGTCATCCCGTTCCCGGCGCTCCCAGATCCCGGCAAAGGCAAACACGCCACGATCCTTCATGCGGATATGGTACGGCTGCTTGCCATCGCCGGTCTGCCGCCACTCGTAGAAGCCGTCGGCCGGTATCAGGCAGCGCCGCAGCCGGAAGGCCGTGCGGTAGGCCGGCTTGTCGGCCACCGTCTCGGCACGCGCATTGATCATGCTGTAGCCGCTCTTCACTTCCTTCGCCCAGGAGGGCACCAGGCCCCAGCGCAACAGCGCCATGTGGCGCCGGCCTTCAACGGTGCGCACCGCGGCGATGTCCTGCGACGGGGCGATGTTATAGCTCGCCGGCATCACCGGCACCTCGTCGACCCCGAAGTGTTTCTGCAACACGTCCGCTGGCGCATGTAAGGTAAAGCGTCCGCACATCGCGTTCTCATCCGCTCATGATCCGCGGCCAGCGTTCGTGCGGCGTGTCGGCCAGTTCCGGCTCGACCGTCACCACGTAGACACGCCGTTCGTGCCGCTCGCGTGCCACCAGCCCCTGGATCCACTGGCCCCGGGTCAGATCATACCAATGACTGTGCCCCTCGAAGTCCCTTTCCATGAAACTCTTCACCGCCAGCTTGACCGGAACCGGCATCCAGCGATCCCAGCGCCCGGCATAAATGCCGTCGAGACGTGCCCAGCCGCCCAGCGGCAGGTGACCGGCCTGGTCATGGCGCCGCCCCCACGGCAGCAGTTCCACGCCGCCGGCACGGGTCCGCACCGGCAGCTGCGCCTTCGGGTTGGGGAAGTACAGCCGCACATCCACCCTGTCAATCGAGTAATAGACGCCCGCACACACGCTGGCTACCCATGCAGCATCCCCCTCTCCCTTCCAGGGAGAGGGCAGGGGGTAGGGTAATAAAAAACAGGACCGCAGGTCGGGTTAGGCGCACAGCGCCGTAACCCGACAGCGGTGGCACGACATTGCCGGATTACGACCTGCGGTCTGATCCGGCCTACGGAATTTGCAACACCCGGCATAAGCTCTGAACCTAAATCGTCTGCCGGTGCCCATAGGGTTTCCATGCCGGGGCGATGACATTCGGCATGCTGGAGCGCTGCAGCAGGCGCGCCGGGGCGAGGGCGAACTCGCCGTAGCGCCGGTTGATCTCGTCCATGACCGCGTTCACCTCGCGCTGCTCCTCGTCCATGGCATCGAACAATTCCAGCTGATTGCCGGTGTCCACCGGATCCAGCGCCGTCACCTGCACCTGGTGCACACCCTCACCGGCCCAGCGCTCGTGCATCACGCGCCGGCACAGCCGCATAATCTCGCCGCCGTCATCGGTCGGCAGGGCGGTGCGCCGCCTGTCGCCCAGCCAGCCGCCGGTGGTGCGCAGCCCGATGAAGAAGGTGCTCGCCTGCAGCCCGTGGCGGCGCAGCCGCGCCCCCACCTTCGTGCTCATGTGCAGCAAATAGGTCAGCAGCACCCCGGCGTCGCGGGTGTCGGGCGGCACCACCTTGCCGTGGCCGACCGATTTCGGCGGCGGCACGCCGGTCTGCAGTTTCTCCGGGTCCTCACCCTGGCACATGTACCAGATGCGCCGTCCCGGGTTGCCGAAGCGCCGCGCCAGCACGCTGACCGGCAGCCGTTTCACCTCGCCGCAGGTGCGCACCCCGTGCTCCGCCAGGAACCCCCCGATGCCCTCGGCGATGCCGCACAGTTCGGTCACCGGCACGTCGCGCAGCCGCGCCCCGGCCTCCCAGGGCGGAATCACCGTAAGGCCGTCGGGCTTGTTCAGCTTGGCGGCAAACTTGGCCGTGGTCTTGTCGCCGCTGACGCCCGCCGAGCACAGCACGCCGGAGGCCTCGAATACCCGGCGCCTGGCCAGTCGCGCCATGCGCGGCGGCGTGCCCAGCAGGCGCTGGCAGTGCGTCACGTCCAGGAAGGCCTCGTCCACCGAGAACACCTCGATGTCCGGCGTCACGTCCTGCAGGGCCTCCATGATCGCCATCGACGTCGCCGCGTAGCGCTGCGGGTCGGCCGGACACTGGATCAGCTCCGGGCACAGCTGCCGCGCCTTTTTCAGGCGCATACCGGTGCGGATGCCGTAGGCGCGCGCCTCGTAGGAGCAGGTGATAATGCAGGTGCCCTGGCGGCCGTTGGTCACGGCCAGCGGCCGGCCGCGCCACTCCGGCCGGTCGCGCTGCTCGATGGAGGCAAAGAAGGCATTCATGTCCACCAGCACGATCGCCCGCGGCCAGATCACGGGGCAGTGATCGGCGGCATCCGGACAGATCGTGCTGGCGCAGCGGGGCATGGCGGTTTCCTTGCAACGGCTCTGGCGGACGCCCGGGCAGGGCGGCCGGATACTGTACGTTTATACAGTACTCCGGCGGCCCTGCCCGGCGCAACAGGAATTTCCGCCCCACTTGACGTGCGTCATAAACGCCAGCGCCGGACACCGGCGATACTTTCTGCGGTATCATTATTCAGTTTAGCCGCCTGGCCAGTGCCAGGCACATTTTCCGTAACCCGCAGACAGCAATGACAGCCGAACAGACCGACAGCAAACCACCCGTACCGGTAATCAACGCGCGCCTGGGACGACTCCTGGGCGTGGTGTTCCTGCTGTTCGCGCTGCTGGTGGTCAACTCGATCTACCTGGTCATCATCACCCTGCTGGAGCAGACCAGCGGCGAGATCTACCAGGATTATTTCTACATGCTGATGTTCCTGATCCACCTGATCATGGGGCTGTTGCTGACGCTACCGGTCATCCTGTTCGGGCTGGGTCACATGCGCCGCGCCTTCGACCGGCCCAACCGCTATGCCGTGCGCGCCGGCATAGCGCTGTTCAGCATGGCGCTGGTGCTGCTGCTGACGGGCCTGGTGCTGACGCGCTTCGGTTTTTTCGAGGTCAACGACCCGCAGCTGCGCAGCATTGCCTACTGGCTGCATGTCGCCAGCCCGCTGGCCGTCGCCTGGCTGTTCGTCCTGCACCGGCTGGCCGGCTCGCCGATTCGCTGGCGCACCGCGCGCAACTGGTCCCTGATCGCCGCAGGATTTGCCGCCGTCATGATCGCCACCAGCGCCATCATCACCTGGCAGGAGGACACCCCGGTGGCCATCACCTTCGCGCCCTCGCTGGCAAGGCTCGAGGCGCCGTACTACCTGCCGCCGGAAAAGCTGATGAACGACGAGGCCTGCGCAGACTGTCACGGCGACATCAATGACAGCCACAAACACAGCATGCACCGTTTCAGTTCCTTCAATAACCCGGCCTACAAGTTCAGTGTCGAGGAGACCCGCGAGGTGGTGTACGCACGCGACGGCAACATGCACGCCGCCCGGTTCTGCGCCGCCTGCCACGACCCGGTGCCGCTGTTCAGTGGCCGCTTCGACGACCCGGAGTTCGATACCGAGAACGATCCGACGGCGATGGCGGGCATCACCTGCATGAGTTGCCACGCCATTACCAGCCTCGACAGCGTCTACGGCACCGGCAACTACACCCTCGTCGATCCGCCGCGCTACCCGTTCGCTTTCAGCGACTCGGGCCTGCTCAAGGCCGTCAACCACCAGCTTATCAAGGCAAAGCCGGACTTTCACAAGAAGACCCTGCTGAAACCGCTGCACAAGTCGGCCGAGTTCTGCTCCACCTGCCACAAGACGCACATCCCGGAGTCCGTCAACCACTACCGCTGGCTGCGCGGCCAGGACCACTATGACAGCTTTCTGCAAAGCGGCGTATCAGGGCACCGCGTTGACAGTTTCTATTATCCGGACAAGGCGGTACCGCGCTGCAGCGCCTGCCATATGCCGCTGCAGGCCTCCGAGGATCCCTCGGCGCGCGATTTCAACGACAGCGGCACGCGCCAGGTTCACAGCCACCTGTTCCCCGGCGCCAATACCGGCATTGCGCACATGGTCGGTCTGCCCGGGTCCGTCATCGATGCGCACCGCGAACGGCTTACCGGCGTCACGCGGGTCGATATCTTCGGCATCAAGGAGGACGGGCACATCACCGGCACACTGCATGCACCGCTGCGGCCGAAGCTGCCGGCACTCGTGCCCGGCAGGAAATACCTGCTGGAAATCGTCGTGCGCACTACCGGTGTCGGCCATCACCTGACACAGGGCACCTCCGATTCCAACGAGTTGTGGCTGGATGTCACCGCGAGTGCCGGCGACCGCGTCATCGGCCGCAGCGGCGCCCGCGACGACACCGGCCGCGTCGATCCCTGGTCCTACTTCCTCAACAGCTACGTGCTGGACCGCGAGGGCAACCGCATCGACCGCCGCAATGGCCAGGATATCTTCGTTCCCCTGTACAACCACCAGATCCCGCCAGGCGCGGCGACAGTGGTGCACTACCTGCTGGACGTGCCGGGCGATGTCCGGGACCCGGTCGTGATCGAGGCAAACCTCAACTACCGCAAGTTCGACACCACCTACCTGCAGCACATGCAGGGCGATGAGTTCACGGTCAACGACCTGCCGATCACGACCATGGCCAGCGACCGCATCGAACTGCCAACCGGGCCGGGCAAGGCGGACATGAGCTTCGATCTGCACCCGGTCGCGGAGAACGAACGCTGGAACGACTACGGCATCGGCCTGCTGCGCGAGGGCGACAGCGGCTCGAACAAGGGTGAACTGCGCCAGGCCGAGCACGCCTTCCGGCAGGTCGAGGCGCTCGGCGACATGAACGGTGCCATGAACCTGGCGCGCGTCTACTTCAAGGAGGGTCGCCTGGACGAGGCCAGCAAGGCACTGCAACGGGCGACCACCGGCGATCCGCCTGCGCCACACTGGACAATCTCCTGGTACACCGCCCTGATCGATCGTGAGAATGGCCACCTTGATGAGGCAATTCAGTCACTTGAAGCTATTATCGGCACCCGTTTCGAGGCTGCGCGCAACCGTGACTTCGACTTCTCGAAGGATGTCCGCGTCACCAACGCCCTCGGCCGCACCCTGTTCGAGCGCGCCCGGCTGGAGCGCGGCGAGGCGCGCCGGGCGGCCCGCAAGGCGTTCCTCGAACGTGCCCGCAAGGCACTTCAGCAAACGCTGGAGACCGACCCGGAGAACCTGGCCGCGCACTATAACCTGGGACTGGTGTACGCCGAACTCGGTGACGAGGCACAGGCCGCCTACCACCAGGCGCTGCATGAGAAATTCCGCCCGGACGACAACGCGGTGGAGCAGGCGGTAGCCATCCACCGCAGCCGGAATCCGGCGGCCGACCATGCCGCCTCGCCAATCGCCATCTATGACCTGAACCGCAAGCCATCAGCCGTCGAAACCGCCATCGAGCACAAGCCACCGCCCGCCAGGGACGACCGGCACGTCCGCTGGGAAAGGCCGGTCCCACCAATCCGATAAACCCACTGGCCAGAGCGCGCTGACGCATACCCAGTGCGGCCAGCCTGACTGGCCTTGCCAACGACAGACCAGGAACCATGAACGCATCCGACCGAAAACCTGAACCACAGCGCAGTGATGCCGTCATCCGCCGCGCTTTCTACCGTTCCCTTGCCGCCATCGTCATACTCGCACTGGCGGGCCTGCTGCTGTTCTGGCTGCTTGGCCGCGAGGATTCCGGACAGGAAGTCGTGGAGGAGGCCATCGTGACCGGCCCGGTAACCGAAACCCGTGCGGCACCGCAGACACCGCCCGCGGTGAACTTTACCGACATCAGCGGGCAGGCCGGCATCGACTTCGTGCATGTCAACGGCGCCTACGGCGACAAACTGATCCCGGAGGCCATCGGCAGCGGCGCGGCGTTTTTCGACTACGACAATGACGGTGACCCGGACCTCCTGCTGATCAATTCCAGTTACTGGCCGGGACACGAAACCGGCGCTCCTGCCGAGCCGGCCCTGTACCGCAATGACGGCGACGGGAAGTTCACCGACGTCACCGCCCAGGCCGGACTGGCCATCAGCCTGTACGGCATGGGTGTCACCGCTGCCGATTACGACAGCGACGGCTGGACCGACCTGTACATCACGGCACTGGGCGAAAACCGCCTGTTCCGCAACAACGCCGGGCAGTTCACGGATGTCACCGCCGCCAGCAACACCGCCGGTCCCGAATCCGACTGGAGCAGCGTGGCTGCCTTCCTGGACTATGACAACGACAACGACCTCGATCTGTTCGTCGGTAACTACGTCGAGTGGTCACGCGAAATCGACCTGGAAATCGATTTCCGGGTCACCGGTCTGGGGCGTGCCATTGGCGCACCGAACCACTTCACCGGTACCAACAACCGGCTCTACCGCAACGACGGCGATGGCCGCTTCACCGATGTGTCCCACGCCGCCGGCATTACGGTGACCAATCCCTCCACCGATGCCCCGCTGGGCAAGGCACTTGGCCTGGCGGTATTCGATTATGACGGCGATGGCTGGCTGGACCTGCTGGTGGCCAACGACACGGTGCGCAATTACCTGTTTCATAACCTCGGCGACGGCCGCTTCGAGGAGGTCGGTGCACTGGAGGGCGTGGCCTTCGACCGCAACGGCAGGGCAACCGGCGCCATGGGGGTCGACTCGGCCTGGTTCCGCAACGACGACGAGATCGGCGTTGGCATCGGCAACTTCGCCAACGAAATGAGTTCCCTGCTGGTCACGGCGGACAGCCAGCCGCCGTTTGTCGACGAGGCGATACTGGAGGGTATCGGCCCGGCATCGCGGCTGGCGCTGACCTTCGGCCTGTTCTTCTTCGACTACGACCTTGACGGCCGGCTCGATATGTTCCAGGCCAATGGCCACCTCGAGAGCGAGATCAATCTCGTCCAGCCCAGCCAGACCTATGCCCAGGCGGCACAGCTGTTCTGGAACTGCGGCGAGGCCTGCCGCACCCGCTTTGTCGCGGTTGACGGGATCGGTGACCTCGGCACCCCGATGGTCGGTCGCGGCGCCGCCTACGCCGATATCGATGCAGACGGCGACCTCGACATCGTGGTAGTACAGAATGGCCACGAGGCGAAACTGTTCCGCAACGACCAGCAAACGGGACACCACTGGCTGCGGGTCCGTCTCGAGGGCCGTCCCGGCAACCGCGATGCCATCGGCGCACGGGTCGAACTCACGTCCGGCGGTATCACGCAGCGGCGCCTGGTGATGCCATCGCGCAGTTATCTCTCACAGGTCGAGCTGCCGCTGACCTTCGGCCTTGGCGGAAACGCATCGGTGGACCGCCTGGTCGTCACCTGGCCGACGGGTGAGTCACAGACGGTCCCGGTGGAGCAGGTCGATACCAGCCTGACCATCCGCCAGTCCGGGGGGGCCTGAGCCCATGCGCCGCCTGACTGACTGCCTCGTCCTGTGCCTGCTGCTGGGGGCGTCCACCGCTCACGCCACGGAGGCCCTCGTCAACCTGCCCGAGCGCTGGTCCGGGACCCTGCAGGTGGTGCCCGCCGCGGAGCTGGGGGGGCAGCCAAAGGACATCCGGCAAACGCTGGATGAGGCACGCCAGCTGGTCAACACCGCCCTGCAGTCGGATGCCGCGGCGCTCGACCTGGCCGAGGCCTACGGCGAACTCGGTGCGCTCTATCATGTGCACCTGATGTACACGCATGCCGCCCACTGCTACACGAATGCCATGGCGCTGGATCCGCAAAACTTCCGCTGGGCCTACTATCACGCCACGCTGGCCCAGAACCTCGGCCAGACCGATGTCGCCATTACACGCTTTCAGCATGCCCGTAGCCTCAATCCCGGCTACAAGGCACTCGATCTGCACCTCGCCAACGCCTGGCTGGATCTCAACGAGCTGGACAGGGCCAGGGCCGGGTTCAAGGCGACACGGGATATCGAGGGGCTCGAGGCCGCCTCCCTGAAAGGCCTCGGACAGATCGCCCTGCTGCAGCGCGACTACCCGGCGGCGATCGCCTGGTTCAACCAGGCCCTGGAACTCCAGCCGATGGCATCCGCCATCCACTATCCACTGGCGCAGGCACTGCGGGCCAGTGGCGACCGCGAAGGGGCAAAGGTGCATCTCGGGCAGCGTGGCGTCCTCGAGCCGCGGATCAAGGATCCACAGATCGATGCGCTGAACGCGATGAAAAACAACGCGGCCGTGCATTATGTGCGGGGCATGAAGGCGGTGCGCTCCGGGGAGTTCGAGGTGGCCATGAAATTCTTTGCCCGCGGACTGTCGATGGAGCCGGACAACGCCCATGCCCGCATCAGTCTTGCCCGGGCGCTCTACCTGGCAGACAACGCCCCCGCAGCAGAGCAGGAATTGCGCACGGTACTTGCCCGCCAGCCGGATAATGTCTTTGCACTGTTCCTGCTCGGACTGCTCTACGACGGTGCCGACAAACATGCCGAGGCCATGCGTCTGTATCAACTGGCCCTGCGCCAGGCCCCCGATCATGCCGGCGCGAATTTCTACATCGGCAATTATTACTATCGCGAGGGGCGCTTCGCGGAGGCCACCCGGCATTATGCCGCCGTCATCCAGGTTGACCCGAAACACACGGGGGCGAACATGCTGCTGCTGGCGGCACGCGAACAGGCCGGGGTCGACGACAGCGCACTTGCCGAGAGCCTGCGAAACGCGATAACGCACCTGCCCGAGCAGCCGCTACTGACGCTGCGCCTGGCACAGCTGCTGGCCCTGAGCGGGGATCCTGCTGTCAGAGACCCCGTGGAGGCGCTGCGACTGGCCACCCTTCTGGTGGAGCGGCAGCCACAGCCAGCACACCAGGAGGCGCTGGCGCTGGCCCTGGCGGCAAACGGCGACTTCGAACAGGCCACAACCATCCAGAAGGCGCTGCTTGCCATGGCCTTCATGTCCGCGCCGGGCGAGGTCGACCGGCTGTCACGCATCCAGTCCCGCTATGCAGACGGCCAGCTGCCCCCGGCGGGGGATTTCACGAAGCTGTCCGTCATCCGGGTGCCGCCGGTCGATGTCAGCGGCACGTTCAGGAACTACCTGGCGGTAAAACCTTATTGAGGCAGAAGGTCGGGGGAGATGTGAAGGGTGTCCGATGGCCAGCTTTTACATCTTATCCCCCTTTTCGACCGGGCATAAAAAAAGCGCGCCCCGCGGGCGCGCTTTTTTGCAGATTGAACTGCGGTCTTACTTGGCAGGCGTGGTCGTGGTCGCCGGTGCCGCTGGTGCCACCGGAGCGGCATAGCCGTAACCCGGGTAACCACCCCAGCCATAGCCCGGGTAACCACCCCAGCCATAGCCCGGGTAACCACCCCAGCCATAGCCCGGGTAACCACCCCAGCCGTAGCCCGGGTAACCACCCCAGCCGTAGCCCGGGTAACCACCCCAACCCCACGGGCCACCGCCCCAGGGTCCACCCCAGTAATCGTTACCCCACCATGCGCTGGCCGAGCTGGCACCCAGGGTGGCAGCGCCGGCAACGACAGCGGCGGCAATAATCTTGGTAAGTTTCATCATCCTTCCTCCTGATCACGAAATTGATTACCGTCGCTAGCCTGATCAGAGCCGGCTGACGTGGGTCAAATTATAGACACAGACCCCGCCCCCCTCATAGACCGATAGGTGGCAGATTGCCATGAAATCTTTTTATTTCGGCATTAAGTTGATATGGATCAAATAACGATAAAACCACAGTCCGGGTGTGTGAAAGCGGATTCGGGACATAATCCGTCGGGGTGGCCTCGGGGCGCCGGACCGTACCCGTGGCCTGCCAGCTGACACCGCAAACAGGGCAACTGACCATGAATGACAAACCGCGCACCCCCGGTATCTCCAGGGACAACCGCCTGTCCGACGAGGGCCTGCAGCGACTCGAGCGGCAATTGCAGTCCGGTTCGCAGATCACGGATGCCGTACTTACCCAGTGGATCAGGCGCTACGGCGAACCGGCCAGGGCGATCATCCGTCGGCATGGCCGGTATCACGTCGATCTGGAGCCGGCCGCAGGCGGTGAAACAGGCAAGTGAGCCCGTATCAACGCCGGTTGCCGTGTCCGGCCATCTCAAGGGGCTAACAGGCGGGCCGATAGACCCCGGTACAGCCAGCGCGCGTACCGGTCATGAATCCTGCCCAGAACCTACATCCCTCCTGCAAGTCCCTGATGCTGGCGCTATGCCTGGCCATGTTGACGGGCTGTTCCTCGACACCGGACCGGTCCGGCCCCGCCGGCGCCGCGCAGGATGGACTTGCGGAAGCGGCAAGCATGCTCGGCAAACCCTACCGCTATGGCGGGGCGACACCGCGCGGCTTTGACTGCAGCGGACTGGTCTATTATGCCTATCGCAGGGCCGGCATAGCGGTACCGCGCACCACGCGCGAGCAGTACCGGCATGCCGAGCACATCGCCGTGTCCAGTATCCGTCCGGGCGACCTGCTGTTCTTTCGTATCCACAGCCGGGGCATTTCACATGTTGCCATCTATGCAGGGCAGGGGCGCATCATTCATGCACCCTCAAGCGGCAAGCAGGTAACCTACGCCAGGCTCGACAGCCCCTACTGGCGCCGACACCTTGCTGCCGCCGGTCGCTACGAATAACATGGAATCACCTCGCGGATCCGCGACAGTCGCCTGTCCGGAGATGCCGCAACCCTATGCCGGAGGCACCCCCGGTGATGCACCGATACCCGTGGCGTGGCGTTATACTCGCCTGCATGCTGTCATCCACGACCAGTGGCCATGCCCAGCCCGGCCTCGCACCGTGCCCGGACAAGCCGAACTGTGTCTCCAGCCTGGCCACCGACACACGGCACTTCATAGAGCCCCTGCAGTTTAGCGGCGAGCCTGCCGATGCCTGGGCCAGGCTGAAAGCCGTACTGCAAGGGCAACCGCGAACCCGCATCGTCGCGGAGCAGGACGGCTACCTGCATGCGGAATTCCGCAGTGCGGTGTTGCGTTTCGTCGATGACGTGGAATTTGTCATGCAGGAGGGGCAGATGGCGATACATGTCCGCTCGGCCTCACGCAGAGGCTACAGCGATTTCGGCGTCAATCGCCGCCGCATCGAGCGCCTGCGCGAGCGCTTCACCGCCCTGGAACCATCCGGCTAGCCGCAATGCAGGAAGAGGGCGTCATCAAGTTCGACCTGCAGTTCATCGAATCGGAACCGGTCGCGGGCGCCAGCATTGCCGAGCTCAACACCTGGCGACGGATCCTCTGGCAACTGGAACTCATCGGTCAGGACCCCGACCGTTACGGCGGCTATGGCTACGGCAATGTCAGCCAGCGTATCGGCAGGGCGGACGAACCCGCCGGGCAGCGCCGCTTCGTCATCAGCGGCACCCAGACCGGCCAGCTGCCTGAACTGGGTGTCGACCACTACAGCATCGTCAATGCCTATGACCCGGCCAGTAACCGGGTCGTCGCGGAAGGGCCGCTGAAACCCTCCTCGGAGTCCCTGACGCACGGCGTAATCTATGACCTGGATGC
>JBFELL010000043.1:0-17837 GCA_041552135.1 Gammaproteobacteria bacterium
GGCGTCCTTTGCGCCTTTGCGGTGATTGAATCTGTTTTCCTCTGCGTCCTCTGCGCCTCTGCTGTGATACCGTTTTCCGGATCACCCCGGGGCGAGCATGTTACGAATCCAGCTTCTTGCGCAGCAATTCGTTGACCTGTTTCGGGTTGGCCTTGCCCTGCGTGGCCTTCATGACCTGGCCGACGAAGTAGCCGAACACCTTCTGCTGGCCGCCGCGGTACTGCTCGATCTGTTTCGGGCTGTTGTCCAGCACCTCCTGGATGATCGACTCGATGGCGGAGGAGTCCGAAATCTGTTTCAGGCCCTTCTGCTCGATGATCGCGTCGGCCGTTCCCTCGCCGTTCCACATGGCCTCGAACACCTGCTTGGCGATCTTGCCCGAGATGGTTCCATCCTCGATACGCTGCAGCAGACCACCCAGGCCCCCTGCGCTGACCGGGCTGTCGGCAATGTCCAGGCCGGCCTTGTTGAGGGCACCCGAGAATTCGCCCATCACCCAGTTCGCCGACAGCTTGCCCTGCCCGCCGGCCGCCACGACGACAGCCTCGAAGTAGTCGGCCAGTTCGCGGCTGGCGGTCAGCACGCCGGCATCGTAGGCCGAGAGCCCGTACTCGCTGCTGAAACGATCACGCTTCGCATCGGGCAGTTCGGGCAGGCTGTCACTGACTGCGTCGATGAAGTCCTGATCGATTTCCACCGGCAGCAGGTCCGGGTCGGGGAAATACCGGTAGTCGTTGGCCTCTTCCTTGGAACGCATGGGGCGCGTCTCGCCCTTGTCGGGGTCGAACAGCCGCGTTTCCTGCACCACCTCGCCGCCACCCTCGATGACAGCGATCTGGCGCTGGACCTCGTAGTTGATCGCCTGCTCGACGAAGCGGAACGAGTTGATGTTCTTCAGTTCGGTGCGCGTGCCGAACTCCGCCTGCCCCTTCGGGCGGACCGACACGTTCGCGTCGCAGCGAAAGGAACCCTCCTGCATGTTGCCGTCGGAGATACCGAGGTAGCGCACCAGGGTGTGGATCTTCTTCATATAGGCGATCGCCTCTTTCGCCGAGCGCATATCGGGCTCCGAGACGATCTCCAGCAGGGGCGTGCCGGCGCGGTTCAGGTCGATGCCGGTCATGCCGTGAAAATCCTCGTGCAGCGACTTGCCAGCGTCCTCCTCGAGGTGGGCGCGCGTAATGCCGATGCGCCTGGTACTGCCGTCCTCGAGGTCGATATCGATCCAGCCGTCATGCACGATCGGCAGTTCGAACTGGCTGATCTGGTAGCCCTTGGGCAGATCGGGGTAGAAGTAGTTCTTGCGGGCAAACACCGAGCGCGGCGCCACGCTCGAGTGCGTCGCCAGGCCGAACATGGCCGCCATGCGCACCACCTCGCCGTTCAGCACGGGCAGCACGCCCGGCAGGCCGAGGTCCACCGCACAGGCCTGGGTGTTGGGCTCCGCCCCGTAGGTGGTTGACGCACCGGAGAAGATCTTGCTGCGCGTGGCAAGCTGGGTATGGATCTCAAGCCCGATGACTGTTTCCCATTGCATCAGAGAGTGCCTTTACCTGATTGATGAACCGCGGTGCATGAACTCACTCGAAGCCCGTCGGTGCCTGCCGGTGCCAGTCGGTGGCCTGCTGGTAGCGGTGCGCGATATTCAGCAGGCGGGCCTCCTCGAAATAGTTGCCGATCAGCTGCAGACCGATCGGCATGCCGTCGGCAAAACCGGCCGGTATCGACATGCCCGGCAGGCCCGCAAGATTGACGGCGATGGTATAGATGTCGGACAGGTACATACTGACCGGGTCGCCGGCCTTCTCGCCCAGACCAAACGCCACGCCGGGCGCGGTCGGCCCCATAATGACATCCACCTCGCTGAATGCCTTGAGGAAGTCTTCGCGAATCAGGCGCCGCACCTGTTGCGCCTTCAGATAATAGGCGTCGTAATAGCCGGCCGACAGCGCATAGGTGCCGATCATGATGCGGCGCTTGACCTCGGCGCCGAAGCCCTCGCCGCGCGAGCGCTTGTACAGGTCCTCCAGGTCTTTTACATCGGCGGCCCGGTGACCGTAGCGCACGCCATCGTAGCGCGACAGGTTGGACGAGCATTCCGCCGGCGCGACCACGTAGTACACCGGCACGGAGTAGCCCACATGCGGCAGCGATATACCGGTGAGCGTCGCACCGAGCTTTTTGTATTCCTCCAGCGCCGCCTCGACCGCGGCGCCGGTACTGCCGTCCAGGCCTTCACCGAAGAACTCCTTCGGCAGGCCGATCCTCAGGCCCTCGAGTGAGTCGTCCAGCCTCGCGTGGTAGTCATCCACCGGGCGATCGGCACTGGTGGAGTCACGCGGATCAAACCCGGCCATGGCGCCCAGCATCAGCGCCGCGTCCCCGGCGCTGCGCGCGAACGGCCCGCCCTGGTCGAGGCTGGAGGCAAATGCGATCATGCCGTAGCGCGACACGCGGCCGTAGGTCGGCTTGAGGCCGGTGATGCCGCACAGGGCGGCCGGCTGGCGGATGGAGCCGCCGGTGTCGGTACCGGTACTGACCGGCACCAGGCGCGCGGCGACAGCCGCCGCCGAACCGCCGGAAGAACCGCCGGGTACGGTCGCGGTGTTCCAGGGATTTTTCACCGGACCGTAGTAACTGGTCTCGTTCGAGGACCCCATGGCAAACTCGTCCATGTTGGTCTTGCCGAGCATCACCGCGCCGGCCGCGGCCAGCCTCTGTGTCACGGTGGCGTCATAGGGTGCGATGAAATTATCCAGCATGCGCGAACCGCAGCTGGTGCGGACATCGCGGGTACAGAAGATGTCCTTGTGGGCAAACGGGATACCGGTCAGCGGCCCGGCCTCGCCTGCGCTGATGCGCTTGTCGGCGGCCCTGGCAGCCGCCAGCGCCTGCTCTGCCGTGACGGTAATGAAACTGTTGAGGCGCTCGTCCAGCAGCGCGATACGCTCCAGGCAGGCGCGGGTCAGTTCCTCGCTCGAGAATTCGCCCTGCCGGAGGGCGGCAGAGAGTTCAACAACGGTTTTCTCGTGCATGCAGCGAAATCCTGCGGCGGTTATTCGATGACCTTGGGTACGAGGTACAGGCCGGCCTCGGTCTGCGGGGCATGCGACTGGAAGACCTCGCGCTGGTCGGTTTCCGTGACCTCATCGGCGCGCAGGCGCTGGACGGCATCCAGCGGGTGTGCCAGCGGCACCACCGAGGTGGTGTCCACCTCCTCGAGCTGCTCCACAAAGGCCAGGATATCCGACAGGTTGCGGGCATATGCCGGGATGTCTTCGGCATTGATACCCAGCCTCGCCAGGTGGGCAATCTTCTCGACTTGTGAGGCCTCAAGCGCCATTTCAGACTCCGGATACAGGGGTGGCGTTTTTTAACAGGGGCGCAAAGGTAGCATAATCAAGCGCCGGATTGCAGGAAGGATTCGGGGCGATTTCCTTGCCCAAACCTCCCCCCGTTGTTAGATTACCCCCCTTCGATTGCGGCCCACCCTCGCGGACACGGATTAAATGGTAATAAAAAGTCTATTTGGCCTGTTCTCCAACGATCTCTCTATCGATCTCGGCACGGCCAACACGCTGATTTACGTCCGTGGCCAGGGGATCGTCCTGAACGAGCCGTCGGTGGTTGCCATCCGCCAGGACCGTGGCCCCGGCGGCCCGAAGAGCATTGCCGCGGTCGGTGCCGAGGCCAAGCTCATGCTGGGCCGCACCCCGGGCAACATCACGGCCATCCGGCCGCTGAAAGACGGCGTCATCGCCGATTTCACCATCACGGAAAAGATGCTGCAGCACTTCATCCACAAGGTGCACGAGGCGCGCTTCTTCAAGCCCAGCCCGCGGGTGCTGATCTGCGTGCCCTGCGGCTCGACCCAGGTGGAACGCCGCGCCATCCGCGAATCCGCCCACGGTGCCGGCGCCCGCGAGGTCTACCTGATCGAGGAACCGATGGCGGCGGCCATCGGCGCCGGCATGCCGGTCGACGAGGCACGCGGCTCCATGGTGCTGGATATCGGCGGCGGCACATCGGAAGTTGCCGTTATCTCCTTGAACGGTATCGTCTATTCCTCTTCCGTCAGGATCGGCGGCGATCGCTTCGATGACGCCATCATCAACTACGTGCGGCGCAACTACGGCACCCTGATTGGCGAGACCACGGCCGAGCACATCAAGCATGAGATCGGCTCCGCCTACCCGGGCAAGGAAGTTCTCGAAATCGAGGTCAAGGGGCGCAACCTGTCACAGGGCATCCCCCGCGCCTTTACCCTGAACAGCAACGAAATCCTCGAATCCCTGCAGGAACCGCTTGCCGGCATCGTCGGCGCAGTGAAGACGGCACTCGAGCAGACGCCACCGGAGCTCGGTGCCGACGTCGCCGAGCGCGGCATCGTACTGACCGGTGGTGGCGCGCTGCTGCGCGACCTGGATCGCCTGCTGATGGAGGAAACCGGACTGCCCGTGGTCGTCGCCGACGACCCCCTCACCTGCGTTGCCCGTGGCGGCGGCCGAGCCCTCGAGCTGTTCGACGAACGCGGCGGCGACGTCTTCACGGTCGAATAGCGACCCGACCGCCAGCCGTGCACACACGCTGCCCGGCACACCATGCGCCCGACTCCCTGCCCTTGCGCGGCATCGCGCACCGCCCTGTGGCGGACAAATACGCTAGAATAGCGCGCTGAACGCCGCGGGACCCACCCTGCCGGCCGCTAGTTGACAAGGGTGCGCCCATTAAACTGATTTTCACACAAGGTCCCTCGATCACGGTACGACTGATCGTCTGCGTCGCGCTTTCGATCGGCCTGATGATGATGGACCATCGCCACAGCCACCTCGAATCCGTCCGCGCCGCCCTGTCGATCGTGGTTTACCCGATCCAGCTGGCGGTGGAGCTGCCGGGGTCCGTCTCCGGCTGGTTCCGCGAGTCGCTTGCGACCCGCCGGCAGTTGCAGGAGGAAAACGTCAGCCTGCAGACGCAGTTGCTGATGCTGAAGGCACAGCGGCAGAAGCTGGAGGCACTGGAGGTCGAGAATATCCGGCTGCGGGAACTGCTCGACTCGTCGTTCGAGGTCGGCGAAAAGATCCTGGTCGCGGAGCTGATGTCGGTCAACCTCGATCCCTACAAGCACCAGATCGTCATCAACAAGGGGGAGCTCGACCGGATCTACCCCGGACAGCCACTGCTCGATGCCGACGGCGTCATGGGTCAGGTCGTGCATGTCGGCCCCTACACCTCGACGGCGGTGCTCATCACCGACACGTCCCACGCCATACCGGTGCAGGTCAACCGCAACGGCCTGCGCACCATTGCCCTGGGCAGCGGCACCATCAACCGCCTGGAACTGCCCTACCTGCCGAACAATTCCGACATCCTCATCGGCGACCTGCTGATCACATCCGGGCTTGGCGGCCGTTTTCCGCCCGGCTATCCGGTCGCCATGGTCACCGCCATCCAGCAGGATCCCGGGCAGGCATTCGCCAGGATCGTCGCCACGCCCAAGGCCAAGCTGGACCGCAGCCGGGAAGTCCTGCTGGTCTGGCCGGGCAATATCGATGCCGCGCTGGTCGCAAACGCCGATGCCGCAGAACAGCCGGCGGAGGCGGACATGCAGGTAGTACCGGAAGGCGAACCGCACGGCAGCGGGGAGACCGAATGATTACCGGCCGCCAGCATGGCAGCGGGGTGATCGTCGCCACCTTCCTGTTAGCGCTGATGCTGACCATAGTCCCCCTGCCGGACTGGTTGCGACCGATGCGCCCGGACTGGGTCGGACTGGTGCTGATCTACTGGTGCCTCGCACTGCCCGAGCGGGTCGGTGTCGTCACGGGCTGGTTCGCCGGGCTGCTGGTCGACCTGCTTACCGGCTCCCTGCTCGGACAGCATGCGATGGCACTGGCCGTGATCGCCTGGCTGGCGCTGCGTCTTCACCAGCGCCTGCGGCTGTTCCCGGTCTGGCAGCAGGCACTGATCATCCTGGTGCTGCTGGTGCTGCACCAGTTGCTGGCGCTGTGGGTGGACCGTTTTATCGGCCGTCCGGGGCCACCCTGGTATTACTGGACACCATCGCTGATCGGCATGCTGCTGTGGCCGCTGATCTATCCCGCACTGCGCTCGCTGCGGCGCAGCTTCAGTGTCAACTGAGCAGGCCAGGGCCGGGACATGCCAAGACCGCTGACCCTGAAGGACCACTTTCTCGAGTACCGCATGTTCACCAACCGGGCGATCATCCTGCTGGTGTTTTGCGCCATGCTGCTGATGGTCCTGTTCAGCCGCCTGCTGTACCTGCAGGTGATCGAGCACGAGCACTACATCACCCTGTCGGAAGACAATCGCGTCAAACTGCAGGCCATCGCGCCCAACCGCGGCCTGATCTACGACCGCAACGGCATCCTGCTGGCGGAAAACCTGCCGTCCTTCCGCCTGCAGATCACGCCGGAGCAGGTGGACGACATGGCGTCCACCCTCGAGGCGCTCGAGGAAATCATCCACATCAGCGACGTCGATCGTTCGCGCTTCGAACGGCTGCTGGCCCGCAAGCCGCGCTTCGAGGCGATCCCGCTGCGCTTTCACCTCGACGATGCGGAAGTGGCGCGCTTTTCCGTCAACCGGCACCGCTTTCCGGGTGTCGACATCCATGCCGGTCTGTCGCGCCACTACCCGCTCGGCAGTCTAGGGGTGCATGTCCTCGGATATGTCGGTCGCATCGACGAGCAGGCGCTGAAGGAGCTGGACACCTCCAATTACAGCGGCACCACGCACACCGGTAAAATCGGCATCGAAAAAACCTACGAGGACGTGCTGCACGGCAAGGTCGGCGTGCAGCACGTGGAAACCACGGCACAGGGGCGGGTGCTGCGCGTGCTGCGGCGCACACCGCCGGTGCCGGGCAACAACCTCTACCTGACGCTGGACTCGCGCCTGCAGGCAGCCGCGGAACAGGCCTTTGGCGATTTCTCGGGCTCCGCCATTGCACTGGACCCCAGGACCGGCGATGTGCTGGCCATGGTGAGCCAGCCGACCTACGACCCGAATCCGTTCGTCAACGGTATCGAGTTCGATGCCTACAATGCGCTCAGGGGCGATGAAAAGGAGCCGCTGTTCAACCGCGCCCTGCGTGGCCAGTACCCGCCCGGCTCGACCGTCAAGCCGTTTATCGGCCTTGCCGGACTCGAACAGGGCATTACCGGCAGCAAGTCCACGACCTATTGCCCGGGCTTCTATACCCTGCAAGGCAGCAGCCGCAAGTACCGCGACTGGAAACGCACCGGTCACGGCACGGTGGACCTCAGCACCTCCATCGAGCAGTCCTGCGATGTCTATTTCTACGATCTCGCCCTGTCGATGGGGATTGAACGGCTGCACGACTATCTGGCGCATTTCTCCTTCGGCAGCCGCACCGGCATCGACATCGTCGGCGAACTGCCCGGACTGCTGCCCTCGCCGACCTGGAAACGCCAGCGCCGCGGCGAGCCCTGGTTCCCGGGGGAGACCATCATCACCGGTATCGGCCAGGGCTTTTTCCTGGCTACGCCGCTGCAACTGGCCACATCCACGGCCGCGCTCGCCAACAACGGCCGGATCATCCGGCCGAAGGTCGTGCATGCCGAGCAGGCAGCCGGCAGCGGCGACCTGCTGCCACACCAGCTGCGCACCGGCGAACCCATCGCCATCAAGAACCAGCATCACTGGGACGAGGTGGTCCAGTCCATGATCGACGTGGTGCACGCACCGCGCGGGACGGCACGTCGCATCGGCGAGGACAGCCCCTACCGGATCGCCGGCAAGACCGGTACCGCACAGGTGTTTGGCCTCAAGCAGGAAGAGAAATACGACGCCGAGGCCATCGAGGAGAAACTGCGTGACCATTCCCTGTTCATCGCCTTTGCACCGGTCGAGGAGCCGCGCATCGCGATTGCCGTGATCGTGGAGAACGGCGGCAGTGGCAGCGCGGTTGCCGCGCCCATCGCGCGCACCATCATGGACGCCTGGCTGGTCGATAACCCGGCATGAGCGCAGTGACCTCACACCGGCGCGAGGACGCCAGCCAGCGCGGCTGGCAGTACCGCCTGCACCTCGACGCCCCGCTGCTGCTGGCACTGATCGGTGTCAGCGGACTGGGCCTGATGGTGCTCTACAGCGCCGGCGGCGAGGACGCGGACCTCCTCAGCCGGCAGTTGATCCGGCTCGCGATTGCCTTTGCCACCATGTTCGCCGTCGCCCAGGTCTCGCCGCGCCTGCTGATGCGCATCACGCCATGGGTATTCGCCGCCGGCATCCTGCTGCTGCTCGCCGTGCTGATGGGCGGCGAGGCCAGCGGCGGCGCGCAGCGCTGGCTGAACCTCTACGTGGTGCGCTTCCAGCCATCGGAGATGATGAAGCTCGCCGTCCCCATGATGGTCGCCTGGTTCCTGGCGGATGCGCGCCTGCCGCCCAACCGGTTCCAGCTGCTGGCCGGCGGCTTCCTGATCGCGGTCCCCATGCTGATGATCGCCAAGCAGCCGGACCTCGGCACCGCCCTGCTGATTGCCAGCTCCGGCTTTTTCGTGCTGTTCCTCGCCGGCCTGCAGTGGCGCCTGCTGGCGTTTCTCACGGCGCTGGCGGCCGCGGGGGCGCCAATAATCTGGCATTTCATGCATGACTATCAGCGCCAGCGCGTGCTGACTTTCCTGAGCCCCGAGAAGGACCCGCTGGGCACCGGCTACCACATCATCCAGTCGAAGATCGCCATCGGCTCCGGCGGCCTGCTCGGCAAGGGCTGGCTGAACGGCACCCAGTCGCAGCTGGATTTCCTGCCGGAACGCTCCACCGACTTCATCTTCGCCGTGCTCGGCGAGGAATTCGGCTTGCTCGGCGTAGCGCTGCTGTTCACCTTCTACGTCATCATCGTCATCCGCGGCGTCCTCATCGCCGTGCAGGCGCAGGACACCTACACGCGGCTGCTGGCCGGCAGTCTCGCCATGACGTTTTTCGTCTATGTCATCGTCAACACCGGCATGGTGACCGGCCTGCTGCCGGTGGTCGGCCTGCCGCTGCCGATGATCAGCTACGGCGGCACTTCGATCGTGACCTTGATGGCCGGCTTCGGTATCCTCATGTCAGTCCAGACACACCGTAAACTGTTACCGACCTGACGTGCTGGACGCCGATTCCACAAACAGAGGAACACACCACATGCTGCGAAGGTGTCTCAATACCGGCCTGTTTCTGGGCACGCTGTTCTGTACCCTCCCCGCCTGCACCAAGACGATCGCCGCAACGGATGCCGGGGGCTATAACGCCAACCCCGAGGTGCAGGCCTTCATCGACGAGATGGTCGCCGAGCACGCCTTCGACCGCGACCAGCTGACCCGCGTCTTCAGCCAGGCGCAACGCCGTGATGACATCATCGAACTGATGAGCCGGCCGGCGGAAAAGCGCCTGGAGTGGGGCGAGTACCGCAAGATCTTCCTGACGCAGAGCCGGATCGATGGCGGCGTCGCCTTCTGGGACGCCAATGAAAGGATCCTGCAGCAGGCCGAGGAGAAGTTCGGTGTCGATGCGCAGGTCATAGTCGCCATCATCGGCGTCGAGACCCGCTACGGTGGCAATACCGGCTCGCACCGCGTGCTCGACGCCCTGTCCACGCTGGCCTTCGACTACCCGCCGCGCAGCAAGTTCTTTCGCGGCGAACTGGCGCATTACCTGATACTGGCGCGCGAGGAAAACATCGACCTGCTCTCCACCACGGGCTCCTACGCCGGCGCCATGGGCTACGGTCAGTTCATCCCCAGCAGCTACCGCCACTTCGCCGTCGATTTCGACGGCGACGGCGTACGCGACCTGTGGGACAGCCCGATGGACATCATCGGCAGCGTCGCCAACTACATGCATGTACATGGCTGGGACCTGGGTGCGACAGTCACCACGCCCGCCACCGTGGCCGGCGACCGCTACAGCAAGCTGCTGGAACAGGGCATCAAGCCGAAGACCCCGGTCGCCGAGATGCAGGCCAGTGGCGTCACCCCCGCCAGTCCGGTGCCGGGCGATGCCGCGGCCGCCCTGATCGAACTGGTCAACACGCAGGGTCCGGAATACTGGCTGGCACTGAACAACTTCTACGTCATTACACGCTATAATCACAGCCCGCTGTATGCCATGGCGGTATACCAGTTGAGCGAGGAGATCCGCACAACACGTGAACAGCGACAACAGGCCCGCAATGAGTAGGGTATCCATCGCCTGCCTGGCGGGAGCGCTGGTCCTGCTGCTGGCCAGCTGCAGCTCGACCACGCCGGTCGGGACCGGTGACTACCCGCCGCCGGAACCGCGTGACATCTCCGGGATTACCGATGCCGTGCCGCGCGCGGAGCCCTACAGCCGCTACGGCAACCCCGAGTCCTATGTCGTTTTCGGCAAGCGCTACTACACCCTGCCGGACAGCGATGGCTACAAGGAACAGGGCATCGCCTCCTGGTACGGCAGCAAGTTCCACGGCCGGCGCACCTCCAGCGGCGAGACCTACGACCTCTACAAGATGACGGCGGCACACAAAAGCCTGCCGCTGCCGACCTATGCCCGTGTGACCAACCTGCGCAACGGTCGCAGCATCATCGTCAAGGTCAACGACCGCGGCCCGTTTCATAACAACCGCATCATCGACCTTTCCTACGTCGCCGCAGCCAGGCTCGGCATACTCGAGTACGGTACCGGCCTGGTCGAGGTCGAGGCGATCAACCCGTCCGCACCGCAGCCGGCCGCCACCACCCGGGTTGCCGGCAAGCCGCTGATCAGCGAGGACGCGGCGATGTATCTGCAGGTCGGCGCCTTCAGCCAGCGTGAGAATGCCGACCGGCTGCGCAGCCGCCTGCAGACGGCCAATGTCGGCAGCATCCAGATCATCGAGGGCAGCGGCGGCGCCGGTCCTCTCTACCGGGTGCGGGTCGGCCCGCTTGCCAGCATCGACGAGGCCGACCGGATCGCCAACACGCTGGTGTCACAGGGCATCAGCGACACCCGCGTCATCGTCGACTGAGGGGGGACGGCAGCACCCGAGCGGGACCGTTGCAAAGTGTCCGTGACATACGGACAATGCACACAGCTTTCATTCACTGGAACCCGTACAGGATCACCATGCCGCGCCGATCGATTTCCTTTATCCCCCTGATTTCACTGTTTTTCATGCTGGCGGCGACTGCCGCAGCATTACCGATCCCCAAGCCGCCGGCCACCGGTGCCACGGCCTTCATCATCCAGGACTTCCACAGCGGGCGCATCATCGCCGAGCAGGCCTCGGAGCAGCCCGTGGAGCCGGCCAGTATCACCAAGCTGATGACGGCCTACGCGGTCTTCAAGGAACTGGCCAACGGCAACATCACGCTGGATGACATGGTGACCATCAGCGAAAAGGCCTGGCGCACCCCGGGTTCGCGCATGTTCATCGAGGTGGGCAAGCAGGTCTCGGTGGAGAACCTGCTCAAGGGCATGATCATTCAGTCCGGCAATGACGCCACCGTCGCACTTACCGAGTACATCGCCGGCAGTGAGGAGACCTTCGCTGCCCTGATGAACCGCCACGCCGAGGAACTCGGCATGGGCAACAGCCACTTCATGAACTCGACCGGTCTGCCCGACAAGGAGCACTACATGAGTGCGCGGGACATTGCCCGGCTTGCGGAAATGCTGATTCGTGAATTCCCGGACTACTACGACTGGTACTCGCAAAAGGAATTCACCTGGAACGACATCACGCAGTACAACCGCAACAAGCTGTTGTGGCGCGACGAAAGCGTCGACGGCATCAAGACCGGGCACACCGATTCCGCCGGTTACTGCCTGGTCACCTCGGCCGAGAAGGAGGGCATGCGCCTGATCACCGTCGTGCTGGGCACCAAGAGCGAGAACGCCCGCGCCGAGGCCAGCCAGGCCCTGCTGAACTACGGTTTCCGTTTCTTCGAGACCCACAAGCTGTATGAAACCGGCATGGCACTGACGAATGCGCGCATCTGGAAGGGCGCCAGCGAGACCATCCAGCTCGGTCTCGACAGGCCGCTGTACGTCACCATTCCGCGCGGCCAGTACAAGTCGCTGGATGCCTCGATGACCGTCGACAGCCGCATCACCGCCCCGGTCGCCGCAGGGCAGACGCTCGGCATGGTGCTCGTGCGTCTCGGCGACGACGTCATTGCCGAGCAGGAACTCGTTGCCCTGCAGCAGGTCGGCGAGGGCTCGTTCTGGCAGCGCATCGTCGATGAAGCGATGCTGTATTTTGAATAAGTCACCCGCGGCGCTGACTTGCATGGATACAGCCTGTGGCCACCCGGCAGCCCGGATGAGGCCCTCTGCGGCCTGAAACCCGTGTCGATTGCCTATCTGAACGGTGAATTCCTGCCGCGTGACGAGGCCTGTATCCCGGTCATGGACCGCGGATTCCTGTTTGGCGACGGCGTCTACGAGGTCATACCGGTCTATGGCGGCAGGCTGTTCCGCCTCGCCCATCACCTGCAGCGCCTGTCAAGCAGCCTCGAGGCCATCCGCATCGGCAATCCCATGGGCGAGGCCGAGTGGCAGCACCTGCTGGAGCAGGTGGTAGAGCGCAATGGCAGTGGCGACTGCTCGGTGTACCTGCAGGTCACCCGGGGCGTGGCGCCGAAGCGTGACCATGCGTTTCCGGCAGACGTCACACCCACCGTGTTCATGATGAGTGCGCCGATGGGCACGGGTCGTGACATCGACAGCGAACCCGGCATCCATGCCGTCACCCTCGACGACATTCGCTGGGACTACTGCAACGTCAAGGCCATCACCCTGCTGCCCAACGTATTGCTGCGCCAGCAGGCCGTCGATGCCGAGGCCGCCGAGGCCATCCTCATCAAGGACGGCTTCGCCACCGAGGGCGCCGCGAGCAACCTGTTCATCGTCCGCAAGGACCTGCTGATCACACCGCCGAAGAGTCCGTCATTACTGCCCGGCATTACCCGTGACCTGATCCTGGAACTTGCCGCCAGCCACGGCATCCCCTTTCGCGAGGCAGACATCTCGCCGGAAGAACTGGCCGGTGCCGATGAAATCTGGCTCACCAGTTCCACCCGCGAGATCTCCCCGGTGATCCGGCTGGATGACCGCCGTGTCGGCAATGGCACACCGGGTCCTGAATGGCGGCACATGGCCCGTGTCTACCAGGAATACAAGGCTGACGTCCGGGCTGGACGGGCGGGCTGATATGACCGCGGCCGCTGACCATCAGCATCTGACGCTCATGGAAACCGTCATCGGTGCGGCGCAACCACTTACCCCACTGCCACCGGAAACCTGATCATGCCCCTGGAAATCGAACGCAAGTTCCTTGTCGATAGACACAAGCTCGGGAAACCGGGCAACGGTAAGCGCTACCGGCAGGGCTATCTGCCGGCAGCAGGCAGGACATCGGTACGGGTACGCATCAGTGATGATTCGGCATGGCTGACATTGAAGGAAAAAACGGCTGGCGCGACACGCCTGGAATTCGAATATCCCGTCCCCGTCGCGGATGCCGAAGGCATTCTCGATGCATTGTGCGAGGGTTCCATTATCGACAAGACCCGCCACCTGGTGGAGCATGCCGGTCATACCTGGGAAGTCGATATCTTTGCCGGCGACAACACAGGACTGGTGATTGCCGAGGTGGAACTCGATGCCGAGGATGAAGCCGTCGAGCTGCCCGAATGGGTCAGTGGAGAAGTCACCGATGATCCGCGATATTACAATTCAAACCTGGTGACGAACCCCTATTGCAACTGGAAATAGCGGTAACACCCCCATCCCTGCGAGGGGCAAACTCCAGGGGAAGGGCCGGCTCACAACAAACCTCGCGCGCTACACAGGTCGGGATCGGAACCGTAGGTCGGGACAGGCGCGCAAGCGCCGTGACCCGACCTGCAGCTACTGCAGATCGATTCCGGCGACTTTCCTGCCATCACTGTCCAGCAGGAACACGGCCTTGCCGGTCGGCTTGCGTTCCACCGACAGGCGCACGTCGCAGCCCGAGGTACAGGGCTGCGGTTCACCCTGACGCAACAGGATCCCCAGGGAACGCCCCAGTGTTGCCGCGCGCGCCAGGCGCATCTCCATCAGTTCGGTCCGGCAACCCGGCCAGGCCATGACCACCCGGCAGTGCCCGGCGCGCATCAGCGATTCCAGCGTCCAGAGCCCGCTGCGGCCCCTGTGCGGGTTGATCTGCAGCACGCTGGAGGTATCCATGCAGGGGTTCGTGTTGATTCGCGCACGGGCATAGTGTGGCGGCGTGACCATGGCCAGCCAGCGCCCTTCCCGACTGAGCCCCGCCAGCGCGGGCAGCAGCACGTCCATGGGGTCCGTGTAGACACCCTGCACGTTGATCTCGACCAGGCCGTATTTCGGCCAGCCGCCCGCCGGCAACATCGCGTCCAGCACGGCGATGCCGCTCGGCAGTGTCTGCATGCCGCGGCGCCTGCGCCGGTTATCCCGCGCATTCAGGTGATGCAATTGAGGTGCTGTGTTCATGCTCAAATCTCCTTTCTCAGGACACCGACAGCCAGCCCCTCGATCACGAGCGGCTGATTCTTGAGATCGATACGTATCGGGTCGTAGGCCGGGTTTTCCGGCAACAGACGCACGATGGAACCATGCTGCAGAAAGCGCTTGACGGTGACTTCCTCGTCAATGCGCGCCACAACGATCTGGCCGTTATCCGCATGCGGCGTGCTGTGTACGGCAAGCAGGTCGTTGTCGAGGATGCCCGCGTCCTTCATGCTGTCGCCATGCACACGCAACAGGTAGTCGGCACGCGGATGGAACAGCCCCGGTTCGAGCTGCTGGTGGTCCTCGATATGCTGCTCGGCCAGTACGGGTTCACCGGCAGCGACACGCCCGACCACCGGCAGGCCGAAATCATCATCCAGGAGCCTGATGCCCCGTGATGATCCGGCGACGATCTCGATATAACCCTTGCGTTGCAGCGCACGCAGATGGTCCTCTGCCGCATTCGGTGAGCGAAAGCCAAGCGTGCCTGCGATCTCGGCCCGGGTCGGCGGGCAACCTTCATCTGCAATGTGGCCGCGGATCAGTTCCAGGATCTCGGACTGCCGGGCGGTGAGCGTGTCTTTTGGCATAGCGGATACTGTTTATCTGTACAGGTACTGTGATTCTATACAGTATATTCGAAATTGCAACAAACTTTATAACTGATTGTTTTACTTATTGATAATATTATAATCGCCCGCCGGGCCTGCCACCCCCCACCCCACCGGCAACCCCGCACCGGCCTTCAGTGCGTCTGTGCCGGCAGCGAAAATGAATTATCATCTAGCGCTGCGAATTCAGACTCCACAGGCCCGTTATGTCCGTCCCCGCCCTGCCCGTCCAGCCCCGCAAGCGCGTCGCCGTGCCTGTCGGCGGCGTCACCGTGGGCGGCAATGCGCCGGTCGTGGTGCAGTCGATGACCAACACCGACACGGCCGACGTCGAGGCCACCGTGCGGCAGGTCATCGACCTGGCACGCGCCGGTTCGGAACTGGTGCGCCTGACGGTCAACAACGAGGCCGCCGCGCGTGCCGTGCCGGAGATCGCCGAACGCCTGCAGCAGGCGAACGCCGGGGTCCCACTGGTCGGGGATTTTCATTTCAACGGCCACAAGTTGCTGGCGGCGGTGCCGGAATGTGCCATGGCACTTGCCAAGTACCGCATCAATCCGGGCAATGTCGGTCGCGGCAGGAAGCGCGACGAACAGTTCGCCGCCATGATCGAGACCGCCTGCCGCCACGACAAGCCGGTACGCATCGGCGTCAACTGGGGCAGCCTCGACCAGGCACTGGTCGCCCGGCTGATGGACGAGAATGCCCGGCGGGCCGAGCCGAGCGATGCGCGGGAGATCATCCACGAGATCATGGTGACCTCGGCCCTGGAGAGTGCCGCCCGGGCCGAGGCCATCGGACTGGGCCGTGACCGCATCATCCTGTCGGCCAAACTCAGTGGCGTGCAGGACCTTGTCGCCGTGTACCGGCAGCTCGCCGCCAGCAGCGACCATGCCCTGCACCTCGGCCTGACCGAGGCCGGCATGGGCTCGCGCGGCATTGTCGCCTCGACCGCCGCGCTGGCCGTGCTGCTGCAGGAGGGCATCGGCGACACCATCCGGATCTCGCTGACCCCGGAACCGGGTGGCGACCGCACCCGGGAGGTGCGCGTTGCGCAGGAACTGCTGCAGTCGATGGAGCTGCGCCACTTCACGCCATCGGTCGTTGCCTGTCCCGGCTGTGGCCGCACCACCAGCCATTTTTTCCAGCAGCTGGCACAGGACATCGAGACACACCTGCGTGACAGCATGCCCGAATGGCGCAGGCGCTATCCCGGCGTCGAGGAAATGAACGTCGCGGTCATGGGCTGCGTCGTCAACGGCCCCGGCGAAAGCAAACACGCCGACATCGGTATCAGCCTGCCGGGGACCGGCGAGAGACCGGTGGCCCCCGTCTACGTCGATGGCGAGAAGACCGTGACGCTCAAGGGCGACAGCATCGCCACCGACTTCCGCAAGATCGTCGACGACTACGTGCAACGGCGCTACGGCAAGCCACCGGGCTAGAGCGCCGGCCCGGCAGTGCGGCCGCAAACCGCACCGCCACCACATCCGTCAAGCTTGAGCGCAGCCGAGGACGCTTCACGTTACCGACCGGTCGCCACCACGGCCCCCAACCGGTCTGCGGACCGGTATTTCACGCTCTGCTGACGCATATCAATGCTGTTTGCCCCCCGTTGGGCAATACTTAGCCGGCGAGAGGAGGGTAATTGAGATGGCGACCAAACTGGAACTGGAGGAGTACCTGTACCGGCGTGCGATCGATATCATCGAGTCTGCGGATACCGACCGCGACAAGGAAAGATTGCTGTTCCAGGAAATCTGGCTCCCCCTGGCCGATTTGTACAAGGACGGGATCAACAACGACGAAGCCGGGGCCGGGCAATAGCAATCAAGGGGCCAGCACCCCGGCAACACGTTGTTGTTTCAAACCCTGTTTCATTTAACAGGGCGTGCGCTTTTTGCGTCCCGAAACCGGCCACAGTATGCAATCGTTGATTGCCATCAATGCCCTGTTAACACCGTAATATTAACCTGTAATAAATGGAACAGGATGTCCAGCGGTCCTGCCACTAGCAAAAGCATCAGACAGTAAACGGGCGGGGGAAATGCACGGCTGTTCCTGCATAGCCGTGAGGCCGTATTCGACGCCAGCCGTGAACCGCAGATAAAGCCTGAAGATACTCCCGCCGTGGTCTAGGCGGTTTTGAGCCCCTTCGGCTCGGGCAGTCCGTCATCCTCCAGGACAGGACAGATGCCCTGTTTTTGCAAATAGACCATCACCTCGTCGGCGAGCACATCCGGCGTTTTTTCGGCTGCCGAGAGCACCAGCTCCGGTGACTCCGGCGGTTCGTAAGGGTCGTCGATGCCGGTGAAGCCCTTTATCTCGCCGGCCCGCGCCTTCTTGTACAAACCTTTCGGGTCCCTCGATTCGCACACCTCTATTGGCGTATCGACGAACACCTCAATGAACTCTCCCGGCTGGAGTCTGTTCCTTATACGGTCACGATCAACACGGTAGGGACTGATAAAGGCGGTCAGCCCGATGAGGCCGGCCTGGGAGAAAAGCTGCGCCACTGCGCCAATACGCCGGATATTCTCTTCCCGGTCGACAGCGGAAAAGCCGAGACCAAAACGCTGCGAAAACGCCTCGCCATAGGTATCGATGAGCATAGACGGCCCGGCATTGAGGGAGTGGCGAACATTGTCCCCGTCCAGCAACACACTGTGCATGCCCTGCTGATAGAGCTTGTGCTCCAGGGCATTGGCGATGGTA
>JBFELL010000044.1:0-17814 GCA_041552135.1 Gammaproteobacteria bacterium
AACATTCGGGCCAATATTTATCATGAATGGCTTTTCCATACATTCTGATCCGCCACCTGAAGGCGGGGGGTTTACGGATCCCCTATCGGGGACGCTAAAGAACCAAAGGGGACAGATTTATTTAGCCCCAAACAAAGGGGACAGATTTATTTAGCCCCGGGCGCCTGAAACGCCCCTGAGAAACCGCCGCCACCGGGCAGGCCATGGTTGCGGGAGAACCGGCGACAGTCCCGCGAGGTCATGGGATACTGTAAGACGCCCGGTGTTACCCCCCGCCGCAAGGACAACCCGATCCAGTGAACCACATCCGCACACTCACCTTCGACCTGGATGACACCCTGTGGGACAACCGCGCTGTCCTCATGGCAGCGGAACAAGCGCTCTACGACTGGCTGGACGGCAACTTCCCGCGCATCGCACAGCGCTACAGCCTCGAGGCGATGCGCCGGATGCGCATCGACCTGGTCCGGCAGGACCCCGGGTGGCGCAACCGGATTTCCGAACTGCGCAAACACGCACTGCGGCTGGCGGCACGCGCCGCCGGCTACACCGACGATCTGGTCGAACCCGCCTTTGCCGTGTTTCTCGAGGCGCGACACCGGATCACCCTCTACGACGACGTCACCCCGGCGCTGCAGCAGCTGCGCCATGCCGGCTATCGGCTGGGCTCCATGACCAACGGCAACGCCGATGTGCACCGCCTCGGCATCGGGCCGCTGTTCGATTTCAGCCTGACGGCGGAGTCGGTGGGCCGCGCCAAGCCGCACCCGCGCCTGTTCGAGGAGGCCTGCCGCATTGCCGGGGTCGCCCCCGCGGAACTCGCCCATGTCGGCGACGAGGCGGCCACCGACCTGGCCGGCGGCCTGGCGGCCGGCGTCAGGGTTATCTGGATGAACCGCCTGGAGCAGCCACCGGCGCCCGGGATCACCCCGCACGCCGAGGTCCGCGACATGGGCGAACTGCTGGCCATACTGGGTGTGGACACGCCTGAAGCGGCAGACCCCGGCGCCATGGCAGCTGACAGCAAACCCCACCCGTAGGCCGCGTTGGGCACGCTGCGCTTTGCCCGACCTGCCACATCGTGAGGGCGCATTGATTGATTGCATGCACCACCCCGCCGGTTGGGCAAAGGCGCGCCAGCGACGTGCCCAACGCAGGGCCTGCAGTGGCTGTTATCCGGGCTTGCCGCGAGCCGGCCAGGATCCGCAACCGGTTACAATTCGTAGCATGTACTACCTGCACAACCCCGAGGCCTTCACCGCATGATGTTGCGTGGACTGACACTGACCCTGCTGCTCCTGCTCGGCAGCGGCTGCAGCCGCACCGAGCTGGCCTACCGCAACGCGGACTGGTTCATCGAGCGCTACGCCAGGCAGGCCGTCGATGCCAGCGCCGGGCAGCGCGAGCGCTGGGAGCCGGTGCTGCAGGCCACACTGCAGCAGCATCGCGAGGCGGTGCTGCCACGGGTCATCGGCTACCTGAACCTGCTCGACCGGGCGCTGCAATCGCCGCAGGATAGCGCCGGCGTGGCGTGCCTGGTCAACGGCGCCCTGCAGCTCTACGACAGGCACGCGGAACTTGCCGTGGCGCTGTCGGCGCCGCTGCTGGCGGAACTCGATGCCGGGCAGATCGAGCACCTGGCGACCCACCTGGCCGAGCGGGACAGCGAGCTGCGCGAGCGTTATCGCCTGCCGGACCCGCAAGGCCGGCAGGCGGCGCGGGTCGAGCGCATCACCGGGCGGATCGAACGCTGGACCGGCAGGCTGGGCGATGCCCAGCGACAGCAGCTCGAGCAGGCCATTCGCCGGATGCCCGATCTTACCGGCCAGTGGCTGGCCTATCGTGCCGGGCAGAATGCCGCCCTGCTGCAGCTGCTGGAAGCCGGCGCGAATGCACCCGCCCTGCGGGCGTTTCTCTTCGGCTGGTGGGTCGAGCGCGAGGGACAGCCGGCGGCGATGACACAAAGCTGGAACACCGCCATGCGCGATTTCATCGAGCTGCTGCAGACCCTCGGCCGCTCCCTAACCGACCGGCAGCGTGCCACCTTGCAGACGCGCATCGCCGGCCTGCGCAGTGACCTGGCGACATTCCAGCCGCCAGCGCGGCAGGGCGTACCACCGCAGGCCCAGTTTGACTGCAGGCCCTCGACAGTCTGACGACCCGTGTTAGCCGCCGCAAAGGCGTCCGGGCGCGAGCCGCTACTCCGCCTGGACGGCCTGCGACCCGGAGTCGGCCGTCATGGACGGTGGCACCTCCACCGCCCGGTGCCCGCCGAACAGGATGCCCGCCAGCAGCAGGATCCTCACGGCCTGCCAGAAGGACACTTCGCGAATCCCGAAGACGTCCGGCATGGTGCTGTTCCACAGCCACCGGAAAATGACCACCAGGATCGCGACAAGGATCAACACGACCGCAATCCCGACAATCACCTCAAGCGCCTGACTTTCCATACGGTCTCTCTCCTTCTCCCGTCCGGCGGCCATAGCGGGAAGTTGTGTACTGGAAGCGCCGGTGCATTCAGCTTAGCATGCAGACAGGCACGCCTGTCCGGGCGCGGCGGCCACCCTGCCGGCGCGATGAGCCGGCAGCCGGGCAGAACCTTCCGGAGAGACGCCCTCACACAAGGAACCACCCATGCTGCAGGCTCACCTTACCAGGGTCGTCAACACCGCCTTGCGCGCACTGCTTCTCGGCGCGCTACCCGCCATCGGACTGGCCTCGCCATCACTGGAAGCACTGGGCAACATCGCCTATGCCGGCATCCACGACGCACCCGTCAGGCTGGAGAACGGCCTCTACGAAGGCGAGCCCTATGTACCGGGTGGCGCCTCGCGGCCGCGCGTTGAACTGCTGGCGGACCTGCATGCCAGCAGCGACACCGGCACCACCTTCGTACTGCTGAGCGCCAGCGCCGGCGGCACCGGCAGCAACCTGTATCTCGCCGCGGTGTCACCGGCCGGTGACAATACCGGCACCGTGCTGATCGGCGACCGTGTCGACGTCATCGCGCTGCGCCGCAGCGACGCCGGGGTCATGCTCGAATACGTCATGGCAGGCCCTGGCGAGCCGGCCTGCTGCCCGACACTCCGGGTAAGCGGGATTTACGGCATGCAGGACGGCGACCTGGTGGAGCTGTCGCGCGAGGCGCACGGCAGCCTCTCGCTGGCCACGCTGGCGGGTACGCCATGGCGTCTGCTGCAGTTTGACCGCAACACAGCGGTGCCCGACAACGTCACGGTAACGGCCGTGTTCGAGGACAAGCGCATTTCAGGTTCTGCCGGCTGCAACCGCTACTTCGCCGGCGTGAGCGCCGCGACGCCCTATGAGCTGTCCATCGGGCCGGCAGGCGCCACCCGCATGGCCTGCCCGGCGCCGCAGATGGCGGTCGAGACCCGCTTCCTCCGGGCCCTGGCGCATGCCACGCAGTTCCGTTTCCAGCTCGGCAAACTGGCGATCGGCTACCGGGACGGCGATACGCAGGCCGCGCTGCTGTTCGAGCGCGGCAGCCCGGAAAAGCCGTCACCCTGACCGAGGCAACCCGCACAGGGACACCGGCCGGTTGGCAGGTTGGGCAAAGGCGCAGCGCGCCGTGCCCGACAACAGCTCATTCGCCGCGCTCGATGACGTAGAAGATGTCCGCCGAGGAGCGCTCCGCCGACGCCTCGCCGACCAGTTTCCAGCGGCTGCTGAGGGAGTAGCGCAGCCGCAGGGTGGACACCGGCTCGAACAGTCCGATGCCGTAGCTGACCAGCAGCTCCGGCGTCAGGTACTTGCCCACCAGCAACGAGGCCTGTGTGGTGGTGGCCCCCGGTTCGCTGGCGATGGAGATTTCGTCGACGCCCACCTTCTCGCCGAGGCGCTGGCCCAGCGTCTCGCCGCCGCTCATCCCCAGCATGAGTGCCGCCTCGTTCATGGCGGAGCGTTCCTCGTCCGAGGCATTGTTCTCCAGGTCACGCCCCAGCACCAGCCAGGAGAGCTGCCGGGACTGCGACATGCCCGGTTCGGAAAACAGCGCGAACTGCGGGTCACGCAGGCTGCCGCGTACCCGCACGCCCACCAGCACATCCGCGGCCGGGCGCCGCACCGCCTCGACATCGAGGCCCGGCACCGAGACCGGACCGCCGGCAAACAGCACCCGCCCGGTGCGAATTTCGAGATTCTGGCCGTAGGCACGGTAACTGCCGTCGCGTATGGCGAGCTCGCCGGTGGCACTGGCCGGGCGCTCCGGTTCGCTGAACGTCAGCAGGTTGCCCGTCAACTGCCCCTTCAGACCCAGCCCGTCGAACCTGACGTCGTCGCCGAGCACGAAACGCACCCGGGTATGGAGCCGGTAGGCCTGGCGCGGGGCAAGCGGCTGGCTGTCCGTGACGATCACCTGGTCTGCGGACACGCTGACCGCCGACTCCGGCAGCTGGCGCGGCTCGATCCGCGCCTGCGGGATACGGACCTTGCCGGACAGGTCGATTCGCCTGCCGGCCAGGGCCAGCTCCAGGTCGGGCGAGGCGAGGATCTCCGCCTCCGGCGTATTGGCGACCTGTACCTTCTCGCCGGTCAGCTTCAGGCGCGCCGTCGGGGCCTCGGCGAGCAGGTCGGCCTGTCCGTCCAGGCGCAGCAGGCCCTCGCCGGAGCGCGCACTGGCACTGAGCAGCAGGGCACCCGAGGGCTGGCCGCGTATGTCGACACCGATGTCCGTCAGCGTCAGCCCGGGCGTTGCCAGCACCGCCTCGCCATCGGCAACCGCCAGCCGGCCCAGCAACGCGGGCCTGCCGAGACTGCCGCTCAGCCGGACATCGCCATCCAGACGCCCGCTCAGGCGGCTGACCTCCGGATGCAGCCGCCCGGCGAAGCCGATGTCCGGCAGCAACAGCCTGGCGTTGCCGCTGAGCCCGCGCTCCGCCCAGGTCTCGCTGGCCGTGTCCAGTGCCGCCTGCAGCGTCAGTCCGCCACCCTCCACCGGCAGGCGCGCCGCGAGCCGCGCGCCGCGCCGGTCGACCTGCAGGTCCGCGCTGCCGGCACCGAAGACCAGCAGCTGGCCCGTGGCGTCCTCCTCCATCGCCTGCAGCTGGCCGGCCGTGGTTTCGAGGCGGGCCTGTGCCTGCAACGGCTGGCCGCTTCGCTGCTGCAACTCGCCTGTTCCACTCAGCATGCCGGTCACGCCGAGATCGGTATCCAGCAGACGCAGCAGCGGCGCCAGCGGCAGGTTCTCGAGATGGAAGCCGGCCTGCATGCCGTCGCTGTCACGCGCGGCCTGCAGGCAGGCGGCAGCCGCCTCACGCTGCCAGCAGGCCTCCGGCAGTGATGCCCGGGTCGGGCCGATCCGGCCGTCCACCGGCCCGGCCAGGCGCCAGGGCGATGCGCCGCCCGGTAGCGCCAGGTCGGCGCTTGTCATGCGGTAGTGCCAGTCGGGGTCTTGCCAGTTGCCGTCGACCTGCAACGCCAGTGTCCCCGGTGCGGCATCCGCCGCCAGTTCCAGCCGGTGCGCCTGCGGCCGGCCACGCCCCTGCAGCTGCAGGCTATTGATCGCCACCCCCGCCACCGAGCCGCTACCGTGACGCAGTTCGAGGTGCGACTCGCTGCGCCCGCTCAGGTCGAGGCGGGCATCCAGCGACAAGGCATCGATGCGATCGCCCCCGTAACGCAGCTGGCTGCCGGTGAGCGTTGCGATGAGCTGTGCCTCTGACAGCCTGCCCTGCAGGCGGCCGGCGCCGGCGAGGCGGCCCGAGGCCGCGGGCAGCAGGGTCGCCAGGTCGGGACTGTCGAGCTGCCAGTCGAGCGCCAGGCGCTCGCCGAGCTCGCCATCGAGCGCCAGTCGCGAGGGGCCCGACGTCAGCCGGGTGTCCTGCAGCACCAGTTGCCCGGGTCGGTAGCTGCCGCGGCCGTCGAGGCGCAGCGGCAGGTCGCGCAGTGTACCGCTCGCCGTTGCACGCTCGACGTCGACCTGCCAGCCGGCCTCCTGCAGCTGCAACCCGGCCTGCAACTGCAGATCCAGCTGTCCCGGCCAGTCGGGCAGCAGCCCGGCGGGGTTGAGGCCCTTGCCGTCGAGCGCAAGCGCAACGTCGAACTCCTTCGCCCAGTCAAGGCGGGCGCTGCCGACCAGCCGGCCCTCCAGGGCCTCGATCGCCAGCGAATCCATGTCAAACGCCTGCCGGTCTCCCCGCCCGGCCAGGCGAACCCGGCCCGTCGTGACCTCCGGCGCATCGAGCAATGCGTCGGCAGCCACCTCCCAGGCGTCGAGCGAGCCGCGCAGGCTCAGTTCACCCTGTGCGCTGTTCACCGCGGCGGGCCCCTGCAGCGGCCAGACCAGTTGCCGCCAGTCGGCCTGCAGTGCCACGACCGGCTGCGCCGCGTCGAGTTCGAGCCGGCCGCTGGCCTGCAGCTGCGTCTGATCCGCATTGGCCGTCAGGGTCAGCGACTCCAGCAACAGGGCATCGGGCTGTACAACCCCGGCCAGCCTGGCCTGCAGCGCGCCGGTCGGCTCACCGTCAACACGGGCGTTCGCTTCAAGCTGCAGCCGATCGGGCGTCCCGTCTGCACGAATGTCCGCATCGAGCCGCAACGCCGGCCAGGCGGCGTTGATGGCGGCAAGCTCGGTGCCCTGAAGTTGCAGGGTGGCGCGGATCTGCGGGACATCGAACAGGCGCTCGAGCTGCAGCCCGGCACGGGCGGCATAGGGCGGCTGCAGCTCGAGCCGCAGCCCGAGTCTCGCCAGCGAGCCATCGATGTGCAGGGCGGCCACGACCGGGGCATAGTCCGGCACGACGGCACTGGCGGTGATCTCGCCCTTGACGGGATAGGCCCCTGCCGCCTCCAGTGTCACCCCGCCCTGCAGCTGCAGGTCCGGGGCGATGAGTTCGAGGCGCTCGACGCTCAAGCGGCTGCCCTCGATGCGCGCCGCCAGGCACAGTACCTCGATCGGTATCGCTTGCGCATCGGCGCCGAGCGCGACACTCGCCGCCTCGACCCGCAGTTCCTGCAGCACGATCGCCAGCGGCAGCCGGATCTGCTCCGGCAGCACCGGCGGCGTCCCGTCACCGGCCGGCGCCTCCCCGGCATGGCGGTAATGCACGCCGCGCCCGGCAAGCTGTCGCACCTGCAGCGTGCCGCCCGGCAGGGCGCGCGGCTGCCACTCCAGCAGCACCTCATCGGCACTCAGCGTGTCGCTGTCAGTCTGGTAGCGCAGCCCCTGCAGGCGCAGCGGTCCGGCCAGCCGGCCGCTGACCGACTCCACCGACAGGGCCGGACCGGCAAGCGCCACCAGGCGGGGCCAGACCAGTTGCAATCCCGTCTCCGTCGTCACCAGCGCGGCCACGGCCACCAGCAACAGCAGCAACAGGACCGCAGCGAATGCCAGGGCTGTGGTGATGACCCGCCTCACAGTTCCGGCCCGATGCTGACGTGAATGCGGTAATCACTGTGTTTGTCGTCGAACGGATGGGCCACATCCAGGCGCAGCATGCCGACCGGGCTGCGCCAGCGCAGGCCGATGCCGGCACCGGTTTTTGGTGATGGCAGGAAATCGTTGTCGGCGTTGCCGGAGTCGACGAAGACGGCGGCGCCGAAGTTGCCGGCAAACAGGTAATCCAGCTCGACGCTGCCGACGGCGAGGTAGCGTCCGCCGACAATATCGCCGCTGTCATCGGTCGGCCCGAGCTTCTGGTAGCCGTAGCCGCGCACGCTCTGGTCGCCGCCGGCGAAGAACCGCTCGGAGGCCGGCAGCTTGTCGAAGTCCTTCACCATCGTCGCCCCCAGCCGGCTGCGCAGCAGGAAGCGCCCCCGTTCGCCCAGCGGATAGACAAACCGCCCGTCGAGACGGGTGCGGAGAAAGCGTGTATCCGAGATCACGCCGGCCGCACCGCGCAGGTCCGCGCTCCAGCTGTAGCCCCGCCGCGGGAACAGGACGTTGTCGGTGCGCAGCTGCGACAGGGTGATGCCGGGGATCAGGTTCTGCGTGATCTCGTCATCCTCACCCAGCGAGTAGTCTTCATAGCGGAACTCGGCATACAGCCGGCGCTGGAACGGCCCCCATTCGACATTGTGGCTGACGCCCAGGGTATAGATATCGGTATTGCCCTCGTCGGCGACATCATCGAACTCGGCACCGGCCTTGTAGATGAGGCTGTCGGAGACCAGGTTGCCGATTGGCACCCGGTACTGCAGGCCGACCGAGCGGGAAATACGCGACACCTGTGTGTCCGCCAGTACCCGGTGCCCGCGATCATTGATGCGGCGAAATTCGGCGCCCAGCGAGATGCGCGGCCCGGTGTCCGTGCCATAGCCCAGCCCCCAGGCATAGCGGCGCGGTTTTGACGGCTTCGTCGTGATGGTGACGGGGATATGATAGTCAAGCGCCTCGTCGCGGTTCGAGCGGACCTCCACCCGCCGGAAGTAACCGCTGTCACCCAGCGCCAGCTGCAGCTCCAGCAGCTTGTCGGTACTGAAAGGCTCACCTTCCCCGAAGCGGACATAGCGCGCGGCAAATGCCGGATCGAGGATGTCCTGCTCGATGGTGACCGGACCGAAGTAGTAGCGCTTGCCGGTCGCCAGGTGCAGGACTATATCGGCGCGCTGCCCGGCCGGCAGGATGCGCAGCTCGGCACGGGTGTAGCGCGCATCCAGATAGCCGGCCGCCAGCGCCGCCTTGAGCAGGGCCTGCTTGGTGTCCTCGTAATCGCTGTGCTGCAGTTGCTGTCCGCCCTTGAGCCGGCTGGCCTGCAGTGCCTCCCGGACCGACGCCTCTTCCCTGCCCTCGCCCTCGAGCGCGATGTCCACGTTGCCAATCAGGGTGGCCGGCCCCGGGTCGATCCGGTAACCGGCGTGCCAGATACCGTCGCGCCGTTTCAGGCTGGCATCGATAACCGGCTGGTAATAACCGAAGGGTTGCAGCGCCTGCAGGATCTCGCCGCGGGCCCGCTGATGCAGGCGACGCAGTGCCCCCTCGGTCAGGGGCTCCTCCGGCGTATCCGCGCCGATGTCCGGGAGCGTCATGAGCACGGACTTGCGGTCATAGGCGGCAACGCCCAGGTGGGCGCGCACGTTGTCGAGCAGCGCGCCGTCAACACCGCTGATCTGCACCTCGACTACCGGCTGTGCGGGTGCCGTCGCGGCCCAGAGCAGCAGACACAGGGCAAGGGGAAGCTGACGGTCCCCTGTCATGGCCAGGTTCGTTGCCTGACAGCAGAGGGGGCTATGCTACTGCTGTGCTGTTTCGAAACCCCGCAGTTCATCATTTCATCTACAGCGTGTTGTGTGTTAGCCGGACAAGAGCGAGTCTATTCGCGAGCACAGACCGGACTGCAAAAAGGCATCGCGAATGCATTCGCTGCGGCGGCTGTTGATTGCAATCCTTGGCAACAGCCGCGGATCGGTGCCGTGTATTTTCCAGGGCGCACAGCGGCCGGAACTGCAGCCCCGCAAACAGCCCCTGTGAGGTCCGGTTTGATGATGAATTACCGATCCGTGGCCGGCGACCGTGCCCGAATGCCGGCACGGTAAGGACGATAATCGGACATGCCCGACTTCGCAATCATTTCTGGCTATACTTGGCGACACCCATGAAGAAAACAACACCGGACCTCCGGAAAGAGTGGTGACACATGTTTGAATCGGCGGAAATTGCACATGACATCGACAAGGCCACATTCGAGGAACGCTTGCCGCAGCTGCGCACGGATATCCTCAATGCACAGTTCGAACTGCTCGAGGCAAAATCGTTCCCGGTGATCCTGGTCTTTGGCGGCATGGAAGGTACCGGTGTCATCGACTCGCTCACCAGTGCCTACACCGTGCTGGATGCCCGCCACGTGATCGCCTCCGCCTTCGACAAGCCCACCGGGGAAGAGTCGGAGCGCCCGCGCATGTGGCGATACTGGCGCGCACTGCCGTCCAAGGGCGAAATGGGTGTCTACATCGGCGCCTGGTACAGCGCACCGCTCACCGGGCGCATCCTCGGCAAGACCCGTGCCGCGGAGTTCGAGCAGGAACTGGAGAACATCAAACGCTTCGAGTCCATGCTGACCGCCGAGGGCGCCCTGATCGTCAAGTTCTGGCTGCATATCAGCAAGGCCGAGCAGAAAAAACGGCTCGGCAAACTCGTCAAGAGCGCACGCACCAGCTGGCGGGTCGAGGAGTCCCCCTGGGGCGGCAGCAAGCGCTACAAGGAGGTGAAGCTCGCCGCGGAGCACATGATGCGGGTCACCGGCACCGACAATGCCCCCTGGATCACCGTGAATGCGGCAAACCGGCACTACCGCGGCCTGACCGTCGCGACAACTATCCTGAATGCCATCAATGCCCGGCTGGCGCAGACTGACCAAGAAACCCCGGCGGTCGCGCCGGTCAGCACCCCGGCCATCAACAACCAGACCGTGCTGACGGCACTGGACCTGTCGCGGCAACTGGAGAAGGCCGAGTACAAGCAGCAGCTGGCCAGCTACCAGGACCGGCTCAACCGGCTACTGTCAAAGAAAAAGTTTAAAAAGAAATCACTAGTCCTTGTTTTTGAGGGTAATGATGCAGCCGGCAAGGGGGGCGCCATTCGCCGCATCATCCAGTATATGGACCCCCGGCGCTACCGCGTCAACCAGTTTGCCGCGCCCACCGACGAGGAGCGGGGGCACCCGTACCTGTGGCGCTTCTGGCGCCGCCTGCCGCGCCAGGGCGATGTCGCGATCTTCGACCGGTCGTGGTACGGACGCGTGCTGGTCGAGCGCGTGGAGAACTTCTGCTCCGAGGCGGACTGGCGGCGCGCCTATGGCGAGATCAACGATTTCGAAGCCGAAATGAGCGATGCCGGCGCGATCGTCATGAAGTTCTGGCTGGTCATCGACAAGGATGAACAGGAACGCCGCTTCAAGGCACGCGAGGAAACCGGCTACAAGCGTTACAAGATTACCGACGAGGACTGGCGCAACCGGGAAAAATGGGACGAATACGCCGGCGCCGTGTGTGACATGGTCGATCTCACCAGCACGTCCACGGCACCCTGGACCCTGGTCGAGGCGAACAACAAATACTACGCGCGGGTCAAGGTACTGAAAACCGTTTGCGAGCGCCTCGAGGAAAGCCTCTAGAAATCGGCCGCGCCGTTTGCCTGCGGCCGCAACCCGCGGCGCGCGCATCCGGCGTGCAGCGCCGCAGCAGCACCTCCGGCCGACCGGATCCGGCCTTCGCGTGGCGCACGGCTCCGACCCCGTGCCGGTCGAGAGTCCGGGCCTAATCCCGGGCCGGGTGCCGCAGGGTCGTCCCCTGCGGAATACCGGGCGTCAGGTCCCAGCCGGCACGTAACAGGGAAACAACGCATGTCGCGGGTTTCAGGCCGGTATCGCAGACAAGGCATCCGCCCCTCTTTCGCAGCAATCATCCACCCGGTTTCTCCAGTAAATACAGACCCGTAGCACACCGCGCGTCCGGTCCTGCCGGCCTGCATCGTTTCCCTGCTGAAATTTTCACTGTGCCTGTGATCCAAACGACGCCCTGCAGAGTACCAATTACTGACAGCTGCAGTTTCACGCTGGTCGCTCCGGGCACTCCCCCCCTGCCCCCAAAGAACCACCGGGGCGACCAGTTTTTTCAGGGCACGCAACACGAGGAATGCGACATGATCACCACCACACTCGACCCGATCTCCCTCAACGATGTCATGGACCTCGATAACGCGCCTTACCTGGTCGAGGGAAAGGGCGATAACGCCATCAAGATCTACTTCGAGTCAGAGCACAACCGGCGCGAATACCAGGATATCCCCCTGCACGGCTCTGATGGCGGTACCCGTGCACTGAACGGTATCTACGATGACATGGCGGACAATCCGACCACCGGCAGTATCAACTAGGCAGATCCTGCCTTGTACAAAGGAGAGCAGACATGAGCAATTACGAAATGCAGATACTCAAGACCGGACAGTTCTATGACGAGGCCATACGTGCCGCCGAAAGAGAAGGCATCGAGGTTCTCACATCTGTCGTACCGGGCAGCAACCTGCACGAGATTATCAATAACCCGATTGACAGCGGCATTGACGAGGGCTAGCGAATCGAGCTGGATCCGTTGAGTTGCTTCCCGTCTTCCTCCTGACTGCACCCAGGAAGTAACCTCGCCTGGATCACCGGGATGTTCATTCCACCATCCCGGTTTTTTTCGATCATGAAAAGGGTGTCACCGGATGACTGCCGGTCAGTGGACAGCGACCTGTGTCACCGGCAGGTAATACGACTGCCAAGATGCGGTGCACCCGCAACTGCTGCAGCGTCCCGCGCTGCAACACCACCTCCTGACGGATGAAAGTGAATGGCAGATAACCCGCGCCAGATATCCTGCAAGGCCTGCACGGCAACGGAGTGTCACAGCGCCGAGGCCCGCGCGGGATTTCCGGGGTTTGCCGCTGCGCTCAGGCTTCCACCTGGATACCCTCGACATCGATGACATGCGCCAGGGCCTCCTCAATGAGGTTCCTGGCGTGTGAAGCCGTGGCATGCAGATAGGCATGCAGCGCCGCATCCTTGAGATTGCGGTTTTCACACTCGGAACTGTAACGCTCGAATGCCACCAGGCCGGTAATCAGTTCGGCCAGGTGCCTTGGGCACTCGCAATTCACCGCGGTCGATACCAGCGCCAGCCTCGACAGCGCCTCGTTGCTGTAACGGCGCGGCGATACCTGCAGGCTGACACCGGGCTGGCCGGGAACGGCATCCGCCATTGCCTCGGGAGGCCGCATGCCCAGACAGAGATCGCGGACAACATCCGGAGTGACGGGTGCGCGCACGCTCTGCACGCGCGCCGCCGGCAGCCTCTGCAGCACATCAGCGGCAGCAAAGCGGTACACCACCAGCGCCTTCTGGGCACCGGCATCCTCCAGCCAGCTGACGACCTCCCGGGTGGTGTCCTCGTGCACTGTCGCAATCTCGATCACCAGCACCTCCACCGGCCGGCGCGGATGCGAGGCAAGGCACTCCCGGATCGTTGCGCCGGCCGCAACCACCTCCAGGCCGTCAAGGGCGCTGGCCTGCGCGAGCAGCCGTGGTGCCAGTGCCTCGCCGACGACCATGATACTGCACGGTTTGCGGGGCGCCTTGCCGGCGACAACGGTGGCACTGAAGCTCTGCATGGATCTTGCGATCAGCGCCCCGGTGTCGAGCCCGGCTATGCTGCCAATGGCATCACCGCTGTCGACCAGCTGCTTGATCAACTGCAGTCGCTCGACGTCGCGGGCCGTGTATTCACGCCCGCCGCCCGCCGAGCGCATGGGATTGACAACGCCATAGCGCCGCTCCCAGATACGCAGGGTGTCCGGACTGATTCCGGTCAATCTCGCCACGGTGCCGATACGGTACGTCGGTTCGGTTGTCGTTGAGTCGGTCATTGCGTCACTCCGGAGGTCTTTGTCCACCTGTTGTCCATGTATATGCCTACTATAACCGAACATTTCATTGACAACAAGATAATTAACATCTATTGTCTACTACAAGATGTGGACATGTGGACACATCGCACAACAGGAGAAGCAGCCATGAAAGAGACCAAAGCCATGAGAATGAATGCTGAAGATTGCTTTATCTGCCGGGTGTTTCTGGGTTTTATGGCAACACCACTGTTCCTGCTGATACTGGCAGGTGCAGCACAGGCCGTGACCGCCGCCTGAGTTTGACACGGCGATCCCGCCGCCCTGCCTGGACACATCATGGACACGCAATAAATGCCGCACACCACGACGCCCGGTGACAGCCGGGCGGGTGGTGTCATAAACCGGGATCTGACCCCGTTCAAGTGCGTTTATGTGTCGGGATAACCAGGACCGGGTATCGTGATTTGTGAAGGATTCCTTCGCTCACGCTACCCACAAGAAGTTGATGCATCGCACCGCGACCATGAGTGCCAACAACAATCATGTCGACGTCCAGATCCGAGGCCTCCTTGAGGATTGTTTCTACCGTTGCACCGTGCACAAGAAGTGCGGTAGCGTCCAGGCCTGCCTTGCGCAATCGATTTGCAATCTCCTGAATCTGGCGATGCTCGTTGTGGAATCTTTTCGCGAGGGATTCCCTGGCGGCCAATGGATCCACTTTGAATTCCACGAAGTCCGGCGCGGGCTCCGCGTTATGCAGAATCCATACCTGCGCTGGATATTCCTTGTTTATCTCTTCGACTTTATCCACAATGATCTGTGTGGATTCAGAAAGGTCTACTGCCACCAGTAGCTTCATGTCATCACTCCATCAGTTACACTGGACAGCACCACACTTATATCAGGCCAATCGAACGACCTGGCTGATCAGAATCCGACGTTACTGGATATGCAGTCATGGTTGCCATGAATACCGGTGTGTTATTGCAATATCACGGGGCTGGTTGCCACACATCCACATGAATCCTCAGCAGTTCCCGTCTCTGTGCCTATTTGGCAGGAATCGCGAATAACACAATAACTGCCAGAATGCTTGCCACAGTAGCAATGTGCGCGCAGCGCGCACAGTGTGCGAGATAGGCCTTGTTCGCGTACTGGTGATAGCTCGCAATGATGGCAACAACACACTGCAACAGGTAATACAGGGCAAAAGCACGTGAAGCGAAGGAGATGATTTCCAGAAGATCTGCAGTCCAGACCAGTATGATTGCGAACAGCGATACCACCAGGTAACCCTTGTTGGTTGACAGTTTTCCCCTGCTGCTTTCACTCGCCAGGCATCCCGCACCGACAGTATCAGCGACAGCCGCACTGAACTGACTCATGATCGCGGCCACGATCAGCATCAAGGGCAGTACGGCTGCTGCCAGGCCGGTTGCAGAAACGATTTCTGCTATCTGGATATTCGCAAGGTCGAGATGTTGCACAATCGGCATCAATGCAATGACTGATACCACATACAGGGCGCCTGAAATCAATTGTGCCCGACGCATGCTTTGTACACGAACATCAGCTGGATATTTTTCACCCAGAAACCGTGATGTCTCGAATCCCTGCACGACAAGCAAAATGCCGCAGAGAATACACGCCTTCGTTATCCAGTCCCTGTCCTGTACGTCAAAGACGAGGGATCGTCCAGACTGTATGAAATTATAGTCGTATACAAATATCCCGACCAGCAGTGCCGCAACAATCGACAACTGCAGTGACATTGAATACGCCTCAAGTTTTTCAAGCCCGCCCAGTCCGCGTATAAAACCCGTCGTGGCAATAAAAACTATGATGATTGTTGTCAGGGTTCTTTCCAGGCCAGGCGAATCCCCGAACCCCACGTAGGTTAGAAGAAAAGACGATAGCAGTGACAGATAGAACGCAACCGCAGTGACGTAGGCGAATGAAAGCGCGGTATTTGCGAACAAATCGATTTTGTACAGCACGGGGTGTGCTTGCCTGTCATGCAGGAGGGGTTCGGCATGGATAATGTTGAAGCGAATAACACCGCCAATGGCATAGGCGAGCACAACAATGCCCGTGACGGCGAGAGGGGAATACCCGCCGACCACGCTTGCAAGCAATGGCGCTATGATCAGAAACCCGCTGCCGATTATGGAGGAGAGTGGCGTGAGTGTTGCCTGCCAGGAAGCGCTTTTGGTCAAACGAGGCTGGAACATAAACAGCAACACGCTGGCTGCAATAATCACAAGTATTATGTTCAGCATACCGTCGCCCCCGTTTATCCCATTCAGCTTGAAACGTAACGCTGCAGGAGGAGATAATCCTGGTTGTCGGCGCGGCATTATGCCCGGCGCGGCACCCTCACCACCACACGCGTCAAGACGGGAGCCTCATGGACGCTGCAAGTTCCGGAATTGCCGTCGGCAAGCGGATGGCATTCAGAATACGTATTCGCTGCTGGTTCCGCCCCCATACAACAGCTGATGACCAGAGAGACACCCACCGCATCAAGCAAACGCCGGCACCTCTCTCCTGTGCTTGCATCACAGAAGGCACTTCATACTTGTAGGGAAAATAACACTTCCCCGCAATGAATTCATTGATCTGCAGCATGAAACATGAACAAGGCAGCCGCCATTGTTGATAGCATCACGCTGCTTGCCTGTTCGCCACCCCCCCGACCCCGTATGCCCGAAAGTCTGCTCGCGGGAGAGGCATCAGGATGCGCTGAAGCCGTTCATTCCAGATCGAACTCGATGAATGGCAGACATGTGCGGCCAGACAGGTGCCGGACTTTTCTGGATTTCATGCAACTGATTGAAAATATGGGTGGGCAGGGACCGAATCGAGCTGCCGGGCCGGGGATTTTCAGAACCCGAGCGTGGTGCGCAGCGCGAACAGGAAGCCCGCGGGACCGGTTGCGCCCTCCAGGCGGTCTTTCATGTACTGCACATCGGCCGTCAGGCTCAGGTGATCATTGACGACAAACCGGTAATAGGCCTCGGCGACATGCGTGTGACGCAGGTCGAGATTGCCGCCATCCAGGTAGCCCCAGGCCAGCCCGATGTTGTCGGCCGGGCGCTGCCATGGCGTGCCGCGAATATCCAGCCCGCCGCTGTAGAGCCACTCATAGTCGATGGCCGCTGCTCATCCTGCCAGCCGAGGCGCACAAAGGCACCGAGTGTCTCGCCCAGCTGCTGGTCGAGCGACACCAGTACCGAGCGGCGTCGCTCCAGCGACCCGCCCGGCGGGTCGGAGAAATCCTTCGTCGTGGTGTCGACCATTACGCGGTACGTCCCCTCGCCCAGCGCCGTGCGTGCCGTATAGCCAAGCTGCAGCCCGTAGAAATCGTAGCCGTTGCCGTCGTCGTTCTCGCCGATGTTCATGTAGACGCCGCGCAGGGCGATGTCCCCTGCCTGCCACTCCAGCGCCACGCCCGCGTCATATGCCGGCAGCAGGGCGTGCGGGGCATTGACCAGGGCCTGGTTCATGAACTGGGTGAATTCATCGTTGGAATAGGCATTGTCATCCAGGTAGTCGCTGGCGCTGATGATGCCGAGCGTAATGTGCAAGGCATCATTCCCGGGCAGGGAGAAGCCGTGGCGGTACCATGCATTCAGCAGGTGGTCGCGGTCGCGGCCGTTGATATCCCTGACGTCATCCTCGTGGTCCGCAATCCAGGGAGCCAGCTGGAATGGCGAGGCGGCATTGAGACCGTTGCTGCGGGCAAAGCCGAGTCTCGCATACAGGGTGTCCGCCGGTGCGGGGGTGTATTCGACCTCGGGCTGGAACGCCACCACGCCCCGGCAACGGTCATCGGCCCCGGCAGAATCCGACAATCTCTGGCACTGCAGGGAGCCGTCGAGGACGCCGTGCAGCTCGAGGCCCTCCGCCAGCTCCAGCGCCCCGAGCGGCCGGCCGGCAAGCACCAGCAGGGCAGCGGTGAGGACGGCAATTTTCCGAACACCTTGAATACAATAGCGCGGCATGGGCGAATTCTACCGCGTCGGTGCATCAAGCAGAATCGGGCAAGGCGGGATACACGGCAGGGTTCACAAGGCGGTGCAGCAGCCGCAGAATCGCACCCTGCCCGGTCGCGGATAATCATCATGCCCGCCACGCCGCCAGCTGCTATGCTATGCGAAAATCCGCGAGGTACAACACGGCATGAGCACCAACCCAACCACCCGGAACCTGGCCCTGTTCTGCGACTTCGAGAACGTCGCGCTCGGCGTGCGCGACGCCAGGTACTCGGCGTTCGATATCCAGAAGGTGCTCGAGCGCCTGCTGCTCAAGGGCAGCATCGTCGTCAAGAAGGCCTATTGCGACTGGGACCGCTACAAGGAGTTCAGAAAGGCCATGCACGAGGCGGCCTTCGAACTGATCGAGATTCCGCACGTACGGCTGTCCGGCAAGAATTCGGCCGACATCCGCATGGTCGTCGATGCTCTGGACCTCTG
>JBFELL010000045.1:0-17746 GCA_041552135.1 Gammaproteobacteria bacterium
CATGGCGGTGCTGGATGGCACGGTTGTCAGGGTGCTGCTACTGTTCTACCTGTCACCCTTCTGGGCCGTTTGCCTTGGCTGGCTGCTGCTGGGCGAGCGCCTGGACACGCGTTCAAGGTTCGTCTTCGTCATTGCCGTTTGCGGTGCCATGGTGATGTTGTGGGACACCTCGCTCGGTGCGCCCTGGCCGAGCGGCACCGCCGACTGGCTGGCGGTTTCCTCAGGCTTCGCGTTTGCCCTGAGCAATGTGTTCGTGCGCAAGCTGCACCATGTCACGGTGCTGCTGAAGTCCAGCAGCAGTTTTCTGGGGGTGGTGCTGGTCGCGGTCGCCTGGATCGTGATGATGCGCACCGGCATGCCGGCGGTGGTACCTGCCGTGTTCGGTTGGGCCGCGTTGCTGGGCCTTGGCGGCTTCCTGATCATGGCGTTGACGGTACAGTACGGCATCACCCACATGCCCTTGCATCGATCGGCCGTCATCCTGCTGTTCGAGCTGGTCGTGGGCGCGGTATCCGCACTGTTGCTGACGGACGAGCGCGTGCTGCCGCGCGAGTGGATCGGCGGTGGCATGATCGTACTGGCGGCCTGGGTGGCCGCCTACATCCATACAGGAGAACAGCCATGAGCAACTTCCTGGCGCTACACCATGTCAGCGTGCTGGTAAGTGACACATCGCGCGCACTGGCGTTCTATCGTGACCTGCTGGGACTGTCACTGGATAACAGCCGTCCGGTGCTGGACTTCCCGGGCGCCTGGCTGGATGTTGGCGATCAGCAGGTTCACCTGATCGAGATTCCGGCGCACATGCCGGCAGGCGCGTCAGTGGCCCATGGCGGCCGGGACCGGCATTTTGCCCTGCAGGTGGCCGACCTGGAGCCGGTGAGCGGCCGGCTGGAGGCGGGTGGTGTGGATTACACGCTGAGCCGCTCCGGCCGGCGGGCGCTGTTCTGCCGGGACCCGGACGGCAATGCGATCGAGCTGGTGGAGCGACCTGTGGCTCAGTGAGCCGCGGCGGCGTTGCTGTGCGGGCCGTCGTCGAGGTGCCTGCGGATGGCCTTGTCCAGGCATTCCACCTGCTGCTGTTCGGTGAGCGGCCGGTTATTGCGGTCGGTGATGTAGTAGACGTCCTCGGCGCGTGCGCCGAGCGTGGTGATCCTCGCGTTCTGCAGTCTGACGCGGCACTCGGTGAAGGCGCGCCCGACCTGTGACAGCAGGCCCGGCCTGTCTGCCGTTATCAGTTCCATGACGGTCCGCTGGTCGGCCTCGTCCAGCTTGAAGGCGATGTGGGTCTGGATCGGAAAATGGCGGTACCGGCGTGGCGTCCGCCGGCTGACATGCCATGCCTTCCTGTCCTCCGATTCGATCTCGCTGGTCAGCGTGGCCTGCACCGCATCGATACGCAGCGCGTCCTGCAGCGGCCCGCCGTCCTGGTCCAGTACGTGGAAGGTGTTGAGCACGTAGCCGTCATCGGTCGTGATGATGCCGGCATCGACGACATTCAGGCCCAGCTGGTCCAGGACCGCCGTGATCAGGGTGAACAGTTCGTCATCGGCCGGCGCGTGGATGAATATCTCGGTGCCGCCGCGTTCCGTTACCGGCTGGATGCTGACAACGCAGTCCATGTTGTCCTGCCGTTCAGCCAGCAGCCGCGTGTGTCGGGAGACCTGCTCCGCGGTATGCCGCAGGAAGTATTCCTCGCCGAGACGCAGCCACACACTGCCGGGATCGGCGGTGAATGACGTGAACTCCGACAGCAGCCTGCGTGCATCGGTCTGCACCTGCTGGATGTGTTCCGCCCGTTCCAGCGGGTCCTGCAGGCCGCGCTGCAGCGCCCTGCGGGTGCCGTAATAGAGCTGGCTGAGCAGTGCGCCTTTCCAGGTGTTCCAGAGATCCGGATTGGTACCGCGGATGTCCGCCACGGTCAGCAGGTAGAGGTAATCCAGCCGCACGGGGTTGGCGACGAGATTGGCAAAGCGGTTGATCACGACCGGGTCGCTGATGTCCTCGCGTTGTGCGATCGTGGACATGAGCAGGTGGTTCTCGACCAGCCAGCCAACCAGGTCGGTGTCGTAGTTGCTGAGGTCGTGGCGTTCGCAGAATTCCCGCGCATCCCTCCCGCCCAGCTCGGAGTGGTCACCGCCACGCCCCTTGGCGATATCGTGGAACAGGCCCGCCAGGCAGAGCAGTTCCGGCTTGGGGATCGTGGTCACGACCTGGCTGCAGAGCGGCACCTCGCCGGCAAACTCCGGCATGGCAAAACGGCGCAGATTGCGTACCACGAACAGGATGTGCTCGTCGACCGTGTAGGTGTGGAACAGGTCATACTGCATCAGGCCGGTGATATGCTCGAACACCGGCAGATAGGCGGCGAGCACGCCATAGACGTTCATGCGCCGCAATTCGTGCGTGACACCTTTTGTCTGCCGGATGATCTCCATGAACAGGCTCCGGCAGCGGATGTCGTCCCGGAATTCCTCGTCGATCAGATGGCGGTGACCGCGGATGGCACGGATGGTGTCGGCCCGCACGCCCTTGATCTCCGGATGCTGCTCGAGCAGCAGGAAGACCTCCAGCAGCGCATAGGGAAAGTGGCGGAACACGCTGCTGTAGCGGATTTCGATAAACCCGTTGCGAATCTGGAAGCGGTTGTTGAGTGGCACGATTTCCCCGGGACCCTCGGGAAACAGCAGTTCCTCCTCGAACAGCTGCAGCAGCATTTCATTCAGGCGGCTCAGTTCCATGATGGCCTGGTAATAGCGTTTCATGAACGCCTCCACCGCGAGCCGGTTGTCGTCGTCCCGGTAGCCGAACTGGCTGGCGAGCGTGCGCTGGTAATCGAACAGCAGCCGGTCCTCGCCCCGGCCGGTCAGGGTGTGCAGTGCGAAACGGACTTCCCAGAGAAAATCCCTGCCCTCGACCAGGGTGTTGTATTCCTCTTCGGTGAGAAAGCCTTGCTCGACCAGTTCTTCCAGGGGGCCGGTGCCGAAGTGGCGATTTGCCACCCAGGCGATGACCTGGATATCGCGAAGCCCGCCCGGGCTTTCCTTGACATTGGGTTCGAGCTTGTAGGCTGTGTCGTGATACTTGTGATGTCGCTGCAGCTGTTCGCTGTGCTTGGCCTGGAAGAACTCGCGGCTGTTCCAGATCCTGTCGGGACTCGTAACCTCCTGCATGCGCCGGTACAGCTGTGCGTTGCCGGCCAGCAGGCGTGATTCCATCAGGTTGGTGATGACGGTAACGTCCGCCAGTGACTGCTCGATGCAGTCCTCGACGGTGCGCACGCTGTGGCCAACCTCCAGGCCGATGTCCCAGAGGAACACCAGCAGCTGTTCCAGGGCGGCATTCAGATCGGGGTTGCCGGCCTCTGGCAGCAGCATCAGCAGGTCGATATCCGAGCCCGGCATGAGTTCGCTGCGGCCGTAACCGCCCACCGCGACCAGGGCGGCTGTGGAGGTATGCGCGGACATGATCTGCTGCCAGACGCGCTGCAGTACCTGGTCGACCAGCCAGGAGCGTGCCTGCAACAGCAGCGGTGCGCCGGTGCCGGCGTCGAACCTCTCCTTGAGCAGTTGCCGGCCCTGGAGCAGGAACGCCTTGTAACAGGGCAGGGGCTGTTCACCCCCGCTCAGCCTGGCATCCAGCGCCTGCGTGTCAAACCACGCATCGAAATTCCCGGTCCCGGGCGTGGCGCCGTGGTTCATGGGGCTCAGATTTCGTCGCCTGGCAGGCAGGTCAGCACTTCGTGGCCCGTGTCCGTGACCAGGATGGTGTGTTCCCACTGGGCGGACAGGCTGTGGTCCTTGGTGACCACGGTCCAGCCATCCGGCAGCAGGCGGGTATGGCGCTTGCCGGCGTTGACCATGGGTTCGATGGTGAAGGTCATGCCGGGCTCGAGACGCAGACCTGTCCCCGGCCTGCCATAGTGCAGGACCTGGGGGTCTTCGTGGAATTCACGACCGATGCCGTGACCGCAGTATTCGCGGACGATCGAGCAATGGTTCGTCTCCGCGTGCTGCTGGATGGCATGGCCGATATCGCCGAGCTGTACGCCGGGACTGACCATCGCGATGCCGATTTTCAGGCATTCGTGACTGATGCCCGCCAGCCGCTTGCCGGCCACGGAGGGTTCGCCGACAAAGAACATCTTGCTGGTGTCGCCGTGGAAGCCGTCCTTGATGACCGTGATGTCGATATTCACCATGTCACCCTTGCGCAGCACCTTGTTGCCCGGGATACCGTGGCAGACAACGTGGTTTACCGAGGTGCAGATGGATTTCGGAAAGCCGCGATAATTGAGCGGAGCGGGTATGGCCTGCTGTTCGCGGACAATGAAATCGTGGCAGATCCGGTCAAGTTCATCCGTTCTGACGCCGGGCTGGACGTGGGGCCGGACCATGCGCAGGACATCGGCGGCGAGCTGGCCGGCGATGCGCATCTTCTCGATTTCCGGTGGTGTTTTTATGCTCACGGCCATAGTTCAGCTTGCTGGTGAAATCAGGACAGCCGGCGCTGGATTCAGGCTGCCGGGCGATTGCTGGATGGGGCAGTGTATGGTATAAAGGCGGGCTTGTTAAGCAGTCCACCTGATTGTTTTTCAGACTTTAACCGAATTCACACATGTGCCGGCACATGCAGCGGGGTGCCCGGACGCCAGAGACTGGTTTCCGGGTTGCTGTCATGGGGTACATGGAAGCCTAACCCTGAAAACTGGAGAAATACACCATGGCTAATGTCACCATGCGCCAGATGCTTGAGTCTGGCGTGCACTTCGGTCACCAGACCCGTTACTGGAACCCGAAGATGGCTCCCTTCATCTTCGGCGAACGCGGCAAGATCCATATCGTCAACCTCGAAAAGACGATGCCGCTTTTCAACGATGCAATGAACTATATCAGCAGCCTGGTTGCCAACGGCGGAACGATCCTGTTCGTCGGCACCAAGCGCGCTGCCCAGGGCGTTGTGCGCGAGCAGGCCGAGCGCTGCGGCATGCCCTACGTAAACCACCGCTGGCTGGGTGGCATGCTGACCAACTACAAGACAGTACGGCAGTCGATCAAGCGCCTCAAGGACCTGGAAACCATGGAGGAAGACGGCTCCATGGCGCGCCTGAGCAAGAAGGAGGCCCTGATGCTGGGCCGGGAAAAAGACAAGCTCGAGCGCAGCCTGGGCGGCATCAAGGACATGAAGGGCATTCCGGATGCCATGTTCGTGGTCGATGTCGGTTACGAGAAGATCGCGGTCAGCGAGGCCGTCAAGCTGGGGGTGCCGGTGGTCGGTGTTGTTGACACCAACAATTCCCTGCAGGGTATCGACTACGTGATTCCCGGTAATGACGATGCGATTCGCGCCATCAAGCTCTACGTTGAGAGCGCAGCGGCCGCGGTCGATAACGGCCGGCTGAGTATTGCCAGAATCACTGCGGAAACGGAAGACGAGTTCGTCGAACTCGAAGAGGGTGGCCGGGCGGCCAAGCCGAAAAAGGCGCCCGCTCGCAAGAAGTCGGCCCGCAAGGTTGCGGTGAAGGCCAAGGCAGCCCCGGCCAAGCCGGCCGAAGAGGCGCCGGCTGAAGCCACGGCGGCACCGGCTGAAGCAACACCAGCACCGGCTGAAGCCACGCCAGCACCGGCTGAAGAGTCAGGCGATGCACCGGCTGCCGCTGAAGGCAAGAGCGACACCTGATCGGTGACAGTCCTGGCCGGGACCGGCTAGGCAGGCCGAAATTCCGCTATCCGTTCCCGCCTCCCTTGAAGAGGGCGGGGCAGGACGGGGGTGGAGTAAATACGTGGTTCGCCAGGGCATGGCAAGACGGGAGATGTCTGCCTGATTTCCTCCAGCCCTGGCATACAGATACGCAATCCAGACGAGGTTCATGAGATATGGCAATTACTGCAGCGCAAGTCAAGGAACTGCGCGAGCGCACCGGCTCCGGCATGATGGAATGCAAGAAGGCGCTGGTCGACGCCAATGGTGATATGGATACGGCAGCCGAGGCGCTGCGCAAGGCAGGCATGGCAAAGGCCGACAAAAAGGCCGGACGCGTCGCCGCCGAGGGCCTTGTTGTCATCGAAACCGGCGATGACAGAAAGACCGCCGCCATCGTCGAGGTCAACTGCGAGACGGACTTCGTCGCCAAGAAAGAGGACTTCCAGGACTATGCCGCGGCCATTGCCAGGCGCGTGCTGGCGGACAACCCGGCGGACATCGACAGCCTGCTGGCGATGCCCCTGCACGACGGTGATGCCACCACCATCGAGGAGGCGCGCAAGGCGCTGATCGCCACCATCGGCGAGAACATCACCGTGCGCCGCTTTACCCGGGTCGAGAGCAAGGGCGAGCTTGCCAGCTACCGCCACGGGGTGCGCATCGGCGTGCTGGTGGACCTCGAAGGCGGCGATGCCGCGCTCGGCAAGGACCTGGCCATGCATATCGCGGCACATGATCCGCGGCCGGTCTGTGTCTCCGAGGACCAGGTGCCGGAGGACATGCTCGCCAGCGAGCGCGACATCTTCACGGCACAGGCGCGCGAAAGCGGCAAGCCGGACAACATCATCGAGAAGATGATCGAGGGCCGGATCCGCAAGTTCCTCGGCGAGATCACCCTGCTGGGTCAGTCCTTCGTCAAGGATCCCGACCAGACCGTCGGCAAGCTGCTCGAAGGTGCCGGGGCAACCGTCGCCGGTTTCCAGCGCATGGAGCTCGGGGAGGGTATCGAGAAGAAGACAGAGAACTTCGCCGACGAGGTCATGGCGCAGGTCAAGGGTGGGTGATGCGGGGTCGCGTCGGCAGTCATCGTCTGACGGTGAGCCAGAATCACTACACCAAAGGGGTCGATTTTCGGCCCCTTTTTTTGCGCCATTGCCCTATCGGCTGCCCGGGTACGATGCCGTTGCGCTGTGCCGCAATGTTGGCATTCGACGCTAAAAAGTAAGACAATAAGCGGGTTTTAGACCACCTGCACAGAAACATCATAACCAATTGATATAAAAGGTTTATATGCAATACAGACGCATACTGCTGAAGCTGAGTGGCGAGGCCCTGATGGGCGACTGCGCGCATGGCATCGATCCCGGCGTCATCCAGCGCATCGCCAATGAGGTCCAGGAGGTCAGTGCGGCCGGTGTCGAGGTGGGGCTGGTGATCGGTGGCGGGAACATCGTCCGGGGGCCGGCATGGCGTCCCGTGGCATGGACCGGGTCGCCGGGGACCACATGGGCATGCTGGCGACCGTGATCAATTCACTCGCCCTCCAGGATGCGCTGGGCAAGGCCGGCTGCGATTGCCGGGTGATGTCGGCGCTGCGGATCAACCAGGTCTGCGAGCCCTACATACGGGGGCGTGCCGTGCGACATCTGGAGAAGGGGCGTGTCGTGGTGTTTGCCGCCGGCACGGGCAATCCGTTTTTCACTACGGACTCCGCCGCCAGCCTGCGCGCCATCGAGATCGAGGCGGACATCATGCTCAAGGCCACCAAGGTCGACGGCGTCTATACCGCGGATCCGGTCAAGGACGAGAATGCCACCCGCTTCGATCGCCTGACCTTCGACGAGGCGCTGGAGCGCAAGGTCGGGGTGATGGACGCAACTGCGCTGGTGCTGTGCAACGAGCACAAGATGCCGGTTCGCGTCTTCAATATATTCGAGTCCGGCCATCTGGGCCGCATCGTTGCCGGGGAAAGCCTGGGAACACTGGTTGAGCAGGAGGCAGCAGGATGATTGAAGATATCAAGAAGGATGCCCGCGCGCGCATGGGCAAGAGTATCGAGTCACTCAAACAGTCGCTGTCCAAGGTGCGCACCGGCCGGGCCCATCCAAGCCTGCTCGATCACCTCACCGTAGACTACTACGGCAGCGAGGTGCCGATCTCGCAGGTTGCCAATATCTCTGTGGAGGATGCCCGTACCCTTATGGTTACGCCGTGGGAAAAGCAGATGGTTCAGGTCATCGAGAAGGCGATCATGAAGTCCGACCTGGGCCTGAACCCGGCCACCGCCGGTACGGTCATGCGAATACCGATGCCACCACTGACCGAGGAAAGCCGGCGCAACCTGGTGAAGATCGTCCGGTCGGATGGCGAGGGCGCAAAGGTCGCGATCCGCAATATTCGTCGCGACGCCAACCATGATCTCAAGGAACTGCTGAAGGAGAAGGAGATATCCGAAGATGATGACCGCAAGGCCCAGGAGGATATCCAGCAGATCACCAACCGGTACGTGGCGGAAGTCGACACGGTCATTGGTGAAAAAGAAGCCGAGCTGATGGAGATCTGAGCGTCGTTGTATCATATCAAGGCCGTGTCTAGAGAGGACCTGCAGCGATGAACGGTATGCCAAAACACATTGCCATCATCATGGATGGCAATGGCCGCTGGGCCCGTTCGCGCCTGTTGCCGCGCTATGTCGGCCACCGGGAAGGCGTCAAGGCCGTACGTCGCATCGTCGAGGCCTGCCGCGACAGGGGCATTCAGGTGCTGACACTGTTTGCCTTCAGCAGTGAAAACTGGCGCCGCCCCAGCAGCGAGGTCGGCCTGCTGATGGACCTGTTCATCAGGACACTGCGCAAGGAAGTCGACGCCCTGCATCGCAACGGCATCCGGGTTCGCTTTATCGGCGAGCGCGACGCCTTCCCGAAAGATCTGCGCGACCTGATCAGCCAGGCCGAATCCAGGACGGCGCAGAACCAGCGGATGGATCTGGTGATCGCGGCAAACTATGGCGGTCACTGGGACATTGCCGAGGCGTGCCGCGTTGTCGCCGGGCGAGTCCGGTCGGGCGAGCTGGCGCCCGAAGACATTACCACCGGCACCATCGCGCAGGAGATCAGCCTGTCGGATCTGCCCGAGCCGGACCTCTTCATCCGGACCGGTGGTGAGCAGCGCATCAGCAACTTTCTGCTGTGGCAGCTGGCCTACACGGAACTCTATTTCACCGATACCCTGTGGCCTGCCTTCGATGAGCAGGCCCTCGAGGAGGCGCTGCATTCCTATAACAGCCGCCAGCGCCGTTTCGGCCGGACCGGTGAACAGGTGGAGCAACTCAAGGGTGCTTAGGACGCGACTGATATCGGCAGCAATCATGATCGTGATTGTTGTCGGCGGTCTTTTCTACCTGCCGACGACGGGCTTTGCCCTGCTGCTGGCGCTGGTGATGGCCGCCGGTCTGTGGGAGTGGTCGCGCATGATACCGATCGCGACACTCCCGGGGCAGATACTCTACCCGCTGGTGATCCTGTTGCTGCTATGGCAAATCCGGGCGGCGGGCCCGGCCTACCCGGCAATGCCGCTGCTGTGGGCGGGGCTCGGCTTCTGGGTTCTCGCACTGCTCTACCTGCCACGTGCGGTGGTAGCCACTGACCATGGCACGGGCTCTCGCCTGATCAAGTCCCTGGCTGGCGTGCTGGTGACGGCGCCGGCCTGGGCGGCGCTGGTGCTGCTGCACGGGCGCGCACCGGACGGGCCGTTCGTCATTCTCTACCTGCTGGTGCTGGTGTGGCTGGCCGACAGCGGCGCCTACTTTGCCGGCCGCCAGTGGGGGCGCAGGAAGCTTGCACCGCTCATCAGCCCCGGCAAGACCTGGGAAGGGGTCTACGGTGCCATGGTCGTGTGTACGGTGTTTGCCGTGGCAGTGGGACTGTCCTACGGCGACACGCTGAAACAGGCGGCCGGTTTGCTGGTCGTGTCACTGCTGACAGTGATGTTCTCGATTGTCGGCGATCTGCTGGAAAGCCTCGTGAAGCGCCAGGCCGGCGTCAAGGACAGTAGCAACCTTATACCCGGGCATGGCGGAGTACTCGACCGCATTGACAGCCTGACGGCGGCGGCACCGGTGTTCTTTCTCGGTCTGCACTGGTTGAATCTGTGACAGCCGGCGACACCCAGCAAGCCGCAGGCATCACCGTTCTTGGTGCCACCGGCTCCATCGGTGCCAGTACCCTGGACGTGATCTCGCGGCACCCGGAGCGCTACCGGGTGGTTGCGCTCACCGCCAATCGCGACGTTGATGCCCTGGCGCGGCAGTGTGCTGAATTCCACCCGCGCTACGCCGTCATGGCAGACGCCGGGGCGGCCGACCGGCTGCGCCGGCGGCTGCAGGAACAGGCGCCCGATGTGGACGTGCTGGGCGGGCCCGATGCCCTCGCCAAGGTGGCATCGCTGGCGGAGGTGGACTATGTCATGGCCGCGATTGTCGGTGCGGCCGGACTGCTGCCGACACTGGAGGCGGCCCGGCACGGCAAGCGGGTGCTGCTGGCGAACAAGGAAGCGCTGGTGATGTCGGGTGCATTGTTCATGCAGGCCGTGCGCGAAAACGATGCCGTGCTGTTGCCCATCGACAGCGAACACAACGCGATTCTGCAGTGCATGCCCGACAATTACGTCGCCGGACATGCACCGCGCGGCGTCAGAAAGATCATGCTGACGGCATCGGGTGGCCCGTTCAGGACGCTGCCGGCGGCCGAGCTCGGTGCCGTGACACCGGAGCAGGCCTGCGCCCATCCCAACTGGGACATGGGTCGCAAGATATCGGTGGATTCCGCGACCATGATGAACAAGGGGCTGGAGGTCATCGAGGCGGGCTGGCTGTTTGACCTGCCGCTGGAGCGGATCAGCGTCGTCATCCATCCCCAGAGCATCCTGCACTCGATGGTGGAATATGAGGACGGCTCCGTGCTGGCACAGCTCGGCAACCCGGACATGCGCATACCCATCAGCCACGCGATTGCCTGGCCGGAACGTATCGATTCGGGTAGCGAACCGCTTGACCTGATGGCGGTCGGCACCCTGCAATTCGAACCGCCGGACCTGGATCGCTTCCCCTGTCTGGCGCTTGCCGGCGAGGCCTGGCGCGCCGGCGGCACTGCGCCCGCCATCCTGAATGCCGCCAACGAGGTCGCCGTGCAGGCCTTCCTCGAGCGGCAGATAGCCTTCACCACCATAGCGCAGCTGATCGGCGATGCGCTGCAGCATTGCCCCTCGCGCGCCGCATCCTCCCTGGACGTTATCCTGGAAGACGATGCCATGGCCCGGCAGTGGTCCCGCGAGTACATAAGCTCCGGCGGCTACCGGGTGGCAACATGAACGGCATACTGATCTCCACGGCGGCCTTTATCGTTGCCATCGGCGTACTGGTCACGGTGCACGAGTACGGTCATTTCTGGGTCGCGAGAAAGCTCGGCGTCAAGGTGCTGCGGTTTTCGATCGGCTTTGGCAGGCCCTTGTGGGGCCGCCGCTTCGGGGAGGATGACACGGAGCTGGTCGTGGCCGCGATCCCCCTGGGCGGCTACGTGAAAATGCTGGATGAGCGCGAGGGCGAGGTGCCCGAGGCCGAGCGTCATCGTGCCTTCAACCGCCAGCCGCTGTCGACGCGGATAGCGGTCGTGGTGGCCGGCCCGCTGTTCAACTTCCTGTTTGCCATACTGGCCTACTGGGTCATGTATGTCAGCGGTGTGCCGGGCATGCGCCCCGTCGTCGGCGAGGTCATACCCTCAAGCTACGCCGAGCAGGCCGGCTTCAGGGCGGGCGATGAACTGCTTGCGGTGCAGGATATCGCGACACCCAGCTGGGAAGCGGCCGTACTCGCCCTGCTGGATGCCGGCCTCAGTGACCAGATGTCATTCCGGGTGGGCGTGCGGGATGCTGCAGGACACGACAGGGAGCTGCAGGTCACGCTGGATGAGTCCGGCCGCCTGCTGGAAAAGGGCGGACTGCTGGAGAATTTCGGTATCAAGCCGTGGCGGCCGGTCTATCCGGCGGTCATTGACCGGCTGGTAGAGGGCAGCCCGGCGGCGCGGGCCGGCATGCGCAGTGGTGACCGGGTGGTCGCCGCTGACGGGACCGCAATCGATGACTGGAATGCCTGGGTCGAGTACGTGCGTGCGCGACCGGCCGAGCCGATCAGGGCACAGGTCGAGCGTGACGGTGCGATACTCATGCTGGAACTGACGCCTGACGCCGTGCAGAACAGTGGCAAAACGGTCGGCAGGATCGGCGCCTATGTGCGACTTTCCGATGATGGACAGCGTGCTACAATGCGCGTCGTTGTCCGCTACGGGCCGCTCGAGGCGTTGCCGGTGGCGCTGGGAAAGACCTGGGAAATGTCGGCCCTGACCCTGCGTACCCTGTGGAAGATGATCACCGGCAGGGCCTCCGTCGAGAACCTCAGCGGACCGATCAGCATCGCCCAGTATGCAGGCCAGTCGGCGGTGATCGGGCTGGCGGCTTTCCTGGGTTTTCTGGCGATTGTCAGTGTCAGCCTGGGCGTGCTGAACCTGTTGCCGATCCCGATCCTCGATGGCGGACACTTGCTGTATTACCTCGTTGAACTGGTCAAGGGCAGCCCCGTATCCGAGGCGGGCCAGCTTCTCGGCCAGCGTGTCGGTATTCTCATACTGCTGATGCTGATGATGCTGGCCTTCTACAACGACCTGATGCGATTGTTCGGCTGAGCAGGATGCAGTTTCGATTCATGAACAAACTGGTACGACACATCCTCCCGGTGTTGCTGGTGCTGGTACTGGCGCCCGTGCGTGCGTTCGAGACGTTCGAGGTGGCCGATATCCGGGTCGAGGGCCTGCAGCGCATCTCGGCGGGCACGGTGTTCAATTACCTGCCGGTGAAGATCGGCGATCTGCTGACCACCGAAGACTCCGAGGCGGCCATCCGGGCGCTCTTCAGGACCGGCTTCTTCAATGATATCTACCTGGAACGCGAGGGCAATGTCCTCGTGGTCAACGTCAAGGAGCGTGCGGCCGTCAGCAGCATCGAGATTACCGGCAACCAGGACCTGGAAACCGAGGCCCTGCTCGACGGCCTGGAGCAGATCGGCCTGGCGGAAGGCCGGGTCTTCGACCGTTCCCTGCTGGACAAGGTCGAGCAGGAACTGCAGCGGCAGTACTACAGTCGCGGCAAGTACTCGGTCAGGATCGATACCACCGTCACCCCGCTGGAGAGGAACCGTGTCGGCATCCTGATTGATATATCCGAGGGCCGCGTTGCCAGGATCAAGCAGATCAACATCGTCGGCAACCACCAGTTCAGGGACAAGGAACTGACCGATGACTTTACCCTGACGCCGCCGAACATCTTTTCCTTCGTCACCAAGAGTGACCAGTATTCGAAGCAGAAACTCGCGGCCGACCTGGAGATTCTCCGCTCGTTCTATCTCGATCGCGGTTACCTCAATTTCAATATCACCTCCACCCAGGTGTCGATCACGCCGGACAAGCGCGATATCTACATCACCATCAACATCACCGAGGGTGAGCAGTACCGTATCAGCGAGGTGACCCTTTCCGGTGAACTGGTGCTGGAGCCGGAGGAGCTGTTCCCGCTGGTCAGGATCAACCCCGATGATGTCTTCTCGCGCAAGCGCGTGACCGAGGCCGTTGACCGGATCAGTGAAAAACTCGGCGACCAGGGGTATGCCTTTGCCAACGTCAACACGGTCCCCGACCTGGATGACGAGACCAAAGAGGTTGCACTGGCCTTTTTCGTCGACCCGGGTGATCGCGTCTATGTGCGGCGTGTCAATGTCACCGGCAATGTCTCGACTCGCGACGAGGTGCTGCGCCGGGAAATGCGCCAGATGGAGGCGGGCTGGTTCTCGTCGGAGAAGGTGGAGCGCTCGCGGACCCGCCTGCAGCGACTGGGCTTCTTCGAGGATGTGAATGTCGAGACCCCGACCGTGCCGGGCACAACCGACCAGGTTGACGTCAACTACTCGGTTACCGAGACGTCCTCGGGCAACATCACGGCAGGCCTTGGTTATTCGCAGACATCCGGTGTTCTGCTGAATGCCAGTATCAGCCAGGACAATTTCCTTGGCAGCGGCAAACGCGTCAGCTTTACCTTCAACAACAGCGACGTCAATACCATCTACAATTTCGCCTACACCAACCCGTACTACACCATCGATGGTGTGAGTCGCGGATTTGGCATATTTTACCGGGAAACCGAGGCCGATGAGGCCAACCTCTCCGACTACACCACAGACGCCTTTGGCGGCAACATCAGTTTCGGCATACCGATCAACGAATACGACACCATTCGATTCAATACGGAGTACGAAAACCTCGAGCTGAAAAAGACAAACTCCTCGCCGGACGAGGTCACGGACTTCATCGACGAACACGGCGACCAGTTCAACACGGTGCGCCTGACCGGCAGCTGGAGTCACGATACCCGCAACAAGGCGATCTTTGCCGACACGGGCGGCCTGCAGCGCTTTTCGGTCGAGGCGGCCGTGCCGGGTTCGGAACTGGAATACTACAAGCTCAATTACCGCCAGCAGCGCTATGTGCCCCTGACCAAGAACCTGACCCTCTCGATGAACGCGGACATCGCCTATGGCGATGGCTACGGTGACTACGATAACCTGCCGTTTTTCGAGAACTATTTCGCGGGTGGCGTGCGCTCCGTGCGTGGCTTCGAGGACAACACGCTGGGTCCGCGGGACTCGAAAGGCAATCCGATCGGGGGCAGTTTCAAGCTGGTGGGTGGTAGCGAGCTGATCTTTCCGATACCGTTTCTCGAGGCAAGTAACTCTTACCGGATGAGCGCCTTTTTTGATATCGGTAATGTCTACGCAAATTACGACTCGTTTGACGCCAACGATCTGCGTTATTCTGTCGGTATTGCAGGATTGTGGCTGTCACCGATGGGCCCGCTGGCCATCAGCCTTGGCTATCCGCTCAATGACAAGGGCAGGGACGATGTGCAGAACTTCCAGTTCACCTTCGGGTCATTCTTCTAGAACAGGCAATGTGGAGAAATATCTTGAACAGATCCAGAACAGCAACATGGGCGGTCGCACTGGTGGCCATGGCTTCACTGTTTTCCGGTTCCGCCGCTGCCGAAATGAAGGTTGGCTTCGTGGACACCGCCAAGCTCATGGAAAGTGCACCGCAGGTCAAGAAAGCACAGAGCAATATCGAGGCGGAGTTCGCCCCGCGCGAAAAGGAGCTGGTGGAACTGCAGCGAAAGATTCGCACGCAGGAAGATCGCCTGCAACGGGACAGCGCCGTGATGAGCGAAGCGGAAAACAGCAAGCTTGAACGGGACATACTTGCCATGCGTCGCGACCTGAAACGCTCGCAGGAGGAATTCCGTGATGATCTCAATATACGGCGCAACGAGGTGCTGGCGAAACTGCAGCGTGAAATGTTCGATGCCATTGTGGCCTTTGCCAAGGAACAGAAATACGACCTGATACTGGGGCAGGGCGTGGTCTACTCCAGCGATCGGGTGGATATCACCGACGACGTCCTCAACAAGCTCACCAGCAGCCAGTAGGAGCCCGGACACGGGCCACAGTGTGCCGAGGTAAGCGCGACGGCATGGGAATCACACTTGCCGTACTGGCCGAGCGCCTCGGTGCCGAACTGCGGGGGGATGCCGATGCCCGGATAACCTCGGTGGCCTCACTCGAGCACGCCGCCGGGGGTTCGGTCAGCTTCCTGGCAAACACCAGATACCGCAAGCACCTCCACGGGACGCGCGCCACAGCCGTTATTCTGCAGGCAGAATATGCCGACGAGGCCCCCGGGGCCGTGCTGGTCGTGTCAAACCCCTATGCCGCCTATGCCCGGGCGGCGAGCCTGCTGGGTCCACGCCCGCCGACCCGTCAGGGTGTGCACCCGGCGACGGTTACCGGTACCCGGTGCCGGATTGACGACTCAGCCTGGATCGGCCCCGGCTGTGTGCTGGAGGACGGCGTCGTCATCGGTGCCGGGACACGGCTTGCCGCCGGCTGCTTTGTCGGCAGGGACACTCGTATTGGTGCCGGCGGTGTCATCCATCCCCATGCGGTAATCGGCCAGGACGTGACAATCGGCGACCGTGTCGTGATCCATCCCGGTGCCGTTATCGGCAGCGACGGTTTCGGACTGGCCCGGGATGAGGGGCAGTGGCTCAGGGTGCCGCAGCTGGGTGGCGTCTCGATCGGCAACGACGTCGAGATCGGTGCCAGCACCACGATCGACCGCGGTGCACTGGATAACACGGTGCTGGAGGACGGCGTCAAGCTCGATAACCAGATCCAGGTTGCGCACAATGTCCACATCGGCGAGCACACGGTCATCGCCGGCTGCGTCGGGATCTCCGGCAGCGCCAGGATCGGCTCGCGCTGCATGATTGGCGGCGGCGCCGGCATCGTCGGTCACCTCGAGATTGCCGATGATGTCACTGTCACCGGTATGACCATGGTGACGCAATCGATCACCCGTCCGGGTGTATACTCCTCTGGCCTGCCGGCACAGGAGAATATGGCCTGGAACAGGAATACGGTGCGGCTGAGGCAGCTGGATGAGCTGGCAAGGCGCCTGCAGGCGCTGGAAAAAAAGTTACAGGACTGATGAGGACTGCCGCCGGTTGCCGGCAAGCGGCAATCCGTGCCAATCACACAACCGAGCACAAGCCGAGTTATGGATATCAACCAGATACTGAATCACCTGCCCCACCGCTATCCATTCCTGCTGATAGACAGGGTGACCGAGTTCAACAAGGGCGAGTCACTCACGGGCATCAAGAACGTCACCTTCAACGAGCCGTTCTTCCAGGGCCATTTTCCGCAGCGTCCCGTGATGCCGGGCGTACTGATCCTGGAGGCCATGGCCCAGGCCACCGGGCTGCTGGCCTTCCGGACACTGGAGCAGACCGCCGAGCGTGCAACGCTCTATTTCCTGGTTGGTATGGACAAGGTGCGCTTCAAGCGGCCGGTTGAACCGGGAGACCAGCTGGTGCTGCGGGCACGCCTGCTGCGCACGCGGCGGGGCATCTGGGTGTTCGATTGCGATGCCAGTGTCGATGGCAAGGTCGTTGCCTCTGCCGAGATCATGTGCACCGAGCGGGATATCAACACTTGATCGATCCACGGGCAGTCGTTGATGCTGCTGCCGAGATCACTGACGGGGTCTGCATCGGCCCCTTTGCCGTCATTGGTCCGCAGGTCGTCATCGGCAGCGGCACCTGGATTGGCCCTCATGCCGTTATCAAGGGGCCAACCCGCATCGGGGCCGGCAACAGGATCTACCAGTTTGCGTCGATCGGCGAGGATGCGCAGGACAGGAAGTACCGCGGCGAGCCAAGCCGGCTGGAAATCGGCGACGGCAATGTCATTCGCGAATATGCCAGCATCAACCGCGGTACCGGCCACGGGGGCGGGGTGACCCGTCTGGGCGACCGGAACTGGGTCATGGCGTCCTGCCATATTGCACACGATTGCCAGGTCGGCAATGACACCACCTTCGCCAATGGCGCCTCGCTGGCAGGACATGTAACGGTCGAGGATCACGTCACGCTTGGCGGCTATACGCTGGTGCACCAGTTCTGCGTTATCGGGGCCTATGCCTTCACGGCATTCGGCAGCGTGATCAGCAAGGATGTGCCGCCGTTTATGACTGTCGCGGGAAATCCGGCGCGCGCCCGCGGGCTCAACAAGGAGGGCCTGAAGCGCAATGCCTTTCCGGAGGCTGCGTTGCAGACACTGCAACAGGCCTACCGCACACTCTACCGGTCGGGGGCTTCCCCGGACCAGCAGATCGAGCAGCTGAGACAGCAGGCCGGCCAGGATACGCATGTGGGCCTGCTGGTCAGGTTCCTGGAGCAGCACCGGCGTGGCATCATTCACTAGCCCGCATTTCTTACAGGACGGCTGTGGAATACCGTAATTCAATGACTGGATCCAGATCATGCCGAGTTACCCGGGAACGGCGTGCCCGGCGACTGTGCCTCCTCCGGACCTGGCGCGTCCCCGTGC
>JBFELL010000046.1:0-17485 GCA_041552135.1 Gammaproteobacteria bacterium
CCTTCAAAGGGGGCGGGTACGCAGGCCTGAATGTCGGGATACTTATGTACTCCTTAGTAACAACAGATTCACACCGGCAAGACAGGCTGGCAGGCCCTGTTCTTCACTGACATGAAAAAAGGCATCAGACACAGAACACTGCAGTGCCCGGTACAGCAAGTGAACAGACAGGCAAAGAGGGACAGTCGCACATAAAACACCGTTCCCCGCCCTTCGTGCATTGTGAGTACCCGGAGCCGGCCTGGCTTGCAGGTACCGGCAACCCGGCAGAGCAAAGCCGCGGCATCCCGCAGCTTTACCGGCGACGGACGTTTGCGTGTATGCTGGCCTGCACAGCCAGGGCATTGTGGTCTACAGGAGGCAGCACAGATGGTGAAATTCATAAGCAAACACATCCTTACCGGACTGGTGACCATCCTGCCTGTTGTGCTCACGCTCTACCTGATCTACTGGCTTGTCGTGTCGGCGGAATCCGTGCTGGGCGGCATGATCCGTTCATGGCTTCCGGAGAGGCTGTACTGGCCGGGCATGGGTGTGGTAGTCGGGCTGGCAGCCGTGTTCTGCGTGGGCCTGCTGATGCATGCCTACGTGGTTCAAAGGATGTTCGCCAGGGGCGAGAAGCTTCTCTATCGCACCCCCCTGATCAAATCGATATACCCGGCATTGCGCGACTTCCTGAATTATTTCTCGCCGGACAGCAGAAAGGAGTTCGAACAGGTGGTGGCTGTCACGCTTGGGGATTCCGGCATGCAGGTGATCGGTTTCGTCACCCAGGCAGACCCCGAAAACCTGCCTGAGGATTTCCGCCGGGAAGACAGCATCCTGGTCTACCTGCCCCTGAGTTACATGATTGGCGGGTATGCCGTGCTGGTGCCCCGAAGTGCCGTACACCCGATTGACATGAATATGGAGGAGGCGATGCGATTCACCCTGACCGCCGGTGTCACCGGCAAGGCCGGCCCCGGGACCAGGGGCTGACTCGAGCTCCACGCCCGCCGCGGAACCCCGCTGCACAGCATCGGGCGGATAGCGCAAACCGCCACTGCCTTGCTGTTTCATGACCGTGGCGCAGTGGCGCGCTACAGCACGCTGCCGTAACGGTTACCGACTAGACCGACAGCTCATGCGCCTTGCCGGCGCCACGCGGGTAGCGGATACGTTCGACCATCTCGACCACGCTGTGCGGCGGTCGCCTGGTGAAGCGGCTGATCAGCATGGCGATGCCGAAGTTGAGCAGCATGCCGATGACGCCGATGCCTTCCGGCGATATGCCCCACCACCAGTTCTCCGCGCTGTTCTGCTCGGGGTGCAGGAACTTGAACCAGACGATATACCCGGCCGTGAAGGTGATACCGGCGATCATGCCGGTGACCGCGCCCTCGCGGTTCATACGGCGGCTGAAGATGCCCATGATAATCGCCGGAAAAAATGACGAGGCCGCGAGACCAAAGGCGAATGCCACCACCTGTGCGACAAAACCGGGCGGATTGATGCCGAAGTAGCCGGCGACGAGGACAGCGACACCCGCCGCTACCCGCGCCGTGAAGAGTTCCTGCTTTTCCGTGATATTGCGGCTGAAGCCGCGTTTCACCAGGTCATGGGCAATTGCCGTGGAGATCACCAGCAACAGGCCGGCCGCGGTCGACAGCGCAGCCGCCAGTCCGCCGGCCGCCACCAGGCCGATGACCCAGCCCGGCAGGCGCGCGATCTCCGGGTTGGCCAGCACCATGATGTCGCGGTCGATCCTGAGCTCGTTGGGGGTCTCCGAAACCGGACCGGTATACTGGATGCGACCATCGCCGTTCCTGTCCTCGAAGCGGATCAGGCCGGTGTCCTCCCAGTTTTTGAACCATTCCGGCACCTCCGCGTAGGACGCATCGTCTACCGTGTTCAGCAGGTTGGCCCGTGCAAACGCCGCCACCGACGGCGCCGTGGTATAGAGCAGCGCAATGAACAGCAACGCCCAGCCGGCAGAGATGCGTGCCGCCGCGACCTTTTTCACGGTGTAGAAACGCACAATGACATGCGGCAGGCCGGCGGTGCCGACCATCAGCGCCGCCGTGATGCAGAACACGTCCAGCATGCCCTTGCTGCCGTCGGTGTAGGCCGCGAAGCCGAGCGCCTGGTTGAGGCCGTCAAGCCGCTCCAGCAGGTACTGGCCGGAGCCGTCGCTCACCGTGGCGCCGAAGCCCAGCTGCGGGATGACGTGGCCGGTCATGATCATGGAGATGAAGATCGCCGGCACCAGGTAGGCGAAGATCAGCAGGCAGTATTGCGCGACCTGGGTGTAGGTAATGCCCTTCATGCCGCCAAGTACGGCGTAGAAAAACACGATGCCCATGCCGATCATGACGCCGCTGTTGATATCGACGTCGAGGAAGCGGGAAAACACGATACCGACGCCGCGCATCTGCCCGGCGACATAGGTGAACGACACGAAGATCGCACACACCACGGCCACGACGCGCGCCGTCTGCGAGTAGTAGCGGTCCCCGACGAAGTCCGGCACGGTGTACTTGCCGAACTTGCGCAGGTACGGGGCCAGCAGCAGTGCCAGCAGTACGTAGCCGCCGGTCCAGCCCATCAGATACACCGAACCGTCGCGACCCATGAAGGATATGAGTCCGGCCATGGAGATGAATGAGGCGGCGCTCATCCAGTCGGCGGCGGTCGCCATGCCGTTGACCACGGGATGCACATTGCTGCCGGCAATGTAGAAATCGCCGGTGGATCGTGCCCGCGCCCACAGCGCCACCCCGATATAGACCGCGAACGAGACGGCCACCATGACGAAGGTCCAGGCCTGTACGTTCACTCCTCGTGTTCCCGCTCGTCAAGCTCGTACCTGCGGTCAAGCCGGTTCATCAGCCAGACATAGACGAAAATGAGTATGACGAAGACATAGATGGAGCCCTGCTGGGCGAACCAGAAGCCGAGGCCGAAGCCGCCAATGCGGATGCGGTCCAGCTGCTCCACCAGCAGGATGCCGAAGCCGTAGGAGACGGTGAACTAGATGCCGAGCAACACCGCGAGGTATTGCAGATTCTTGCGCCAGTACCTTATGTATTTTTGTTTATGCGGCATGCCGCGCAGTGTACCCCATCGACGCGGCAGGATTAAGCCGAATGGCACTTACTTAAGTGATGTCGTCCCCCACAGACCTCCAATTCGCCACGGAAACACACAGAAAAACACGGAATATTTCTGACCATGTTGATATCTTCCGTGTGATTCCGTGTGCTTCCGTGGCTATCAATCTCGAATTGGTCCTAGGTAAGTGCCATTGGCCCTAAGCCCTGTTAATCCTGCGGTTGCGGCCCTGCGGGACTGGCGTTAAGGTCTCCGCCATGTCCGCCACCGAACTGCTCGCCCCCGCCGGCACGCTGAACAACCTGCGCTATGCCATTGCCTACGGTGCCGATGCCGTCTATGCCGGCATGCCGCGCTACAGCCTGCGGGTGCGAAACAACGACTTTCACAAGCTGGGAAACCTGGCACAGGGCATCCGCGAGGTACACGACGCCGGCAAGGCCTTCTACCTTGCCAGCAACATCCTGCCGCACGAGGCCAAGATCCGGACCTTCGTCCGTGACATGGAACCGGTCATCGAACTGGGGCCGGACGCCCTGATCATGGCGGACCCCGGCCTCATCCTGCTGGTGCGGGAACGCTGGCCGGACATGCCGGTCCACCTGTCGGTGCAGGCGAACACCATGAACCACGCCAGTGTCCGCTTCTGGCAGGCACAGGGCATCAGCCGCATCATCCTGTCACGGGAACTGTCGCTGGACCAGATCGAGGAGATCCGCCAGCAGTGCCCCGACATGGAACTGGAGGTCTTCGTGCACGGTGCCCTGTGCATCGCCTACTCCGGCCGCTGCCTGCTGTCCGGCTACTTCAATCACCGCGATGCCAACCAGGGGAGCTGCACCAATTCCTGCCGCTGGGACTACAGGCTGAAGAACGCCAGCGAGGACCCCGGCGGCGACATCCGGGTCGAGACCACGCGACCGGCCAGCGGGGTCTACCTGCTGGAGGAAAAACAACGTCCCGGCGAGCATATGCCGATCGAGGAGGACGAGCACGGCACCTACATCATGAATTCGAAGGACCTGCGTGCCCTGGAGCATGTCGAGCGCCTGGTGAACATGGGTATCAGGAGCCTGAAGATCGAGGGCCGGACGAAGTCGCACTACTACGTCGCACGCACCGCGCAGGTATACCGCCGCGCCATCGACGATGCCCTGGCCGGCAGAGCGTTCGATGCCAGCCAGCTGGGTACCCTGGAGAACCTGTCGAACCGCGGCTATACCGACGGTTTCCTGCAGCGCCACCCGGACCAGGACTACCAGAACTACCTCGAGGCAAGTTCGCGCAGCAACCGGCAGCGCTTTGTCGGCGAACTGACCGGCTATGACCCGGCCCGCGGGCTTGCCGAGGTTGCCGTGAAGAACAAGTTTGCCGCCGGTGATGACATGGAACTGATTCTGCCCGCCGGCAATCGCAGCTTCCGCCTCAGCGAACTCTACGACATGCACGGTCAACGCATGGACGAAGTCCCCGGCGGCGGCTACCGTGTGCAAATCCCGCTGCAGGGCGGAGATTTCGAAATGGGGCTGCTGGCAAGAAAACTCTGATCCGTTTTCCCCCTGACGGTCCCACTGCCAGGCGCATTCCCCTGACGGCTCGGACACCACACGGCCATCCCGAGCAGCCGCAATACCCTACATGTGGTATGGATTCGTGGGGCGAATACACCAGATATGGAAATTCAGAGAATTATAAAAATAACAATGAGTTATTCATATTTCCCTTGACTTCGCAGTGGTATTTAACATACTGTTTTTCGCCAGGGATGCAGTGGCGCAGGGAAGCGTTAAATGACGTGGGAAAGCCTTCAGTTCGATGATGCAAAACTTATTACGGAGGAGTCGACATCATGCGTACAACAGATATGGTAATGCACGTTGATGAAACACTGGCCGCGGACAGCCGCCGCAATCTTGAACGCACCATCACATCACAGCGGGGCGTGCTGGACGCCCGTTTCAATGAGCAGCGTCCCCACCTGATGCTGGTTTCCTATGACAGGGAGCGGACCACCTCCTTCGATATCCTCGCCGTCATGACCGGCCAGCGGCTTTGCGCAGAGCGCATCGGCTGACCCCTTGCTGACCGCCAAATAAACCTCCTGTACTTGCAAACGATCACGGCGGCAGGATGCCGCCGTTTTTTTTGCTGCCCGCCCGACGCACACCGGCCTGCTGCAATCAAGCAACCGGCTGGTCATGAAACTCGAATTCATCCGGCAGGCCCGACCTGAGTTTTTCCATGACACCGGCCAGTGCCGCATCGCTGTAGCTTTGCGCCGGCACCCTGCCCCAGACCGGCGCAGGCCAGGCGGGGTCGTCGTGATAGCGCACGATATGATGAACGTGCAGCTGCGGCACTACGTTGCCAAGCGCGGCGACGTTCAGCTTGTCAGCATGAAATGCCTGCTCGAGCACGGCAGCGAGCACAGACGATTCATGCAGCAACTGCAGCTGGTCTGCACCGTCCAGATGGTGGATCTCGGTGATGTCCTCGCGATCGGGCACAAGGATAAACCAGGGGTAATTGGCATCCCGCATCAACAGCAGCCGGCACAGGGAAAACCGGCCAACCGGCAGGCAGTCCTTTGCCAGTTGCGGGTGCAGATCAGCCAACAGTCGCGCGCCCGGGTCCGGTTAGCGGGGCGCTGGCGCCTGCCAGGCAGGCCGCCGGTAGCCGGGTTGCTGCCAGTTGGGCGGATAGTAACCGTAGCCGTAAGCCGGTGCACGGTAGGCGGGTTGCCGGGTGACCGGGGCCGGTGATGACTCGAGCGGTTGCGGTGCAGACTCCGGCCCGGCAGACACCGCAATGGCCGGGGCGGCATCGGCTGCCGCCGCATCCGTCGGTGCCGTATCCGTCGGTGCCGTATCCGGAATGCCCCCGGTGACCGGGGCTTCGTCCATGGCCGCCGGTGCTGGCGAGGATTCATCCGCGATCACGGGCACTGCCGGGTTCTCAGTCGCCGCGGCAGTCGCTGGAGCGACGGCCGCAACGTCAGCTTCAGCCGGCATCACGGCATCGGTCGACGCCGGCGCTGTCACAAGGACAGCGGCCGGTGACTCATCCGCTTCACCGATGGCGGTCAAATCATCGGCCGGTGTCACCGCTGCGGTGTCCGCTGTTTTCGGCACGGCACTGTCCGGCACAGCAGTGATCGCCGGTCGGCTGAAATCGGGGATCGGTGAACCATCCGCAGGCAGGTTCGGTACCGGATCAGAAACTTCATCGCCGTTGCCCAGGTATCGATAGCCGAGCAGGACGGCAAGGCCGAGTGCAACCGCGACCACGATCATCCGCACCGGCAAGCCTTGCCTTGCCAGCGGCGGCGGGGGTGCAGATGCCGGCATGCTGACTGGCGGCTCCGGTGGTTCAACGTCTTCTGCATGATCTACGCGGGGGGCTTCTGCTGCCGCCTTTGTCGCGACCTCATCGGGCGCTGTCGCAACACGGGCTTCCTCCTGCCCATCTGCCGCCGCGCCTTCGCCTGGTTCGTCCAGGCTAGAGGGAATCTGCGGCGCTCCTGCCAGCACCGATTCCTCTGGCGTATCGGCAACGGCCGGTTCCTGCGGCACTGCCGCGGCTGTTAGCGGCGGCTCCTCAGCCACCGCGGGTTCCTGCGGTGCCTCTGCAGCCGGGGAGTCCGCTGACGCCCCGGTCACTGGCGTATCCACCGCCTCGGCAGCAATCAACGGGGCTTGCGGTTGTTCTGCCATCAGGGGCGCTTTCGTTGTGTCTGCCGCCGCGGCTTCCTCTGCTACCCCGGGCGGCGATACGGTTGCCGGCAGTTCCTCCGTTAGCGGCGACACCTCGACTGCCTCCGCTACAGCAAGCTCATCCGGCACGTCAATCGCCGGGGCCTGCGGCAGTTCCGTTGTCTGCGCGGCTGCACCCGGAGCTTCCACCGCTGTGTCGGCGGCATCCGTTACGGCTACCTCATCCGGCACCTCATCCAAGCCGGTCTTCTCCGCATCTGCCCCGCCCTTGACCTGTGACACCTTCTCAGCCTGGTGTGCCTTGACGGCGTTCAGTGCATTGACTGCCGATGCAGCCATCCATGAGAGGGAGCGGGGATCGTCAGGGGCAATGCCGGCAGAGGGTGAGGTCGAAGCGGCATCTTCCGATACAGCGTGCGCGGGCGTCACCGCACCAAACCCGGCAAGGCCGGGGCGCTTGCGTGAACGCGACGTAGCTTTGCCGGCAGGCGTAGCCTTCCTGCTGGCAGTCTTCTTTCCCGCCGTCTTGTTGCTGGCGGTCTTCTTGCTGGTGGTCTTTTTGCTGGTGGTCTTCTTGCCGACGGCCTTGCTGCTATCAGATTTCTTCGCGGCAGTCTTCTTGCCAGTGGTCTTCCTTGTGGCGGCCTTCCTTGTGGCAGCCTTCCTTGTGGCGGCCTTCCTTGTGGCGGCCTTCCTAGGGGCGGCCTTCTTTTTCCCGGCCTTTTTGGTTACCGACTGCTTTGGCCGGGCTGTTTTCCTGCTCGCGGCATGCGACTTGACCCCGGTCGTGTCGGGAGTCAGATTGTTGTCGGCTGGTTCCGGGGTATTTGCGGTGTCCCCGTCCGGTGTAACCGTTGCGGTTGGTGTACTGCCCATCACTGCCTCTGCAAACTGCCTGGGTTATCCTGGTGGCGCCATCATTCACGGATTTGCCGGCGTTTTCAACTGGCTACCAAAAACAAGCCATATCAATCAGTTAAATACCCCTCCCTGCCTGCCCTCAGGATGGACCGGCGAGCAAGCCCTCAAGGATCTGCAGAATTTCCGGGTGGTCGAACTCGCGGCCGCCGATTGCGCGATAGATCACCTGCCCGCTCCGGTCGATGACAAAGGACGTCGGCAGACCCTTCACACCATAGTGCTGCGACACCGAACTCTGCGGATCGAACAGCATGGGGAAGCTCGGGAACACGTCCAGGTCGCCCGTGTAGGCGAACACGAGATCCGGGTCCTCCCACTGGTTAAGCGCCAGCACGACGAAACCCCGGTCGCGGAAGCGCCGGTAGAGCCGCTCCATGGCGGGCATCTCGTGGCGGCATGGCGGACACCACGTAGCCCAGAAATTCAGCAGGATCACCTTGCCGCGGTAATCGGCAAGCGCATGCATTTCACCGTCCATGTCGGCCAGGCGGAATCCGGGTGCCGTGACCGGTGGCTCCACAGGCGCAAGCGTGTGACTCAAATCCGGTCCCTGTGCCGGCAACGCGACCGGCAGGCCAGCGACAGCCAGCACCAGGCACAGCGAAGCCAGGTGTTTACAGCGATTCGATATCGGCCGGCGCACAGCGCACCCCCTTGATGATCCCGGTATGTTTCACCCCGCCCTGTTCCCAGCCGTAATGCAGGTCCAGCACCGTGCCGGGCGGTAACGCGACCGTGGTGAAGCCCTGCCCCCAGTCGCCGGGCGCATAGGTCTGCTGCTCCGGCAGCAGGGACCAGCGGAAAGCCACCCCCATACTCTGCCACTCGTCGACCCACTCGGTCTTGGTACGGGCCCTGTGTGTCCTGCCATCCGTCGTGACGTAGCGCCAGTCGGCAGCATTGTAGGACAATGTGCTTGCGGAGTGATTTTTCAGTATGGTCCCGAACACGCAATAGCTGCTGACGCTGTCGATGATGGTCTGTGGCAGGCCGCGCGAGGCATACACGGCACGTACATAGTCCGGCAAGACCTGGACAAGTTCCAGGCTGAAGCCCCGGTCATCGGTTTCCCAGCGCGACAGGCCGGTATCGGGATCTACATGCTCGCGCGCCCCGGCCATCGCGCCCCGGGACACCACGACGAGCAGCAGGCAGGCACGCCACAACGACATCATGAATCAGTCTCCGTGACCACAGGCGCCATTGCAGCCGACCGGCCAACGGAAGGTGAAAGGTCACGGCCCGGGGCCATCCAACCCCCTTTTCAGTATCATGGAACGATATTCACTTATCCCAGAATCCTGCCATGATAATGAACCGCGACGCCCTGTCCACCCTCAGGCACTGTATCCGCAACGCGGCCGCCGAGGAACTGCTGCCGCGATTCAGCGTGGTGGATACGGCACTCAAGGCGGACGGCTCCATCGTGACCGAGGCCGACCACGCCATGCAGGATCGTCTGCAGGCGGAACTGGCGGAACGCTTTCCGGATTACGGTCTGCTGGGCGAGGAAATGACGGAAAGCGAGCAACTGGCGCAGCTACAGCACCGTTCCAGCGGGGTCTGGGTCCTCGACCCCCTCGACGGCACCAGCAACTTCGCCATTGGCATCCCCTATTTCGCGGTCTCGCTGGCACTGGTGGAGGCTGGCCGGGTCAGCCTGGGCATCGTCTATGATCCAAGCCGGGACGAGTACTTCCATGCCACCCGCGACGGCGGCGCCTGGCTGAATGGCGCGCCGCTCGGCACACGATGGCCGACCACCCCGCTGAGCAGGGGCATTGCCATGGTGGACTACAAGCGCCTGCCGGCCACGCTGGCGAAGACACTGGCCGCCAAACCACCCTACAGTTCGCAGCGCAGCTTCGGCTCGGTAGCGCTGGATTTCTGCTGGCTGGCAGCCGGGCGGGCGCATGTCTACCTGCACGGCCGGCACAAGCTGTGGGACTACGCGGCCGGTCTCTCCATACTGCACGAGGCCGGCGGCCACTCCGTCACCCTCGAGGGCGAGCACGAGCCGCCATTGTCACTGCAGCCGCGCTCGACCGCCGCCGCGCTCGACGAGGGCCTGTTCCGGGAGTGGTGCACCGTGCTGGGGATCAGCCACTGAGCCTTGGCGATTCCCGAGCGGTAATGGCTGTGATTCGCGCAGAGGCAAGCCATGCACCGCGCAGCGCTCAGATATTTGCCTCCACCCAGCGCACGATGTCCTGGCCCATCATGGCGCCCGCCTGGCGGGCAACCTCCTGGCCGTTTTCGAACATGACCAGCGTCGGAATGCTGCGGATGCCATACTGCGCAGCGATGGACTGCTCGTTTTCGGTGTTCAGTTTGGCCAGGCGCACGCGCGGCTCCAGCACGACCGCCGATTCCTCGAAGGAAGGCGCCATCATCTTGCAGGGCCCGCACCACGGCGCCCAGAAATCGACGACCACGGGGATGTCACTGCGACTGATGTGCGGCCGGAAATTGATCTGGTTCAGCTCGACAGGGTGCGCCGTGAACACCGGGCGTCCGCACTTGCCGCACCTGGGTGCCTCGTTCATGCGGCTTGCCGGCAGGCGGTTGACGGCCGCACAGTGCGGGCAAACGATATGCATCGAGTCGGTCATGTACTGGTCCTGAAGCAGGTTCTGTGAAAGACGATGCCGCACGGCCTGGATAGAGTATCGGGACGACAGCGGGATTTTTCAATCACCGGCAGCCATCCCGTGGCAAACCGGCTATGCTTTCAACCTATGAATGCCCTGTCCGCTCCCTGCCTGCACCTGCTGTGGGCGATGCTCGCCATGCTGCTGGCTGGCCCGCTGCTGGCCGACGAACGGAGCGTGCGACCGGGCATCAACCGGCATTACGAAAACCCCAACTGGCAGCAATGGGTTGCCACCTTCGAGACACCCGGCCGGGAGCTCTATGACAGACGACATGACGTGCTCAGGGCGAGCGGCGTGCGACCGGGGATGCATGTAGCGGACATCGGCGCCGGCACCGGCCTGTACACGCGACTGTTCGCCTCACGCGTTGCCCCGGGCGGCAAGGTATACGCCATCGATATCTCCGCACCCTTCGTCCGCAACATCCTGCGCACCTGCCGCGAGCAGGGACTGACCAACGTGGAGGGCGTCGTCAACACGCCGCATGCCCTGTCGCTGCCGGAACGCTCCATCGACCTGGCATTTGTCGCAGCCACCTACCACCACTTCGAATACCCGCAAGACATGCTGGCCTCGATCCACCGCAGCCTGAATGACGACGGACGGCTGGTCGTGATCGACTTTCGTCGCCACCCGCGCATCAGCTCGCGCTGGGTCATGGGGCATGTGCGCAGTGGCAGAAACGCCGTCATCCGGGAAATCCAGGCAGCGGGTTTCCGGCTCATGGATGACTTGCCGCTGCTGCGGGTCAATTATTTCCTGGTATTCAGGAAAACAGGCCCCTGAACAGGATCGCGCCTGACTCAAGGCCGGGACAGGCAAAAAACCACTGAATCACACGGAAAAAAGACATTGTTGCTGAACACCCGGTGTTTTTCCGTGTGCTTCCGTGGCCCATTGGAAATCAATACGGACGACTCCCCCAGAACGGGCGCCATCAGACCCTGAACAGCGTTATCTAGTGCACGGTCGCTCGCCGGAACTTCTCGCGCACCCGCTCCAGCAGTGACGGCGCCTCGCTGGTGGACGCCACGGTCGCGGCGATATTCTCCGCAGGCGCATCGCCCCCCGGCCGTGCCAGTTTCGCCTTGCCCCACTTGAGCACACCCCGGCTGTCCTCCACGTGCGCCGGCCGCAGCGGATCCGCACCCAGTGTGCCGACCAGTTCGTCCAGGTAGTCCGGATCCTTTACATGCCGCAGCTTGTCCTTCGCCGCCCCCAGGCGGTCCGCGATCCCCAGACGTTCGGCCTCGTCGACGTAGCCCTCGTCCTCGATAAAACGCTGCAGGCTGGCCACGTGGCGCTGCCAGAGTGCGATGTCGCGCTGCTGCTTGACCTCCAGTCGTTCACGGTACCAGTCGGACCCCAGCAGGTACTCCCGGGTGAACATCGCGCGTATGCCCGGGTGATGTGCGTCCTTGCCCTCGTAGCTGCCGGTGGCCATGATATGGAGCAGTGCCTGCAGCGGCGGACAGGCATCCTCGATGCTGCCGTCATCCAGGTAGCGCTGTGCAACCCCCTGCTGTGCCTCGACAATGTTGTTGATGCCGTCGACATAGTCTTCCAGGCTCTGCATTTCCGGTTTGAGGATCTCGTCGGTAAACACGGCCGTCGGGTTGTCGAAGATCTTGCCGAAGTAACCGTGCACGAAACGCGAGGTGATGCGGTAGCCCAGCCGGCTGCCCAGTACCCGCTGACCGTCGTGATCGAAATCCTCGACCGGCTCCAGGTAACCGTGCCGTATCAGGTACTGCGGGTCGCGGTGTTCAGGGTCGAGCCGCGCCCAGATTTCCGGGACCAGCAGGCTGATGTCGTGGTCCACGCGCACGTTCGAGCCGACAAAGCCGGCGGAACTCGAATAACCCGCGTAATCCGTGAGGATGTAGGAGACCAGCGCGTTGTTCAGGTCGGCCGTGGCGCGCAGGGCGTTGAAAGGCCCCTTGGTGAGTGCGCCCTCGCTGCCGGCACCGGTGGTCGAGGGCGACTTGCCGGTCAGCGAGCAGATGAAGTCCATGAACAGTTCCGGCAGCTCCTGGTAGTGAATCGGATTGTATACCGCCAGCGGCCGGATGCCCGGCTCCGGCGGGTTGTTGCGCCGGCCGGTCAGCACGGCGTCCACAGGGTGGCAGACCGTCTCGTCCAGCGGCAGCTTGCGGTGCATGCGGGTGCTCATCTCGGCCAGGTACTTGCGCACCGGGTTGACCAGGTCGGGCCGGACCTGCTGGTAGCGCGGGTTCTTCGAGGGCTTGCCGTCGACGATGCGCGGGTGCGCGGAGGAGACGACGTAGCCCTTGCCGTCCTCGTAGGCCGAACGCAGGAGATCCTGCATCGGCCGGGTGAACAGGAAGAAGGTGTGCACGTCCTCAACCAGCGTCGCGAGCTTCTCGGGGCCGATCGACTCGAAGTTGGCGACGAAGTTGCCGGGCTGCGACATATCCAGCTCGGTCTGCTTGTCGTAGCCGGGGTGGATGGCCTCGTCCGGCCGCTGGAACAGGCGGTACTCGCAGTTCTTTACCAGCTTGATGCTGTGCTCGGTGTTGATGGCCGGACCGCAGTTGCTGAGGCATTTGCCCGGCACCACGACCGAGGCGCTGATGTCGTCTTCCATCTGCACCTTCTCGGTGGCAATGAAATCCTGCCGCAGCTTGAAGGTGCGCCACTTGCCCTTTTCATCGAAGCCCACGCGCAGGTAGGAGGCGATGATGTTGCGATCATGCAGCTTCAGCTCGTGCGCGGGTGCGCCGTCGACCTCGTCCACCGACAGGTGGTCGCGCCAGCGCTCGCCCCACTCGACACGGTAGAAACGCTTGATCAGGTAGACCAGCGCCAGGATGCGCGGCGGGATCGACTCCAGCCACTCGTTGAACTCGTCGGTGTAGCTGGAGGTCGGTGTCAGCAGCTTGATCACCGAGCCCAGGCTGCGCTCGGAGCTCAGCGGCTTGCGCGTGGCGTCCCGGTCCTCGTGCTCGTGGCCGGCCCTGAAGCGTTTGGTGTAGTCGCGATCGAAGATCTCCTGCACCACGTCGAGGTCCTTGTCGAGATCATCGACGAACAGCGGCCGGTAGATCACCGCGTCGTTCAGCGACTTGGAGATCTCGGACTTGCCGCCGCCGGAGACGGTGCAGGGCTTGTGGCAGAAGGTGCCTTCCGGGTTCATGCCGACGATGCGCCAGGACGGCGCACCCGGGTGCTTCTTCATCTCGAGCTTGTAACCGCTCGGCTGCATGTAGATCTTGCCGGGGCGCAGCGGGATGGTCTGCCGCTCGCCGTCCTTGTCCCAGGTCACGGTCTGCGCGCCGAGATCCATGCGGATGCGCTGCGGGACGTAGATCACATCGGGGTAATGCTTGTCGATGCCGTAGCCCTCCGGCTGCAGGTCCATGGCGCTGCCGTAGCGCTCGATGACATCCTCGAAGGTGTAGTCCGGGTGCACGGTGCGGCTGTCGGCGCCGTACTCCTCGCCGTGGTTGCGGCAGGGGAACGCCAGGGCGCCGCCGGCATGTTCTTCCTCGGCCATGCCGAACAGGTTGGCCGAGTAGCTGATCTGCGCCTTGACCTCCTTCTTGCAGTAGCCAAAGTAGTTGTCGGCGATCATGGTGACAACAACACCGGATTCGTCGCGCGTGGTGAGCTTGAAGGCCTGGCCTTCGTTGTAGAGCTCACCGGCGTCCTTCCAGCACATGCCCTCGCTGCGCTGCCGCTCGGTCGCATCGTCCCAGTGCGGCAGCCCCAGCTCCTGCTTGGTCATGCCGACGAGGTGCGGCGCCAGGATGACGCAGCCGCTGGTGCCGGTCCAGTGCTCGACATCCAGGGCGGCATCGTTTTCGGCGAGGAAGGGATTGCCGCCATTGCCGAAGATGCTCTCGACGAAGTCCAGGTTGCTGACGAGATTGCCCGGGGCGAAGAAACGCACCTCCATGGTCTTCTCGGCCTCCCGGCCGGGAATGGCCGGGCAGACGATCGGTCGCAGCAGCAGCGAGACGAACATGCGCGCGGGCTTCTCCAGGCCCGAGGTAAAGGGCACGGTGAGCAGGTCCTGCGGCGGGTTCAGGGCACGCGCCAGCATGCGGGCGAAGGTCAGTCGCGGCACGGCCTTCTTGTCGCCGGGCACCGGCAGGCCGCCCTCGGTGATGTGGAACGACCCCTTGGTGGTGCGCCGGTCGCTGGCCGGATTGTGCAGCACACCCTGCTTGATGCGGTAGCTTGAGACGATGTCGGAGTGGAACTCGTCGCTGTCCATTGGCAGCGACAGCTCGCGGGCCACGCCGTGGCGGTCGAGGATGAAGGTCTGGGTCGGCAGCGTCGGTAGCGACTCGATATCCAGGTCCTCGATGTAGCGCTTGATGAAGCCCTGGATGCGCTGGTCCACCCGGCAGTGGTAATTCGCCAGCAGGCGGTTCTTTTCGCGGTAGCTGTAGAGCAGATCGCGGGAAATGCCGAAGAAGCGCGAGGACACGTCCGGCACGCAGGTCGGCTGTCCGGACGAGGCAAGCTTGAGATTGATGTAGAGCTGCAGCTTGGCGCGTTCTTCTTCGGGACTTTCAGGGGCCTTGTTCAGGCCCAGGGTGTGGGCAAAATCCAACGCTCTTCCTCCGCTTTTGTCTTGTACTCGAGCGGGCCACGCCTGGCCGGCCGGAAAGTCGCTATCTTACCACCATTGCGGCCCGGCCATCCGGAGGTGCGGATAACGTATTGATTTAAATGGAATGGAAGCATTCCTGCCCCCGGAGGCACGGACGGGGCTAGCCCGGATTTCTCACCGGGATCCCGGATGCTGGCGCAGGCCTCACGCATCTGGACGCCGCTCTGGAACGAAAGTGGTAGCAGTAGCTACCACTTGAGTGAAGAGCAAGTACAGGTGTGCGAGAACAAGCCAGGACCGGGACAGGCATTGCCTGGTAACACGCTGTAAAAGAACACTCCACCGGCTAAAGCCGGATTGATCGGCCATCCGGCCGATTAACCCCCTCTCCCTCAGGGAGTGGGTTGGGGAGAGGGGATCATATAAAGCGCCACTTCCTGATTCATATCCCCTCATCCTGGCCTTCTCCCGCAGGGAGAAGGCATACGTCTTTTAACCTTCGGGCCAATATGTATTCTGAATAGCTTTTCCATGCATTCTGATCCGCCGCCTGAAGGCCGGGGGTTTACGGATCCCCTGTCGGGGACTCTAAATCATGCTCCACGCTTTCCTCTTCCTCAATAGCCTGGCACACACACTGCCGACCGGTGAGAAAACCGGGCTAGCGGATGAAATCGACCGCAACCTGCTTGCGGTAGGCCTCGTCGAAGACCAGCTCGATGGCAGCCTCGCCGGCGCTGGTCTGCATCCTGACCTGTTGCAGCTCGGGCAGGCGCAACGCCAGCCAGCTGCACATGGCACCTGCCAGCTGGTCATCGCCGGTATTGAAGGCATGCAAGAGGTTGCCGGCGACAAACTGCGCCCGCTGGTTGAGATCCGGGGACTCGATCATCTGCTCACCGACCAGGATGCCTGCATCCATCCTGGCATCCATTTTGTCCAGGTAGGCTGCCTGGTGTACCGGCAGCGGCTTGTCCCGGTCGTATTCCAGTTGTGCGATGCCATCCAGCAGGACAGCCATGATATTGCTCATTGATTTCCCCGCCTGCAGGATCCGTTCCGGGCGCAAAGGTTAATCAACCCGGCCCGGGCTGTCCATCCGGCCGAACGCCCTGCCCGTACCGCGACCGGTCCGGTCAGCGGCAACGGGGTCCGCAATCCCGGGATGGCACCATGCGTCTGCGAGGGTGACTAGGGCATAGCGCTTGACTTCGTGAATGAGGCAGACCGGCGGCACCCTGCACACAGGCCGACCGGACCCGCAGGGGTCTGCAGGGTTCAGTGCGCCTGTGTCTTCACGGCACCGCAGCGGCTGCATTCATAGGCCGTCACCAGCCGGCCCTGCCTGACATCGAACCGCCGATCCTTCGCCACGACCCACTTGTGCAACCCGTGCCGGCACAGGGTCTTGCCCTTCGCCTTGCGGGCAGCGGTCGGTTTTCTGAAGCGAACGACGTCTCCCATGCCGGCAGTCTCCGGCTATCGGTTATCGACCGGCACACCCGCACGGGCAAAGGCATCCAGCATGTGCGCGTGCGCGGCAGCGGCATCCACCAGCACCACGGTATGCGGGTAGCCGTCCGTCAGCACGGCCAGCAGTTGTGAAGCGGCATTAACAAACCGGGTTTCATCGGCATAATCAAGATACTCGATCGTGCCTGCCAGGGCAGGATTCGATACCAGCGCGCGATCGCGCACCGGTGCAGGTATGGTGATGCGCTCATCCCCGACCACCGCATCCAGCGATTGCAGCAGCCGCCCGATATTGATTACCGCCATGCTGTCGAGGGTACCGCCCGCGACAAGATCCAGCGGCGTTATCACGGCCTTGCCCGGCACCGCCTGTCCGAGCGGGATATCGCCGATATAAAAACGCACCAGGCCGCCGTTTTCATAGCGGAACTCGCCAGCCGGGCCGGTCACCCCGCGCAGCGAACCGGACGCATACTGCACACCCTCGACCGGCGCATCGACCAGTGAGCCATCCGCAATGCCGATCTTCACCGTGGCATCGTCATCCTTGTCGCCGGAACTGCTGCCGGACTTGACCGAGATGGCGCAGTCTGCCCCTGTCAGTGACAGCAACGCCACCACGGCAAGTATCATCAGCACCGCTTTCGAACGTTTCCTGTCAGGCATCAGCACAACCCCGGCCGGCTTATTGGCATCTGCCTACTATCTTAGATGAATTCAGGAAAAACAGTGAATAGCGGGTGGCATCATGGGTCACCGGCATCCGGAAAACCCGGTATGTTAAGGTACGGAATCCGGATTCGTGTTATATATTCAGTGCAAGTCACTACTGTCCCGTTAAAATTCCTGGCTTGCGGTGTAGGCTCCCGGGTCCAGGTCGGGAAGGCGAAACCCGATGGGCCTGAAACATGAAAACGGCCAGTGATGCGCAGACTTATGTCGGATTACGGCCTTCGGCCTGATCCGACCTGCAGGCGTGGCGGTTACGCCAGTGCGTAGGTCGGGTTAGATGCGCAGCAGCGTAACCCGACGCTGCTAGTCGGCCTGAGCAG
>JBFELL010000047.1:0-17419 GCA_041552135.1 Gammaproteobacteria bacterium
ACCATAAAATCTTCAAAATAGCCCATAAAATATTGCAAGATACTGATATATATAGCATTAATTTATCTTTTCCAGCATCATTTCAAATCACAAGGTCGTTGCCTTTCACGCAACCGGAGCGGTTTTCCCCTACCTTATCCACAAAGTTATCCACAGGCTGGAGACATTAATCCTTTGTCTGTCAGGAACTTGTCTACTCACCACCCCTTTCGTTGTGCCGTATCCTCAATACCGGCCCGGGGACGGCCACGGCGGCTGTGTTAAAGTGGTATTTACCCGGAACAACAACAAGCGTGCCAGTACGGACCACACGGGAGGACGCCATGTCAGAATCGATCACCCCGGCACCCTGCGATTTCGACGCCTGGGCAAGACTTGCCCGCAGCGACCCGGAGGTCTTCGAACGCCAGCGTAGCCGTATCATCAAGCGCGCCATCCAGCGTGCGCCCGCCCGACGGCAACAGCGTCTGCATCGGCTGCAATGGCAGCTCGACCAGATCCGCGCCACATCACGCACCCCGATGGTTGCCTGCCTGCGCATGCAACGCATGCTGTGGCAGAGCATCGACGGGAAAGACGGCCTGCTGGCATGCCTGCAGCAACCGGCCGCCGTACTCAGACGCCGGTCACAGCATAACGGCACCTCCGCCAGGGTCATACCGCTGCGGCCGGCCCGCTAGGCCCGGCCCGGATTTCTCAGCGTGCAGCGTTGACTGTCCACCTGCGGAACTGTGGTTTTGAAGCGGCAGCTGACACCAGTGGCAGCAACTGCCGCCACCCGCGCTCCCGGGCGGCGCCCGGGCACACGAAACCGGCGCCAGCATCCGGGGTCCCGGCGAACTACCCTGACAGGCTTGCCGGGCGTGCGGGGATAACGTATTATTCCCGCCCCTTTTCCGGGTGTGTACGGGCCAGCCCCGCGTCCGGAACGAACACGACAGCCCGAGGCAGTTATGAAACCCGAGATACACCCGGCATACAACGACGTCAAAGTCACCTGCAGCTGCGGGGAAAGCTTCCAGACCCGCTCCACCGCGGGCCAGGACCTGACCATCGAGGTATGCTCGCAGTGCCATCCCTTCTACACCGGCAAGCAGAAAATCGTGGATACCGGTGGCCGCGTTGACAAGTTCCGCCGCCGCTACGGCAAGGGCTAGCCACGCCGCTGCATGCCAGGCAGTTTACGCAGTAAAGGGGCGCCCCGACCGGGCGCCCTTTTTTTTATTTTCAGCTGCCTGCTGACGGCAGCCCTGCAGGCCACTGCCGTGAATTGCCCGGCCCCCGGCAACGGCGAACAGGTCGAAGTGGCGCATGTCTACGACGGTGACACCGTCAGGCTGGCAGACGGCCGGCGGTTGCGACTGATCGGCATCAATGCACCTGAAACCGGCCACAGCGGGCAACCGCCCCAGCCTCTGGCAGCGCAGGCCCGGTCGGTGCTCGAGTCACTGCTAGAGCGGCAGAACAACGCCCTGACGCTGCAATACGGCACAACACGGCAGGACCACTATGGCCGACTGCTGGCACACGCCTTCCTGCAGGACGGCGACAACCTCGCCGTGCCACTGCTGGAACAGGGCCTGGCGACGGCACTGGCGGTACCACCCAACACCCGTGCGGCCGACTGTTACCGGCACATCGAAGCCCGTGCCCGCACCGCCCGCCTCGGTGTCTGGTCATTGCCGGAATACCAGAGCGTGGCCGCCGCAAACCTGTCGCCGGATACGCGGGGCTTTCGTCTCGTCGCGGGCCGTGTCCTGGACATCCGGCAGACCCGCTACAGCATCTGGCTGCAGCTCGACGGCCCGCTGGCCGCGCATATCGCCAGGAGGGACCTGGTGTATTTTCCTGCGGACTATCCCGAGGCACTGCTGGGCCGGCGGGTGGAGGTGCGGGGCTGGCTGAAGCCGGACACCGGGGGCCTGAAGCTCAATATCCGCCATCCCGCCGCACTGCTGCGTCCCGGTGCGAAGACGCCCTGACGAATATGTTCCGTATCAGTGCTGTCTCGCTTGATTCCTTCTTCGCTTCTGGCAGTTTTCATGTTTCAGGTCCATCTGGTTTTGCATTCCCGACCTGGACCCGGATGCTTGCACTGCAAACCAGGAATTTTAATGGAGCAATGGTTCCGTATGATTAAAATGCCCCGAATGAGTGCTACGCAATTCACCCGCCGTTTGCCGCTGTGCCGCTGGCTGTGTGCACTGCCGGCAGCCTGGCTGCTGGCAGGCTGCGCCACCAACCCCGTGACCGGTGAAAGCGATTATGTCCTGATGTCGGAACAGCAGGAGATCTCCCTTGGCCAGCGCCATAACAGGAAAATTCTCAAGGAGATGCCGCCCTACGATGACGCGAAACTGCATGCGCTGATCCAGTCAATCGGCTCGCAACTGGCGGCCCACAGCCACCGCACGGGACTGGACTACCGCTTCAGGATTCTCGACAGCCCGACCGTCAATGCCTTCGCCCTGCCGGGCGGTTACATCTACATCACGCGCGGCATGCTGGCCTATCTCAACTCGGAGGCGGAGCTGGCCGCGGTACTGGGCCACGAGATCGGCCATGTCACGGCGCGGCACAGCGTCCGCCAGCACAGCGCCGCCACCACGGCGAACGTGCTCGGCACCGTGGTGTCCGTTGCCACCGGCATACAGGGCATCGATGACCTGACGGACATGGCCGGTACCGCCCTCGTGCGCGGCTACGGCCGCGAGCATGAACTGGAGGCGGACCGCCTGGGTGCGGAATACATGGCGCGCAGCGGCTATGACCCCGATGCCATGCTGGAGGTGATAGGCATACTGAAGGACCAGGAGACATTCGAGAAAAAACGTGCCCGCGAGGAAGGCCGCGAGCCGAACGTCTATCACGGCCTGTTCTCGACCCACCCGAAAAACGATGCCCGCCTGCAGGAAGTCGTGCGTGCCGCGCGAGCCCACAAAACCGGCTCCTCGACACGTATCAACCGTGACGACTTCATCCGTTCGCTGGAGGGCCTGCCGTTTGGCGACAGCGCAAGCCAGGGCATCGTCAGCGGCAACCGCTTTTACCACGAGTCGCTGGATTTCACGATCGCCTTCCCGACCGGCTGGCAGATCGACAACCGTGCTGACCGGGTTGTGGCCATGCCGGCCGGCAAGGACGGCCTGATGACGCTGGAGACGGACGAGCTGGACAGGCGCATGCCGGCCCGCGATGTCTTGAAGAAACGCATGCAACTGCACGATCTGCGCCGCGGCGAGCAGATCAGCAGCAGCGGCATGACCGGCTATACCGGCATCGCCAGCAGCAAGACCCCGTTCGGCACCCGGCCCGTGCGCTACATCGTGCTGATGCGGGACAAGACCGCCTGGATCTTTGCCGGCACCGCGCGGGACAAGCGCAACCCCTACAAGTACGACCGGCAGATCATCGCCTCGGCGAAGACCTTCCGCTCGATGAACACAGAGGATGAAAAGCCCGCCGGCGGCAACCACCTGCATATCATCCGCGCCGGCAACAACAGCCGTTACCGGGATCTGGCGACCCGGTCACCGATAGACCGCCATGCGGAAGAACAACTGCGACTGCTGAATGACCAGTACCCGAAGGGCGAGCCACGCAGCGGCCAGCTACTCAAGACGGTGCGCTAGGGAGCCGCCAACTATATACTTGGCTGCCACTGAACAGCGCGCGGACAACAGGACGGGAAATACGCATGCAGAAAATCAGCATCTTCGGCGCCGGTCGGGTCGGCGAAACCACTGCACTGATGCTGGCGCAGAAGGAGATGTGCCGGGAAGTCGGCCTGTTCGACCTGCGCGCGCAGGCCGCTGCCGGAGCCGCACTGGACATCATGCAGTCCGCCAGCTATTTCGGTTTCGACACACAGGTACGCGGCGGCGCCGGTACCGAACTCATTCACGACTCGGACCTGGTGATCGTCACCGCCGGTTCACCTCGCAAACCCGGCATGTCCCGCAGCGATGTCCTGGATGTCAACCGCACGGTAATCGATGCCATCGTCGACCAGGTCCTCGAGCATGCACCGAACGCACTGCTGATGCTGGTAACCAACCCGGTCGACATCCTCACCTGGCATGCCTGGAGGCGCACCGGCTGGCAACGCAACCGTGTCTTTGGCCTGGGCGGTGTTCTGGATACCGCACGCATGTCGTACTTCATTGCGCACGAAACCGGCCACTCCAACCGCGACATACAGACGATGGTGATCGGTGGACACGGCGACAGCATGCTGCCGCTGTTTCGTTTCAGCAGCATCCACGGTATCAGCGCGGAGATAGTACTGGACAGCGAGGCTCGCGAGCGGGTATCGGAACGCACCCGGCATGGTGGCGCGGAGGTGCTCAACCTGCGCGAGAACAGCAGTGCCTTCAATGCACCGGCCGCCGCGATTGCCACCATGGTGGACGCCATTTGCAACGACCGCAAACAGATACTGCCCTGCGTCAGTATACTGGATGGCGAGTACCGGCAGCGTGAGACCACCGCAGGCGTACCGGTCATCATGGGTCGCAACGGCATTGAGCAGGTCATCGAGCTGCCGCTCAACGAGGCCGAGCTGGCTGAATTTCAGGCCTCGATCGACAGCATACGCGCCGACCTCTGAGCCCGCCTCAGAACAGTTCCCCTGAGCCGTCGTCAACGCTGGCCGGTCCGCCACCTGGCGCACCCTCCCCCCCGGCGATTTCGGTCGGTACCGAATCCGATCGAAACGATTCGAAAATGCCATCGGCCTGGCCGCTGCGTGCCAGCAGGCCCGACTGCGGATCGATGCGCACCGTCACCAGGCCTTCCGGCTGGTGCCGGTTCATGACCGGACTGCCCTTCAGGGCATCTCCCATGTACGCCATCCACATCGGCAAGGCGGCACGGCCTCCGGTCTCGCCACGGCCCAGGGGCTCCAGCTTGTCAAAGCCCACCCAGGACACGGCCACCAGCGACGGGTTGTAGCCGCAAAACCAGGCATCCATCTGGTCATTGGTGGTGCCGGTCTTGCCGCCCAGGTCACTGCGACCCAGTGCACGGGCACGCTGGCCGGTACCGCGCTGGATAACATCCCGCATCATGGAATCCATCAACCAGGCGTTCTGCGGCGTGATGACCGCTTGCGCCAGGGGCAGCGGCTGCTCCCGCCCCTGCAGGTCTTCCAGCACTGGCGGACATTCGGCACAGGCCACGACCGGACGCGCTGCCTCGATGACGTTACCCTCGGCGTCGTGGATACGGGTAATGAAATAGGGGTTCACCCGATAGCCGCCACTGGCGAATACCGCGTAGGCGCGCGCCATCTGCAGGGGCGTTGCCGAGGCACTGCCCAGCGCCAGCGTCAGGTCCTTCGGCAACTGTGCCGCGGCAAATCCGAAGCGCTCCGCGTAGCTGGCCGCGCGTGTCGCACCGATCGTGCGCAGCACCCGGATCGAAACCAGGTTGCGCGAGCGGTACAGCGCCTCGCGCAGGCGCGTCGGACCGTAGAACTTGCCGCTGTAGTTCTCCGGGCGCCAGGTCGCCTCCAGCGCCGCATCATCGAACACCACGGGTGCATCGTTGACGATAGTGGCCGGGGTGAAGCCCGACTCCAGCGCGGCGGAATAGATGATCGGCTTGAAACTCGACCCGGGCTGGCGCTTCGCCTGGGTAACGCGATTGAACTTGCTGTCGCCGAAGTCGAAACCGCCAACCAGCGCCACGATAGCGCCGTCCACCGGACGCAGCGAAACCAGTGCGCCCTGTACCTGCGGCACCTGCGCCAGCAGCCACTTGTCCCCGTCCTCCTCCAGGCGAACGATATCGCCCACCGCCAGGATATCCGCTGCCTTTTCCGGTCCGGGACCCTTGCGGTTGGCAGACTTGTAGGGCCGCGCCCACGACAGGCCGTCCCATTCAATCCCGAGCGTATCCCCGCTGCGCAGCACGACCTGCACGGATTTCTCCTCGACCTGCGTCACCAGCCCGGCTACCAGTCCGCCGCGTGCCGGGTAGTCGCGCAGCAGACCGGACCAGTCACCGGCCTCCATACCATCGGGTTCCGCGCGCCCCTCCGGGCCGCGATAGCCATGGCGCCTGCTGTAGTCAAGCAAGGCACGCCGCATGGCGGCATTCGCCGCCGCCTGCCGGTCGGTGTCGAGCGTTGTCACCACCTCGTAACCGGATGTGTAGGCCTGCGGACCGAAGCGCCTGACCATTTCGTCGCGCACCATCTCCGCCAGCCACGGCGCCTGCGCCTCTGCCTGCACGGTATGCAGTTCGGCGAGGTCCACCTCGGCGCGTGCAGCCGCGTGCGTATCGGCATCGATGAAACCGAGCTTGTGCATTCGATCGAGTATGTAATTGCGCCGGATCTTCGCGGCAGACGGGTTGTTGACAGGGTTAACACGCGACGGGGCCTTCGGCAGCGCGGCGATCATCGCCATCTGCGCAATCGAGAGATCGCCGATGCCGGTGCCGTAATACACGCGTGCCGCTGCCTCCACACCATAGGCACGGTGGCCAAGGTATATCTTGTTCAGATACAGCTCGAGAATTTCCGGCTTGCTGAGCGACTGTTCGATACGAAACGCCAGGATGATCTCGGAGAGCTTGCGCAGATAGGTCTTTTCCCGGCTCAGATAGAAGTTGCGCGCCACCTGCATGGTAATCGTACTGCCGCCCTGGCGTTTCTCGCCGGTGCGGATCAGCTCGAACACCGCGCGCGCGAGACCGAACATGTCGACGCCGGGGTGCTCGAAGAAACGATCATCCTCCGCCGCCAGGAAAGCATGCACCAGATCCTCAGGGACATCCTCGATATGCACGGGATTACGCCGCTTTTCACCGAATTCGGCCAGCAGCCGGCGGTCACGCGTGTAGACACGCAACGGCACCTGCAGCTGAACATCGCGCAGCGCATCGATTGAAGGCAGCTCGGAGGCAACCTTCATGGTCAGTGCTGCCGCTGCAATCGACAGGACCAGCAGCCCCGTCAGCAGCAGGTAAAGTATAAAACGCCCCAGCCGAAAAATTTTCATAACCAATGATATCAACCTGTGATCGGGTTCATGGAATGAATATAAATATCGTCATATAAAACAACATATCGCGTCACAGTATAAAAATTTCTCAACATTGTCGGATCGCATCCGATAACGTAAAGCAGTATGTTGTAGCAGGTGAAAGCATACGTTCTGGCGAAGGGTAAAACATTAGTTGACAAACAGTTGCCAATGTCCTCTAATCCCCGAAGCTACCTTTGCTGTCCAACAGTGGGTAAACAAAAGGAAAACTTGTGCCAATCGCGCAATTGTTTAAACGGACCAGGCCGCCCCTAGTGGGTCTCGATATCAGTTCCAGTGCTGTAAAACTGCTGGAACTCAGCAAAAGCGGCTCCCGCTACCGCGTCGAAAGCTACGCGGTCGAACCTCTTCCGCCCAACTCGGTCGTTGAAAAGAATATTACTGACGTCGAGGCCGTTGGTGAAGCCATCCGGCGCGCCGTCAAACGATCGGGCACCCGGACACGACACGCCGCAGTCGCCATCGCCGGCTCGTCGGTCATCTCCAAGATAATCCCCATGCCTGCCGGCATGTCGGATGACGAGATGGAAAACCAGATCGAGTTCGAGGCCGACCAGTACGTCCCGTACCCGCTGGAAGAGGTCAATCTGGACTTCGAGGTACTCGGTCCGTCAGAAAAGAACCCGGATACCGTCGAGGTGCTGCTTGCGGCCTGCCGCAGCGAAAACGTCGACATGCGTAATGCCGCCTGCGAGACCGGCGGGATTGAGACCATGGTAATGGATGTCGAGTCCTTTGCCAGCGAAAATGCCTTTGCCTTCCTTACTGACCAGCTACCGGACCAGGGGGCAGGAAAAACTGTTGCAGTCATTGACGTCGGCGCAACGATGACCACGCTCAACGTCATGCATGACCTCAAGAGCATATATACCCGCGACACCGTATTTGGCGGCAAGCAGCTGACAGAAGAGATCATGCGCCGCTACGGCCTGTCCTACGAAGAGGCAGGCATGGCCAAGCGACAGGGCGGGCTGCCGGAAAACTACCAGACCGACGTGCTGGAACCCTTCAAGGAGGCCATGGCACAACAGGCCAGCCGCTCGCTGCAGTTCTTTTACTCCTCCAGCCCGCACAGCAAGGTCGATCATGTCATCCTCGCAGGTGGCAGCGCCTCTATTCCCGGAATTGACGAACTGATCCAGGAACGGCTCGGGGTGGACACCTCCATTGCCAACCCCTTCGCATCCATGTCACTGTCTGCACGAGTAAAACCGCAGACACTGAGCAACGATGCACCCGCCCTGCTGATTGCCTGCGGACTTGCGCTGAGGAGCTTCGACTGATATGGCAAAGATCAACCTGCTCCCCTGGCGTGAAGAGCTGCGCAAGCAGAAACAGCGGGAATTCGGCTTCATGGCCGGCGGCTCGGCTATTATCGCCGCGCTTGTGGTCCTGCTCGCCCACTTGCATATCGGCGGCCTCATTGACAACCAGAACCAGCGCAATGCCTTCCTGGAAAGGGAAATCGACATCCTCGACCAGCGCATCGGACGCATCAAGGAACTGGAACAACTGAAGGCCAACCTGCTCGCCCGCATGAACGTCATTCAGGAACTGCAGCGCAGCCGCCCTGAAAGCGTTCACCTCATGGACGAGATGGTGCGCACCCTGCCGGACGGTATCCATCTGAAGAAATTTAGTCAGAAAGGCAAGGCCCTGACGATGGACGGCGTCGCCCAGTCCAACGCCCGGGTGTCTGACTACATGCGCAACATCGATAGCTCACCCTGGCTCACGGGGCCGCGCCTGGACCTCATCAAGACCACGGAAGTGGACCGCCGCCGCATCGCAAACTTCACCCTGCGCGGCACCCAGAAGACACCCAAACCGCTGCAGGCCGGCGCCAGCTCTGACGACGAGAAGGCCAGCGAGAAGACCAGCGAGGATGCCTCATGAATATCGAGCTGAGCGATCTCGACCTGACCAATATAGGCCGCTGGCCTGCCGCCGCCCGTGCCGTTGTCATCCTGTTTATCATGGGCGGCGTGATATTCCTGGGATACTGGTTTCATACCAAGGAACAGCTGGCAGAACTGGAATCCGTGGAACAGCGTGAACTCGACCTCAGGGTCATCTTCGAGAAGAAGGCCCAGCAAGCGGCCAACCTCGAAGCCTACGAACAGCAGCTGGAGGAAATGCGCGAATCCTTCGGCGCCATGCTACGGCAACTGCCGAACAAGACCGAGGTAGCCGACCTGCTGGTCGATGTATCGCAGACTGGCCTGGCCGCGGGACTGGAGTTCGAGCTATTCAACCCCCAGAAAGAGATACCCAGGGAATTCTACGCCGAACTGCCCATAACCATCCGCGTTATTGGCAACTATCACGAATTCGGCGATTTTGTCAGCGGCGTTGCCGCCCTGCCTCGCATCGTTACCCTGAGTGACATCAGCATCACACAGAAAGCCAAGGGTGAAGGTCTGCTGGGCATGAACCTGACGGCCAAGACCTACCGCTACATGGAAGAAGACGAGCGGAGTGCCGCGCATGAAGAAAAGCAACAGAAAAAGGGAAGAAAGGGTAAAAAGAGATGAACCGCGCTAAACCGATAATGCGTTTACTGGTGCCGGCCTTCATTTCAGTCGCACTGACTGCCTGCGCCCCTGACCCGACGAGCGACCTCATCGAGTACACCGAGCAGGTCAAAAACCAGCAAAAGGCCAACATCGAGCCGCTGCCGGAATTCGAACCGTTTGAATCCTTTGAATACTCGGCAGCCGACCTGCGCGACCCGTTCACGGCCCCGGTATTCAGTCATACTCCCGCAGCCGTGGCCCGAACCGGTGGCAGCGGCATCAAACCGGATTATGACCGCCCGACGGAGCCGCTGGAGGAATATCCCCTGGACAGCCTGCGCATGGTCGGCACGCTGGAGCAGAACGAGGATGCCTGGGCACTGGTACTGGACACGGATGACACCATTCATCGTGTACAGACCGGTAACTATATCGGGCAGAATCACGGCAAGATCATCCGCATATCTGAATTCGAAGTTGAACTAACGGAAATCATTCCTGATGGACTCGGTGGCTGGATGGAACGCACAGCCTCTATTGCAATCAGCGAATAATCCCACGGGGGAATCGCAATGATCGGAAAACGCGCACGCCGGCTACAGGCACACACCACTTTCTCCAACCGTCACCTGGCCAGGCTCTGGAAACATGCCTTGCTGTTGACCGGAACCCTGCTGCTTGCTGGAGGATCGGTGATCGCCCGGGCTGCGGATGCAAGCAATACGCTGCAGGCCATCGATTTTGCCGGCCTCCCGGGCAACAAGGCGCAGATAACGCTGACCCTGAGCAACCCGGCACCTGCGCCATTGAGTTTCACGATCGACAACCCTGCGCGTATCGCCCTGGACTTCCCGGCGACCAGCAATGCCCTGCAGCAGCGTTCCCGGGCAATCGGCATCGGCATGGCGGAAAGCCTGACGGCCATCGAGGCACAGGGGCGTACCCGCGTGGTTGTCAACCTGACCGAGATGGTGCCTTACGAAGCCCACGCCGAGGGCAACAAGGTCATACTGACCCTGCAGGGTGGCGCCAGGGAACAGACTGCCGCCAGTGCGGCCGTAGCAGCCGCCAAGGGCGGCCCCATGCCGCAGATCGAGAACATCGATTTCCGTCGTGGCGAGAACGGCCAGGGCCGTATTATCGTCACCCTGTCCGATCCCTCTATCCCGGCGGACATGAAGCAGGAAAGCGGCAATGTCGTGGTCGATTTCTACCGGGCCGAGCTGCCCGAGTCGCTGTCCCGCCGCCTGGACGTGCTGGATTTCGCCACACCGGTGAAGACCATCGATACCTACGGCCGTGGCAAGGACGTCCACATGGTGATCACTCCGATGGGTGAGTACGAGCACCTCGCCTACCAGACGGGCAACGAATTCACTATCGAGATCAAGGAAGTTACAGCCGAGGAAGCCGAAGAGCGCAAGAAGGACGAATTCGGCTTCACCGGCGAGCGTCTGTCACTGAACTTCCAGGACATCGAGGTACGCTCGGTACTGCAGCTGATCGCGGATTTCACCGGCATCAACATCGTCGTCAGTGACACGGTCGGCGGCAGCCTGACCCTGCGTCTGAAAAATGTCCCCTGGGACCAGGCGCTGGACATCATCCTCAAGACCAAGGGACTGGGTATGCGCGAGGCCGGCAACGTCATGCTGGTCGCACCGAGTGAGGAACTCGCCGCCCGCGAAAAACTCGAGCTGGAAGCGCAGAAGCAGATCGAGGAGCTCGAGCCGATGTACTCCGAGATCATCCAGGTCAACTACGCCAAGGCAGGCGATATTGCAAACCTGATCAAGAGCGAGGAGACCACGCTGCTCTCTGACCGCGGCACCGCAACCATCGACGAGCGGACCAACGTCCTCCTGGTGCAGGATGTTGCAGCCAAGCTGGCGGACATCCGCAAGCTGGTCGCCCGGCTCGACATCCCGGTGCGCCAGGTCCTGATCGAGTCCCGCATCGTGATTGCCAACAATGATTTCGCCAAGGACCTCGGTGTCCGGTTCGGTTTCAGCCATCAGGCTCGACAGGACAACGACAACAAGATCCTGAATACCGGCGGTACGCAGCCGGGCCTGTTTGAAATCGACCCGATTACCGGCTTCGAATCCCCCGCCGGCAGCGGTCTCGAAGGCCTGATCACGGATCTCGGTGTCGCCAATCCGACCGGCTCCGTCGGCCTCGCCATCGGCAAGCTCGGCAGTAACCTGCTGCAGCTCGAGCTGAGCGCCATGGAAATGGAAGGGCGCGGCGAGGTCATCTCCAGTCCACGTGTCCTGACGTCGAACCAGAAGGCGGCCTACATCGAGTCCGGTACCGAAATACCGTACCAGGAGACCACCTCCAGCGGCGCCACCAATGTCCAGTTCAAGAAGGCCGTGCTGAGCCTGAACGTCACGCCGCAGATCACGCCGGATGACCGCATTGTCATGGATCTGGTCGTGAACAAGGACAGCGTTGGCCAGATATTCCTCGGCGTACCAAGCATCGACACCAAGGAAGTCGCCACCCAGGTGCTGGTCGACAATGGCGAGACCCTGGTACTCGGTGGCATCTACGAGCGCGAGACACTGGACGAAACCGACCGGGTGCCCTTCTTCGGCGAGCTGCCGCTGGTAGAGCATCTGTTCAAGACCACCCGCAAATCGGATGACAAGGCCGAACTGCTGATCTTCGTCACACCCAAGATCGTCAAGGAAACCTTTAACCTCTGATCACGCGTCCATGCTGACGCTTGTCAGCAGCAACACTTTCTGGCATATCTGCCCGGCATGAAAATGCCGGGCAGTCTGTTTCTGACCGGCCCCATGGGGGCCGGCAAATCCACCATCGGGCGCCAGCTGGCCAGACAGCTCAGACTCGAGTTCCGCGACAGCGACCATGAAATCGAGCACCGCACCGGTGTCGATATCCCGCTGATCTTCGAGATCGAGGGAGAGGCCGGGTTCCGCAAACGGGAAAAGGCCGTCATCGAAGAGCTGACCCGACTGCCGGGTATCGTGCTGGCCACCGGAGGCGGCGCAATACTGGACCCGGAAAACCGCAAATACCTGGGTGAACGCGGCTGCGTCATCTACCTGCACACCTCGGTCAGCCAGCAGCTGAAACGAACCGCCAGGGACCGCAATCGCCCGCTGCTGCAGACAGAAGACCCGCGCCAGCGCCTTATCGATCTGATGCAGATACGCGAACCGCTGTATCGTGAAATCGCCGACCTGGTCATCAACACCGACGGCAAGCATGTCAGGGATGTCGTCAGGGAAATCCTGCAGCAACTCGATGATAGCTGAGCCCCGGGACTGCCTGGTTTGCCCTCGCAAGTGGTTATCCGATATGCTGATTTCCTGACGCAGGCATGACATCCCGGACATGAAGACACTCACCGTTGACCTGGGCGATCGAAGCTACCCGATCCACATCGGGCAGAAATTACTGCTGCAGCCCGAACTGATTACCCGGCATATCCATGGCCGCCAGGTGATGGTGGTAACCAACGACACCATTGCCCCGCTGTACCTGGATACCGTCAAACAGCTGCTCGACGGCTACGATCTGGCGACCGTGATCCTGCCGGACGGGGAGCAATACAAGAACCTCGGCACCCTGAACACGATTTTCGATGGCCTGCTGGAACAGCGCTTCAACCGCAGCTGCACGCTGGTGGCGCTCGGCGGCGGCGTCGTCGGCGACATTACCGGCTTTGCCGCGGCCAGCTACCAGCGCGGTGTCGCCTTTGTGCAGGTCCCCACCACCCTGCTCGCCCAGGTCGACTCCTCGGTCGGCGGCAAGACCGGCGTCAACCACGAGCGCGGCAAGAACATGATCGGCGCCTTTCACCAGCCCGGCTGCGTCATCATCGACACCGATACACTAGATACCCTGGACGACCGGCAACTGGCGGCCGGCCTGGCTGAAGTGATCAAGTACGGTCTCATCCGCGACAGCAAATTCTATGACTGGCTGGACGACAACATCGAGCGCCTCAAGGCGCGCGACAAGGCGGCACTGTCACATGCCATCGAGCGATCCTGCGCCCTGAAGGCGGAAATCGTCGCCGCCGATGAGCGCGAAAGCGGCCAGCGGGCACTGCTCAACCTTGGTCACACCTTCGGTCATGCCATCGAGACCGGCACCGGTTACGGCAACTGGCTGCACGGCGAGGCGGTTGCCACCGGCATGCTGATGGCGGCGGACCTGTCGGCACGCCACCACTGGCTGCCCGTGACCGATGTGAGGCGGCTCGAGAGCCTGCTACGGCGTGCCTCCCTGCCGACCTCCCCTCCCGATTCCATGGATGAACAGCAGTTTCTGCAACTGATGGCCGTCGACAAGAAGGTCATGGATGGCGGCCTGCGCCTGGTCCTGCTAAAGGGCATCGGCAAGGCCGTGGTCACCGGGGATTTCGACCCGGCCCTGCTCAGCCAGACGCTGGTCGGGGCGGCCTGAGCCGGTGAACAGCGTCGCGGCCACTGTACACCATGACCGGCTGGCACCCTGTGCCGTCACCGATGACTGCAGCCGCGGCCGCCGCCATGACGAACCCGGTCCCGCCTATCGCAGCGAATTCCAGCGCGACCGGGACCGCATCATCCACTCCGCTGCCTTCCGGCGCCTGGAGTACAAGACCCAGGTCTTCGTGAACCACGAGGGCGACCTGTTCCGCACCCGGCTGACGCATTCCATCGAGGTTGCCCAGATCGCCCGCTCGATTGCCAGGGCGCTGCGCCTGAACGAAGACCTGACCGAGGGTATTGCCCTCGCCCATGACCTTGGCCACACGCCATTCGGCCATGCCGGCCAGGATGCGCTGAACACCTGCATGCAGGCCTACGGCGGCTTTGAGCACAACCTGCAATCGCTGCGGGTCGTCGAGGAACTCGAGGAACGCTACGCCGGGTTTCCCGGCCTCAACCTGACGTTCGAATCGCGCGAGGGCATCCTCAAGCACTGCTCGCAGAAAAATGCCCGCACACTGGGGGAACTCGGGGAGCGCTTCCTGAAAAAACAGCAACCCTCGCTGGAAGCCCAGCTGACCAATCTGGCCGATGAAATTGCCTACAACAGCCACGATGTGGACGACGGGCTGCGCTCGGAGCTCATCGATGTCGACCAGCTCAGCGAGGTCACCCTGTTCCGCAAGCAGTACGATACCGTCCGCCGCAGCTATCCCGACCTGCATCCGCGCCGCACCATCCACGAGGTGGTGCGGCGCCTGATCAACTGCCAGGTGGTCGACCTGGTGGAGACCACGCTGGGCAATCTCGAGCGGGCCATGCCGCAGAATGTCGAGGCCGTGCGCACGCAGGATGCGGCGCTGGTGGCATTCAGTGATGCCATGCGTGAACAGAATCTGGAGCTGAAGCGGTTCCTGCGCAAAAACCTGTACCGCCATTACCGCGTTCATCGCATGACGGTGAAGGCCGGCCGCACCATCTCGGCACTGTTCAATGCCTTCATTGGCGACCCGCGGCTGATGCCGGATGAAGCCCGGGAGAAGGTTCGCCGGCTGGAACAGGAACAGGGGGACAATGGCCGCGCCCGCGCCGTTGCCGACTACATCGCCGGCATGACCGACCGCTACGCCATCGCGGAGTACGATCGCACCTTCAACCCGTCAATCTAGATATCCGGTCGATTGACTCGCGCAAAGACGCAGCGGCGCCAGGGAAAAAACCATGGCAAAAACCGAAAAAATATCCATGGGTTACATGAATAAAACACCGGCAGGCCGGCCTTCCTTGAGCGGCTCCAGGGCCAGTGATTCGGGATGAATATAACAAGTAAAAAGTGTTCAGTTAAAATGGGAGACGTTGCGTCTTTGCGCGAATGGTTTCCGGTTTTTTGCGTACCAAGTCCTTAAATACCGTCAATGCGTATCTACATGCAAATCCCGCCTGAGAGTGACAAGGCGCCGCGCTACTACCATCTGCACCTGCAGGAGGACCTGCTGGAAGGCTGGACGCTGCTGCGCGAGTGGGGTTACCAGGGTGCCGGCGGCCGGCTGAAGCGCGAGCATTTCGCCGATCGCGAGGCCGCCGAGGAAGCCCTGCTCCGGGCACGCGATGATCAACTGAAACGCGGTTACCAGGTCGTCTTCATACAGGCGCAGAACGAATAACACCCGCCCGCGATTGAACGATTGCATGCCCCTGAAAACAATAAGGAAAAACACACCCCGCTAAATTGAACCCCCGGCCATGCAGCGCTATACTGTCCGGCCTTTTGGCCACGGCCGGCCGAATTGCGTGTGGCTTGCTGCCGGCAACGAAATTTCGTTTTAACTTGCTGTATTTTAATAATTTTTTGCTAAGCCCCCATGGCCATAATCCAGGCCCGGGATTAACAGCGAAGACGAACAGGACAGGGTTTTCACCATGACGCACGGCATGCTGCCGCCCAGACAGGGCCTGTACGACCCCGCCAACGAACACGATGCCTGCGGCGTCGGCTTTGTGGCCAATGTAAAGGGACGAAAGTCACATGAAATCGTCCGCCAGGGTCTGAAAATCCTTGAAAACCTGACCCACCGCGGGGCCGTTGGTGCCGACCCGCTCGCCGGTGACGGTGCCGGCATCCTGATGCAGATCCCGGATGCCTTCCTGCGCGAGGAATGTGCCGCGCTGGGCATAACCCTGCCGGCGGCAGGTGACTACGGCGTTGGCGCCATCTTCCTGCCACAGCAGGACGCTACCCGTGACCACTGTCTGGCATTGCTGGAATCCATCACCGCCGAGGAAGGACAGACCCTGCTGGGCTGGCGCGATGTGCCAACCGACAACAGCGGTCTCGGCGAGGGCGTCAAGGCGGTTGAACCGGTGGTACGCCAGCTCATCATCGGCCGTGGCGATAACTGCGCCGACACGGATGCCTTCGAGCGCAAGCTGTTCGTGATTCGCAAGCGGGCCGAAAATGCCATTGCCGAATGCGGCATGCCGGGCTGTGAGGCCTTCTATGTCCCGTCGATGTCATGCCGCACGCTGTCCTACAAGGGCATGCTGCTGTCCAACCAGGTCGACGCCTATTTCACCGACCTGAAGGACGAACGGCTCACCAGTGCCCTGGCGCTGGTGCATCAGCGTTTCTCAACCAACACCTTTCCCTCCTGGGACCTGGCACACCCGTTCCGCATGATCGCCCACAACGGCGAGATCAACACCGTGCGCGGCAACATCAACTGGATGAACGCGCGCCGCCATTCCATGGCCTCGGAACTGTTCGGCGACGACCTCGGCAAGCTGTGGCCGCTGATTGCCGAGGGCCAGTCCGACTCGGCCTGCTTCGATAATGCGCTGGAACTGCTGGTCACCGGCGGCTACTCCATGTCGCACGCCATGATGATGCTGATCCCGGAGGCCTGGGCCGGCAATCCGCTGATGGATGACAAACGTCGTGCCTTCTATGAATATCATGCGGCCCTGATGGAGCCCTGGGATGGCCCGGCCGCGGTCGCCTTCACCGACGGCCGTCAGATCGGCGCCACCCTTGACCGCAACGGCCTGCGGCCGGCGCGCTACCTGATCACCGATGATGACCTGGTCGTCATGGTCTCGGAGATGGGTGTCCTCGACATCCCGGAAGAGCGCATCGTCAAGAAATGGCGCCTGCAGCCGGGCAAGATGTTTCTCATCGACATGGAAGAAGGCCGCATTATCGATGACGAGGAACTGAAGGCCGGACTGGCCGACGCCCGGCCCTACCAGGACTGGCTCGCCAACACGCAGATCCTGCTGAAAAACCTGCCCGGCGAAGTCAGCCCCATGTCGCCCGCCCAGGATACCCTGCTCGACCGGCAGCAGGCCTTCGGCTATACCCAGGAAGACATCAAGTTCCTGATGACGCCGATGGCCGTGACCG
>JBFELL010000048.1:0-17283 GCA_041552135.1 Gammaproteobacteria bacterium
GATACGCAGCTACCGTGGCACGCTGACCGAGCCGGGCAAGGACAGCCCGTACCGGGAGCGCGGTCTCGAGGAAAACCTGGATCTGTTCAGGCGTATGCGTGCCGGTGATTTCGAGGACGGTGAGCGCGTGCTGCGTGCGAAGATTGACATGGCATCCCCAAACATGAATCTGCGTGACCCGGCCCTTTACCGGATACGCCACGGTGTGATTCATCACCAGACAGGCGAGGCCTGGTGCATCTACCCGATGTATGACTTCACCCACCCCATTTCGGATGCACTCGAAGGAATCACGCATTCTCTCTGCACGCTCGAGTTTGAGGACCACCGTCCACTCTACGACTGGGTGCTTGAGCATGTGTCGGTGCCTTGCCAGCCCCGGCAAATCGAGTTTTCCCGCCTCAATCTTGAGTACACAATGATGAGCAAGCGCAAGTTGACCGAGCTGGTTGACGAGGGCTATGTCGAGGGCTGGGATGATCCGCGCATGCCGACCATTGCAGGGCTGAGGCGGCGTGGCTTCACGCCGGCCTCGATACGGGATTTCTGCGAACGTATTGGCGTCAGCAAGTCGGACAACACGGTTGAAATGGGTGTGCTGGAGAGCAGTATCCGTGAAGACCTGAATGTGCATGCGCCACGACGCATGGCGGTCCTGCACCCCCTGAAGGTGATTATTACCAACTATCCTGAAGACGGTGAAGAGGAAGTGCAGGCAGCGAATCACCCGCAGGATGAGAGTATGGGTATGCGGAGTCTGCGATTCACCCGGGAACTCTATATCGACCGGGAGGATTTTCGGGAGGAGGCACCGAAGAAATTCAAGCGTCTGGTCAGTGGCGGCGAGGTGCGACTGCGTAACGCCTACGTAATCCGCTGCGACGAGGTTATCAAAAACAATCAGGGTGAGATCGTCGAACTGCACTGCAGTTATGATGCGGCGACGCTGGGTGCCAATCCGGATGGCCGCAAGGTGAAGGGCGTGATCCAGTGGGTATCCGCCAGGCACGGCGTGGCGGTGGAAGTACGCCTCTACGACCGTCTGTTCAGTCACCCGGCGCCGGACAATGCGAAGGATGGCAGGAACTATCGGGAGCACCTGAATCCGGACTCACTCCGGACCCTGACAGGGTGCATTGTCGAACCCGACCTTGCCGGTGCCGGCCCGGGCGAGCGTTACCAGTTCGAACGCGAGGGCTATTTCTGTGTGGACCCGGTCCTGTCAAGGGAGGACCACCTGGTTTTCAACCGTACGGTGACATTGCGCGACTCCTGGGCAAAAATCGAGCAGCAGCAAAAGGCAGGCTGACGTAGTCAGAGTGATTTATTCAAGCTTTACAAGGAGTAAGCAGCTCCTCCGGGCCGGAATATACTTGACACAAACCCACGGTTCACGTAAATTGCGCGATTCGTTTTCGGGGCTATAGCTCAGCTGGGAGAGCGCTTGCATGGCATGCAAGAGGTCGGCGGTTCGATCCCGCCTAGCTCCACCAAATCCGTCCCCATCGTCTAGTCGGCCTAGGACACCGCCCTTTCACGGCGGTAACAGGGGTTCGAATCCCCTTGGGGACGCCATATAAATCAGTTAGTTATATGATTTTTATTAAATCGTACGAAACAAATACGAAACATTGAAACAGGTTCAGCCATGTCGATTTTCAGAAAAGCAAAACATTGCACCAGCCGTATCCCGTGCCGTTACAAAATGGCCACGTTCGCACTGTCTGCCGTTGTTGTGGTCTATGCGATAGCCGTGCCTATCATCATCGAACTGGCATAGGGCAGGGCGGACGATTCCCAGTCCGCTGTCTTACCCTACTGTTGTGCCGAGACATCGGTCATGCCGAAGGCTGATTAGCGCCTGTCCCGCACAGGTCGTGCACCAGAAGCCGGCCATCATCCCCCTCTGGATATCTCCAGCTGAATGGGTTTGCCTGCCAAGTCGAGCCTCCCGGGCTGACTGAACATCACTGTAATAATTGAAAATATTGATACACATCAGATGTCTTATGCGCAATTTTTTATATTTTAACTAAACTTATCCTTGTAACAGATGGTTTTTCGGGTTGATGGGAAATGGAGGGCGTTCAAGTAACAGGCGCTGATGCTAGTGAAGGACAGGCGAACAGGAGAGAGACGCGATTTGGGCTCCAGGCCACCGTATTTCACTCGATCCAGCAGTGGAAAGGTCATCTTCCTGGAGCGGCGCAGGTTGGCAGACCGGCGACTTAACAGTATCCAGTCGGAATTCATACCGCTGGAAGAGTTCTACAAGTAGTGCGGCGATACCGATGAGCGCGTCAGTGACCGATGTACAACATTACATATATTCCAATCTGTGGACTATCTGTGAGTGTTCGCGGGCTATAAATAACTCAACGGATAGTTATCTATTCGTCTCCGTAAATTCAATTCCCCCGGTCAGCAATGCCCGGGGATTTTTTTGCCTGTAGTGTCCGTATCAACGGCACTGCGAGGTGCATTTCAGTCCTTTCTCAATCGGTCGTTCACTGCGATTGGCGTCGGGTATCTCAGCATAATGAGGTAGGCGGACACGATGAAGGTGATAAGTGTGGTTGTCTGGATCAGGTAGGATGCACGCAAGCCGATGGCGCCCGCATTGAGGGCCAGCACGGCAATCATCAGCGAAAACTCGCTGGCCTGCCCAAGTCGCACCCCGACTTCTGCTGGAAGGCTGCCACTTTCACCGGTAAATTTCAGCAGTTTGCTGAACACCAGCGGTTTCATCGCCAGCATCAGCGCGGCGAGGCTGAGCGCCGGTATGGCAATACCCGGCAGCATTGACAGATCGAAGCCGGCGCCGAGCGAGAAGAAGAACATGATCAGGAAAAAGTCCCTCAATGGCTTGAAACTCTCTGCTATGAAACGTGCGATTGGATTGGTTGCCAGTGAGACGCCTGCAATGAAGGCGCCGATTTCATAGGACAGTCCGGACACCTCGGCCAGTTGCGCGATACCAAGACACCAGCCAATGGCCGTGAGGAATACATATTCCGGGATGGTATCGAACCGCCGAATCAGCGGGACCAGTGCATAACGCTCGAACAGAAAGCAAAGTGTTACCAGCAGCGGCACGGCCAAAGCCAGCCAGCCAACGCGGTGCCATTCCACGCCCGCCTGTGTAGCCCCCTCGAGAAACAGCAGAATGATAATGGCAATAATGTCCTGCAGCAGCAGGATGCTGATCATTACCTGGCCGACATGCCGATGGTGCAGTGCGGTAGTCGGCAGCAGCTTGATGCCGATGATGGTACTGGAGAACATCATCACGGCGCCGATAACGAGACTCTCGGTCACATTGAATCCACTAAGCTGCGCGGTCACAAGGCCGACAGCGCCGAAGGCAAGTGAACTCAGCAGCGTGACGAGCAATGCTTTTTTCATCATCCTGGCAAGCTGCCAGGGATGCAGGTTCAGGCCCAGCAGAAACAGCAGGAAGATGATGCCGATGTGCCCGGTTTCACGGATGATCGAGGCATCACTAACCAGGCCAAGTCCCCATGGCCCCAGTAGTCCGCCCAGCAGAATATAGGCAACCAGCAATGACTGGCGTGCAAACAGTGCGAGCGCCGCAAGTACAGCAGCTCCGGTAAAAACCAGGAAAATGGAATAGAGAATTGAATCATCCGGCATGTCAGGACGATTCTATAGCCTTGGTCAGGCAACACAAGCCTCGTGCTGCGGCGGGCGAGGGGCACCAGACACTGCAGGGCATCCCGCTATCGGTTCCGGCTACTGCACGAGGGCGGCTTCTTCCGGTACCGGTACCTGCAGGGCCCACAGCAGTTTGCCGTTACCCGCGAGGATGCGATAGACAGAGAAATTGACGTCATGGAGGCCGTTCACATAATCGATGCGGGCGGTGAAAAGCTCGTTTTCCGAGTCGAGCACATCCAGCAGGGTCCGCTGGCCGATCTTGAACTGCTTGGCGTAGGCGTTGCGCGCCTGTTCGCTGGCATCGACATGAATCCTGAGGGTTTCCAGCTGGGATTTGGCGCGCTCGTAGTCATACCAGGACAGTTGAATGCTCTCGATCACCTGGCGCCGTGTCCGGTTGCGGATTTCCTTGGACTCGCTGAGCAGGTAGGCGGTTTCCTCGCGGCGGGCCATATCCTTGCCGCCGGTGAAGCTGTAGCGGCCACGCAGCATCAGCAGGGCATCGCGGTTGGACCCCTCGATACCATCTATGTCGTCATTGCGGGAGCCGCTGGCCTCGACATGCACCCGTGGAAAGAACAGGGACTTTGCTGCCCGCTGCTGCTGCCGGGCGGCTTCCACGTCCGCCTCGGCCGATTTCAGGGTCGGGTGGTTGTCCAGTGCGATCTGGATGGCCTCATCGAGGGAGGCAGGCAGCAGGTATTCCAGTGATTCCGGTTCCTCGAGTGCCGTGTGCGGGCGTCCGACCACGTTCTGGAACGTGACACTGGCGTCGCGCAGGCTGTTCTGCGCCGTGATCAGGTTAGTCTTGGCCAGTGCCAGTCGGCCGAGTGTCTGCTGGGTGTCGGACTCGCGGCCAATGCCACCTTCACTGCGCTTTTTGATGAAGCCGTAGATTCTTTCATGTGTTTCCAGGTTTTCCTCTGCCAGCCCAACCAGCTTTTGCTGGCGCAGGACATCGAGGTAGGCCTCGACACCGCGCAGTCCGGTGACCTCCGAGGTACTGAAGGTGGAGTAGGCGCGTGAATTGACCCGCGCCTTCTGGCGATCGAATTCGCTTTCGGTGCCGAAGCCATCAAACAGCAGCTGGCGCGCCGTGATTTCCATTTCCGTACGGTTCATCGCACGGCGTCCGTGTCCGGTGGCCCGGGTTGTCGGATTGTTGCTCGATTCCCATCCCTCGCCAAGCGTGATGTCGGCGGAGGGGAAAAAGCCGGCACGGGCCTGTTCCATTTCCTGCTCGACGGCATTTCGCTGGTTCCTTGCGATCAGCACATTCGGGTTGGTCGTAACGGTCTCGGAAACTACGTCGTGCAGCGACTCGGCCGTGGCGACAGGAACGAGAGACAATGCAAGCGTGCCGGCCAGAAAAATCGTTGTTAGCGGATGGCGCATAATCGTGAACCCTTTATTCCCTGTAAGGGTGACTGTCAGAATTATTACCGTGTGGAGTGTGCTGAATCCACTCATCATTATCAAGTGACGTCGCTGAGAAACAGGGCAAGGTGCAAGCGGTTCTGGATATTGAGTTTGCGAAAGATTGCGCTCAGGTGTGCCTTGACAGTGCGCTCCGAAATTGCCAGTTCGCGCGCGATGGTCTTGTTGTTACCGCCAAGGTGAACCATTCGGGCAACTTGCAGTTCGCGGGGCGTCAAGCAATCGACGGGGCTGTCATCTGCTGCTGTACCCACGCCATTCGGGGCTGACCCTCTCTGCGCCAGGTCCTCGATGATGCGGGTAATCAGGGTGCGTGGCATCCAGAGCTCGCCAAGACACACGGCATGTACCGCCTTTTGGAGCAGTGCCGGCGAAATGTCATGTTGAATGAATCCATGCACCCCGGCCTTGTACAGTACCACCTCATCCATCCCGGGTGTGGCGGTCGGGGATGTCAGCAGGGCAATGCGCAGTCCCGGGTGGTCTGCCGACATGCCCGCAACGGCCTGAGCAGGTGAAACACCGGCAAGGCGCGGGTCAAGTAACAGCAGGCGTGGTTGTTCGCTGGTGACATGCGCAAGTGTATCGGCCCAGGAGCCGGTTGCGAACAGGGCAACGCTTGCCTGCAGCCTGTCCCGGAAAGTGGATACCAGGGTTGCGTCCTTGCTGGCGAGCACCACGCGGTGTGATTTCTGACATTCGGTCATGGTTCAGTTTTGTTGCCATGCGCTATAGCTATCGCTCGCGCAGGGCCATCTCCCTTGCCCTCAGTACCGGTTTCATGAGGTAGTCGAGGACGGTCTTCTTGCCCGTTAGAATGTCGACTACCGCGGTCATGCCAGGGATGATCTTCAGCGGGTTGTCATCGGTGCCAAGGTGGCTGCGCTCGGTCCTCACCCGGATCAGGTAGAAGCTATCCCCGTCCTCATTGGTGATGGTATCGGCACTGATGTGTTCGAGTTTAGCCGGCAGCCCCCCGTAGATGGCGTAGTCATAGGCGGTAAGCTTGACCTGGGCATCCTGGTTTGGTCGCAGGAAGGCAATATCCGCGGGTCGCACATGGGCCTCGACGAGCAGGGTCCCCTCGATGGGGACAATCTCGATCAGGTCCATCCCGGGCTGGATCACACCACCGATGGTTGTGACCTTGACCTGTTTTACCTCGCCCTTTACCGGTGAACGCACCAGGGTGCGGGAAACGCGATCCTGCTGGCTGCGCAGGGTCTCCTCGACACCTGACAGCTCGGCCTCTACCTCGTTGAGTTCACCGCGCGCCTGGGTCCGGAAGCTGATCTCGAGGTCGCCTATCTTGTCCTTCATCTCCTCCATGGCTGACTGCAGCCGGGGTATCGCCAGCTGGCTGGCATCCAGGTCCCCCCTGAGGTCGTTGACGGAGCGCTTCAGCCGCAGGATCTCGACCTCGGAAATAGCGCCCTCGTCAGCCAGTGGCTCGGACATGACCAGTTCCTGCCGGACCAGTTCATAGCTGCGGGCAATCTTGTTCTTCTTCGAGCGCAGTTCGGCCAGTTCGTGGCCCGTCTGTGACTCCTGTTCGCGGAGGATGCTCAGGTTGGACTCCAGTTCGACCACGCGGGATTCGAACAGGGCAACCTCGTTTCTGGCGAGGTCCCCGCGTTCCTGCCAGACGATCTCGGGTATCTGCAGCGGCTGGTTGTTTGCCTCGGCCTGCAGACGCGCCGATTTGGCCAGCAGGGCAAGGTATTTCAGCCGGGTTTCCCGGAAGGTCGACGAGAAGCGCGTGTCATCCAGCTGCAGCAGCGGCTGGTCGCGTTCCACCAGCTCACCTTCCCTGACCAGGATCCGCTCAAGGATGCCGCCTTCCAGGTTCTGTACGATCTGGATCTTGCTCGAGGGTATGACCTTGCCTTCGCCCCGGGTGACCTCGTCGAGGGTGGCATTGGCTGCCCATAGCAGGGCGACAACCAGGAAGAGTACGGTGGCGGCCAGGATCAGGTGGCTGCTGCGGCTGGCCCCCATGAGTACGGCCGCATTGACGTCGGATATGAATTGCTCGTCGTCGCGCTGCAGCTTGCGCGTTTGCGACCCGTCGATGCCGTGTGGCTGGGGCAATAATCTGCTGGATACCCCGCCGTTCATGGCTTCGATACCCGAATCTGGCCCTGCTTGAGCGCATCGAGTACGCGTTCCTTCGGACCATCGGCAAGGATGCGGCCGCCATCGAGTACAATCACGCGATCAACCAGGCTTAGCAGCGAGGCCCGGTGTGTGACCAGTATCAGCGTCTTGTCACCGAGCCAATCGCCAAAGCGCGTCTTGAACAGATCCTCGGTCGTGTTGTCCATGGCATTGCTGGGCTCATCCATGACGATGATTGGCGGATCACGAAGCAGGGCGCGGGCAACCGCGATGCTCTGCCGCTGACCGCCGGATAAGCCTTCGCCGCGTTCGCCCACCGGCATGTCAAATCCGGACGGGTGGCGGTTAACGAAGTCGGTGACACCGGCAATCTCGGCCGCGGCCAGCACGGCGTGATCGTCGGCATGCGGCATTCCCAGCTTGATGTTTTCCTTGACGGTACCGTAGAACAGCAGTGTGTCCTGCGGGACATTGCCGATATTTCGCCGCAGGTCCGCCGGATTCAGTTGCCGGCTGTCGGCGCCGTCGACAAGGACGGCACCCTCGTCGGGCTCGTACAGCCCGAGGATCAGCTTTTCTATTGTGGTCTTGCCCGAGCCAATGCGGCCGATGATGGCGATCTTCTCACCTGCGCGCAGTTTGAAGGAGACTTCCGACAGTGCCGGTATGCCCTGGCCGGGATAGCTGAAACTGACATTGCGGAACTCCATTTCGCCCCTGATGACCGGGCGATCGAGGAAGTTTTTCTCCGGTGACTGCTCCAGCGGCAGGGCCATCAGTGCGTCGGTCGAGGCATAGGCCGCCCGTGCCTGATGGTAGCGGGTCAGCGTGGCGGCAACCTGGGCCAGCGGCGCCAGTGCACGGCCGGTCAGGATGGTGCAGGCAATGAGCCCGCCGAGGCTCAGTTCGCCGTCGGAGATCAGGTAGACGCCGTAGACCACCACGGCAACCGTGGCCATTTGCTGCAGGAACACAGTGATATTCACCGCACTTGACGACAGGAACCGGGTCTTCTGGCCAAGGCTGGCGATGTTGCCGGTAATCTGCTCCCAGCGGCGTTGCAGCGGGCTCTCCGCACCCAGGCTCTTGACCGTCTCCAGCCCGGTGAGCGTCTCGATGAGTGTGGCCTGTTTCTGCGCGGCGTGTCGCAGCAGGTCCTGCACCTTGACGGCCAGGGCGCGCTGGACAATATAGCCCGTCAGCAGCGAAAGCGGCAGAACCATCAGCGGGATCCATGCCAGCGGTCCGCCGATCATCCAGATAATCAGGATGAACAGGAACACGAACGGCAGATCAATGAGGGCTGTCAGGCTGGCCGATGTGAAAAAATCCCGGAAAGAATCGAACTCGTGCAGGTTGTTTGCAAAGGCGCCGACCGAGGAGGGGCGTGCCGCAAAGCGTATACCCAGGATGCGCTCGAACAGCGCGGCGGAAAGCACAATATCAGCGCGCTTGCCGGCAACGTCGACGAAATATCCGCGCAGGGTTTTCATCAGCAGGTCGAAACAGAATACGGTAGCGATGCCGATGCCGAGCACCCACAGGGTTTCGACGGCATGATTCGGCACCACGCGGTCGTAGACATTCATAATGAACAGCGGCGAGGCCAGGGCGAACAGGTTGATCAGCAGGGAGGCGAGCAGTACCTCGCCGTAGATTGGCCACGAGGCGGCGAAGGTGTCCCAGAACCAGTGTCGCGGGCGCAGCAGGGCCGTGTCATGCGTGCGTTCGTCAAAGCGGTAGGCCGACTGCAGGAAAATCGCGTAGCCGCTGTATTCGTCTTCCAGTGCATCAAGTGGCTGTTCGGTGACGCCTTCGCGTGATTCGGGCAGGATCAGCCGGGCGGTACCGTCCTTGCCGACATGATCCATGACACAGGCCCGGCCGCTATCGAGCAGCAGGATGGCCGGTAACACGAGGCTGGAGATTTCCCGCAGCGGGCGCTTGACCACGCGGGCCGCTATATTTGCCCGACGGGCCGCGCGGACCAGCAGCTCGGGTGTCAGCTTGTTGTCGACCAGCGGCAGACCGGCCGTCAGGGCATCGGCCGAGTGCGGCGACTGCAGCAGCTTGCAGGCAATTTGCAGGCAACCCAGTAGCGGATCATCGTATGTGGATCCATTGGCGGGGATGTCCCAGGCGGCTGTCGGTAAGGTTCCCGGCTGCATCATTGCGTCATGGTTACCATTGGCGGATATATTTTCAGACTGTGCATGATGATACAAGGAATTCCAGTGCCGGCATTTTGGTGCATGTGAGGCGCGGGTCCATGGGAGGTCATCGGCGCGTGTGCTGTCAAATTTAGCTGGGAACTGAATCAGTTGCAGCGTTAAAGCCACATCGGATAACGCCGATAGGAAACGTTATGCCATACGTGAAACGCAATGCAGAGGGTGAGGTTGTCGGTCTGCTTGATTATGCCGAGGATGGTGCGGGGGAAGAAATCTCCCTGGATGCCCCGGAGATCCAGGCCTTCTTCGCGCGTGCGCGGCAGCGGCTGTCGCTATCTGATGCGGAAACCATCCGTGTCATCGACGACCTGGTCAATGTACTGATCGATAAGAACCTCCTGCTGTTGACCGATTTGCCGCAGTCGGCCCAGAAAAAACTCATGGAGCGCCAGCGCATACGCAGCGAACTGGGGGGGGTCGGGTACCTTATGGTCGATGAGGAGGATATCCTCTAGCAGGATTCAGGTCGGTACCGGTTTACCGTACAGATGCCCCTGCACGCCGTCGACATTCAGCCTGGCTATCATCCCGGCATCGTCCCCGGTTTCCACTGCCCCGGCGATAACCTGTATGTCAATGCTGTGCGCCGTATCGCACAATGCCCTGAGGAAGAACTGCTTGTCGCTGTCCCTGTGTATATCCCGGGTGAACGCCCCGTCGATCTTCAGATACTGCACCTTGAGGCTGCGCAGATGTGCAAGTGACTGGAAGCTGCGGCCAAAATGATCGATGCCACAGCTGTAGCCGGCTGCTGCCAGTCGTTCTATTGCCGCTGCTACATTACGGGTATCTGTCGCAATGGCGCTCTCCGGCAACTCGAACATCAACCGTTTTGCCGTGCCCGGGTTGTCCGAGAGCGTTTCATGCAGCCAGCCAAGGAATGCCGGATCGTGCACCGAGCGGGCGGTGAGGTTGACGGCAACTGGCATGTTGTCATTGCGGTGCGCTTCCAGGTGCTGTATTGCGAGGCTGACGATGGTCCTGTCAATCTCGATGGCCAGTCCGAGACGTCTCGCAATGGGCATAAACAGGCCGGCATCTACCGGCTTGCCGTTGTCGTCTGTCAGGCGTGCCAGGAGTTCGCGGTGTATCGGCCGGGGTGGGCCATCCGACAGCGTATACACGGATTGCGTGAACAGGGTGATGCCGCCGGTGTGAATCACCTGGCGCAGGTAATCATGCCATTCCATGGTGCCGCGTACCGGTGTGGCACTCTCTGTCGCTGGCTTGTAGCGATGCCAGGCGTTGTCACCGCTGGCCTGTGCCGTGCGCATGGCGATATCCACCTCGGCAAGGAGTTTGCCCGCCGCATCGCCATGCTCCCACATGGCCACGCCGATGTGGGCAATACCTGCCTCCGGAGTCATGTCCGCGACGCCGGGTTGCGCAAGATCACGGGCAAGTTCGCCCGCCAGTGTTTCTGCTTCGCCGGCACCGAGGTCGACGCCGATAAGTCCGAATTCCGTGCCGGATAGCCTTGACACGTAACAGTTCGGATAGTGCCTGATGCGTGATTCGATCAGTTCCGCCACTGTCTGCAGCAGATGGTCACCTGCCTGGTAACCGGAGTCGATATTGACCCTGTCCAGCCGCTGCAAGGCGACGAGAATCAATGCACCCCGGGCAGGCGTTTCCTGCGTATCCAGCTGGTGCTGCAGTTGCTGGTCAAACCAGCGCCGGTTGCCCAGCCCGGTGAGCGGGTCCCGATAGGCCTCGTTGCGCAGGCGATCGGTCAACGCCGAGTGTTTCGCGAAACTTTCATTGACCTTGCGGCTGAGCCGGTTCATGGCTTCCACGACACGGCGCAGTTCGCGTGTCCGTGGCAGTTTCTCCTGGATCGGGTAACTGCCGTTACAGACAGCCTCCGCCTGGGATTCCACACCCTGCAGTGGGCGCAGCATGACGCGTATCATGATCAGTCCGAGGAGCATGACCGCCAGGGCGGTCAGGAAAAACATCCAGAAGGTATCTACCGTGTTTTGCCACAACTCCCGGTAGGCGTGTCCCGGGTGGCTGCTGACATGTACGGTTGCGGCCTGTTTCCAGCCGGCCATGACCAGGGCCTCGGCGCCCGGTGTGTCGAGCCCCACGTGCCGGACGAACCAGTCGGGTACATCCTTGATCCTGACCGGGTTGCTGCGTTCGACCAGCGTCTCGCCGTTAACGGCAGTCACCTCGATACGCTGGTAATAACCGCGATCAAATACGGCATCGATCATGGCCTCCAGAACAGGCTGGTCATCGCTGTGAACGGCTGTCGAAAGCGACAGGCCCAGCGAGGTGGCGGTGTCCTGGGCATGCGAGGCCAGTTGCTTGTCGAGAAAATGGCGCAGATTCGCAGAGCTGATGCTGAACGAGCCGATGAAGCCGGCTATGAACAGGGCGATGACGATGACAATGAGCTGTCGGTACAGGGTCATGGTTTCGCTGCTACTGACTGAAGCCGTCGCAGTATAGGGGTAATCCGGGACAAAGCATATTTCACAGCCTACCGGGTGTATTCGTCGCTGATGCGGGCAATCACGTCACGCCACGGACCCAGGCGGCTGGAATGACCCACATGTTTATCATTACCGGCCTGGTTTTTTGCCAGCCACAGGCCGTCGCCGTTGAAGCTGTAAACCGGCAGCAGGTCAGCGCGTTTACTGGATGGCCGGATTTCCGCAACCAGATTATCCAGTATCATTGGCTCTGCATCCGGTTCCGGGTAATAGGTCAATACCATGTGAGCCTGGTTGAGTTCCAGCGCCTTCACGTAGGTAAGCCGCATGCGTTCGGCCGGAATGCCCATCTCGATCAGGGTGAAGTATTTCGCGATGGAAAAGTCCTCGCAGTCACCACCATTGGTCGTGAGGGTCTGTAAGGGGGTTGCCCAGTAGTCAGTCTTGCCCCAGTGATCACTGTCGTTGATGAATTCGAGTGCATTGAAGAATGCATTCACCTTTTGCAGTTTCATCATGTCGCCCAGGCCGCTAGCGGACTGAATAAGATCCTGCCAGAAGACGACACGTCGCCTGGCATATTCTCCATGCTGACGGTGGATTTTCTCAATCGCCTGGTTATCCAGCGAGAACCTGCCGGCGAGGCACGCGGTCTGGCCCATCAGGTAGAGGCCGGCAAAAGCCAGCAGAAATGGCCATAAGCGTAATGTAATGGCACCACCGGGTGTGCCGTGCCTCGATAACCCGGCGCCTGAGCCCGCCAGGCGAACCACCGCCTTGCGCGGGAGGCGGCTGCAACGCTTGCCGGTTACCGGGGCTGTCGATGGGATGGATTGGTTCACAGATGGCCTGTTCGGGGTACTCCATGGGTTATCGGCAGGCAGGCCGCGTTTCTTTGATGTTTGTATGTCAGCGGGCAAGACGCGGCTTCGGGGCGGGCTGCCGGGAAACCATCACCCGGGGAGGACGTTGGTACCTAAGTCCAATTGTGCCTGCCCGGTGCCCGGCGTAGACTATTTTACTCCATAGGAAACAAATAGTTATGATAAAAACAAAGATAACGCTTGCGTCGGATGAGGGGGCCGCCATGGTGGGATGCGCGGATATGCTGGCGGATGATCCGGCAATCGAACTGGTTGCGTCACTGACTGATCTGACCGGTCACGGTGCCTGGCTGGCCCTGACCCGCTCGGAGGTGTTGCTCATTGACGAGGCCCTGGTGCTGCGTGACGGCTTCGAGCCGCTGAATATGCTGCTGTCCAGCTATCCCGAGGTCCATTGTCTGCTGTTTCTCAGGGAAACCAGCAAAAACAAGGCGTTGTGGGCCCTGATGCATGGAGTTCGGGGTGTCCTCACGATCGGGGAAATCCGGCCGCTATTAATAAGAGCGATTGCCAAGGTGATGGCTGGCGAAATCTGGGCGCCGCGCCACCTGATGCAGCCGATCCGACAGGACTTACGGCAGATTGATGATGGCTCTTATATCTACCGGCAACCGGAGAAGATAAAAGAGTGGGTGAAATGGCACTGAACGGTGCCATACATTGTCCCTGAGTACCATAGACAGCAGGGTTGGCGATATGTAAGGGTCATGTATAAGATAGTTTTTCAAGTCTCTGCTGTTTAAGGAAATTATCAGCAAGGCTGGCATGGAAAGAGGGGGTCTATATGGCGAGTATCCAGATTGGCATCATCGAGAGCCTGGATGGGCAGGTCTCGGTCATACATACGGATGGATCCACAGAACTGCTGCAGGCCGGCAGTGCCATCTATGCCGGTGACACGGTAATAACCGCGGAAGACGCTACAGCCGGCATCCGTTTCCTCGACGGGTCCGTCTACTCCCTTGGGCCCGACTTCACGGCCAGACTGGACAGCGGCATCTTTGACCCCGCCGGGCTCACCGGTTCGGCTCAGCAGTTATCTGCAGATGGTGATGCTGCCGGTTTCGTGGCGCTTTCCCACGCCGGTGTCGTGACGGCACTTGCCGGTGATGTCGAGGTTATCCACGCAGACGGCGGTATCGAGACCCTGCATACCGGTGATTTTGTTTATACCGACGATGTCATCAAGACATCCGCAGATGGCAGTGCTGACCTGAAACTGCTGGACGGTTCGCTTCGGCATGTCGACCCGGGCTCAATGGCATCCCTTGGTGACGGGGTGCCTGCGCCCGGATTCGGGACTCCCGCCACACTGGCATCGGCCCGCGCCGATGCCGCCGACATCGTGCAGTCCATTCTGGAGGGTGAAGACCCGACGGAAACTGCCGAGGCGCCGGCCGCCGGTGAAGCGGTGCAGGAGGACAGCGGTACTTCTGTTGTGCGCCTGGAAGAGAGTGGCCGCCGGGTTACGCCGGAGAGCGGTCATGAAACCACGGGAATCGGTTATGGCTTTGCCGATGTCGATGAGGAGCTGCTGCAGACGCCCGTAAACCGTGCGCCGGAACCGCATGACGACAACACCACAGGTGCAGACGACGACGCCCTGTTAACCAGGGAAAATGTGCCGCTTACCATTGATACGGCACAGCTGCTGGCAAACGACGCCGATCCGGATGGCGATCCGCTGACACTCGTATCGGTCGGCAAGGCGGCACATGGCACCGTGGAACTGCTGGGTGACCAGATCCTGTTCACCCCGGACCCGGGTTTCTACGGCACGGCATCGTTCCAGTACACTGTGACGGATGGTTCGCTGACGGCCTCGGCAACGGTGACGGTCGATGTCGACTCGATACCGGATGCCGGAAACGGCTTGTCTGCCGTTGACGAGTCGGCGATGTCGCCGGCGGTGTCGACCGGCGCGCAGACGGTTTCGGCAGATTTTGGTGATGACGGTCCAGGCGAGATCAATGGCAACGGCAGCTTTACGGCGTCGAGCATGCTGACATCCGCCGGCCAGCCGGTTGCCGTCAGCGTCGATGCCGGGGGCAACTACAGCGGCACCATCGACGCGGGCAGCACTACGGTGTTTACGCTGGTCTTCGATCCGGCCGGTTCCGGCTATCTGTTCACCCTCGAGCAGCCCCTTGACCATCCCGACAGCTCCGACCCGAATGATGCTATCAACCTGGACTTTGGCTACACGGCGACGGACGGCAATGATGATACCGCCGAGGGCAATATCACGATCGTCGTCAATGATGACGGCCCGTCGATTACCGATGCCGGCACCAACACGCCGGAAGATACCGCCATTACCTTCAATGTCTTCGATCACGCGACTGCGGGTGCCGATGGTGCGATCCTGAAAGACGTTTCGCTGGCCGTTGCCGATGACGGCACCATTACGATATTTGACGAAGCGGGTAATGTGACCTACGTGCCATCGCCAGGATTCGATGGCGTCGCCATCATCAATTTCACCATCGAGGACGGTGACGGTGACCAGGCCAGCGGCCAGTTCTCCGTCTCGGTCGGTGCGGACTCGATACCGACGATTGTCGCCGACGGCGGCATGGTCGACGAATCGGCCCTGACAACCGGCAGTGGCGGCGGTGTCGATACCGCCAGTGGCCAGCTGGTATTCGATACCGGTGAGGATGTGCCGGGCGTGCTGCAGGTGCAGGACAAGGCCGGTAATTTCATCGAGATTGCGGCGGACGGCACACACGTCGAGGGTGTTTACGGTGATCTGAGCGTCAACCGGGACGGCAGCTGGAGCTACACGCTGGGCGGCAGCACGACGGACCACGCGGGTGTGGACCAGACCGGCACGGCGGACCAGGTGCAGGACAGCTTCCTGGCACAGATTGTCGATTCGGACAATGACGTTGCCAGCGATACCCTCATTATCGCGATCACCGACGATGGTCCGGTGGCGAGCGCCGACGGCACGGTGGATGTCAACGAGGGTGCCAGCACGGCGGGCAACCTGCTGGCGAACGACACCCGGGGGGCCGACGGGGCAATGCTGACGCATGTCAACGGCAACGAGCTGGTCTTCGACGCAGTGAGCGGCGAGGCGACAGTGGTCACGGCGCTCGGGACGCTGGTCGTCGAGGCCGACGGCAGCTACACCTACCTGGCCAGCGACAACAGCAACGGCACCGATGTCTTCACCTACACACTCACGGACGCCGACGGTGACACCTCGCAGTCGACGGTCAGTTTTGCCCTGCAGGATGTCAATACGCCGACGGCGAATAACAGCAACGCCACGGTGGACGAGGCGGCACTGACCGGCGGCAGCGATGCGGGCAGCCCGAACGAATCCACCAGCGGGGTGCTGAACTTCAGCCCGGGCGGCGATATGCCGTTCACGCTGGAAGTCAATGGCACCAGTGTGTCCTCCACGGGCACGACAGTGATCACGGGCAGCTACGGCGATCTCGTCATCGACATCGACGGCAACTGGAGCTACACGCTGGGCGGCAGCACCACGGACCACACGGGCGTGAACCAGACCGGTACGGCCGATCAGGTGCAGGATGTGTTCAACTTCATGGTGCGCGACCATGACAGCGACTCGGCCAGCGGCAGCCTCACAATCAATGTCACCGACGACGGTCCGGTGGCCAGCGCCGATGCCACCACAACGGCCGAGGACGCGGCGGTCACCTACAACGTACTGGCGGACGACGTGCCGGGTGCGGACGGGGCGACGCTGGTGGCGGCCAGCCTGAATTCGGGTGCCGGTGTGGTGTCGTTCGAGCCCGGCGGCGATATTACCTTTACGCCGGCGGCGGGCTTCGAGGGTACGGCGGTCATCGACTACACCGTCGAGGACGCCGATGGCGACCAGGCGGGTGCGCAGCTGACGGTCGAAGTGGCGGCGGACTCGCAGCCAAGCGTCCTGGACGACAGCGGCACGGTGGACGAGTCCGCGCTGGCGGATGGCAGCGGCGGTGGAACGCACACGACTGGCGGCGCGCTGAGCATCGGCACCGGCGGTGACACGCTCGCGGGCCTGACGGTCAACGGCGAGGCGGTGGCGGCGACAGGCACGACGCTGATCACGGGTGTCTACGGCAATCTCAGCGTCGACATCGACGGTAACTGGAGTTACACGCTGAGCGACAGCACGACGGACCACTCGGGCGTGAACCAGACCGGTACGGCGGACCTGGTGCAGGAGAGCTTCAGCATTCTGGTCACGGACAGTGACGGGGATACGGCGGGCTCGACGCTGACCATCAACGTCACCGATGACGGACCTGCTGTGGCAACTGCCAGCGCCATCAATGTAGAGGAGGGTGCCACCTCGGCCAGTGCCAGCCTGGCGTCACTGGTCTCGGAGGCCGGCGCCGATGGCGCCAGTGTGACAGCCGTTAATGGCTCAGACCTGACCGGCGCCGGTACTGTCACGGTCGCCGGCGCTCACGGCACCCTGGTGGTCGATCTCGACAATGGCACCTTCGAATACCAGGCCAGCGA